>NZ_JBEYZY010000002.1:187206-303611 GCF_040646295.1 Streptomyces sp. NPDC046197 | reverse complement strand
CCCAGCACCACCGAACGAACCCACTCCGCCCGACGCCGTACCGCCACCGCCTCCGCCCGACGCCGTACCGTCACCGCCACCGCCCGACGCCGTACCGTCACCGCCACCGCCGGAGGCCGCACCGTCACCGAAGTCGACCGCGTCCCCGCTCGCCTCGCCGTCCTCCGTCGGGACCGGGTCGTACCCGCACAGGGCCTCCTCGGCCGCACCGACCGCGAGGCCGGTCAGCATCACCCGGCCGTCCTCGCAGACGAGGACCGTGCGGGCGGTGATGTTGCGGTGGACCCAGCCGTGGGCGTGCAGCACCCGCAGCGCCATGAGCACGTCGGAGGCCACCTCGGCCGCCCGGTACGGCGTCAGCGGCTTCTCGGCGAGCAGGGCCGCCAGCGGCCGCGCGGCGACCAGTTCACTGACTATCCACAGCGAACCGCCCTCGGCGAACACGTCGAAGACCTGGTCGAGTCGCGGGTGGTCGGGGATACGCGCCGCGGCCTGCGCGGCCTCGACCGCGCGCCGTACCGCCGGGTCGGTGGGCCGTCGCGTCGCGGTGCGTGCCGGGGGCCGCCGGGTGGCGCCGTCGCGCGCCGTGAAACCCGCGGGCAGACCGTCCGCGTCGAGCACCTCCGCCTCGACGACCTCCGGCAACGGCACCTGACGGACGAGCACTTCCTGTCCGCTGTAGGTGTCGAAGGCCCGGGTCTCGGTGAGTTCGTACTCGTCGGACGGAGGCAGCGGCAGGCGGTAGCGGTCGGCGAGTACCCGGCCCGCATAGTCGTCCACTTTGCCTCCCCCGGCCGCACGGTCGGTCAATTCCGTTCGCCACGCGTCCCGTTCCCGATGCTTACGGTCCGCAACCACTCACGATACGTGCCCGAGGCAACCCGCAAAGAGGGGATGACAGATCTCACGCCGCGAAGGCGGGACAGCCCGTCAAGCGCCCACCTCACGGCTTCGGTTCGAAGGTTTTCGTCAGCGTCTGCCACGTGTTCTTACGCAGGTCGCTGCCCCACCTAGCGGCCTTCGCGGTGTACATCAGGGCATATCCGAGATGACCGTTGACGACGAACCCCCGGTCTATCGTGCGGTATTCGGTGCCGCCGTCCACGTAGGTGAACTCCCAGTCGGCCGTGTTCCAGCCCTTGTAGTCCACCTTCTGGATGCGGATCCGCTCGTACTGCGAGCGGATCATGGAGCCCTCCTGGTTCCGCCAGTCGGCGACCGGATCGTCCTTGGGGGCCGACGTCCAGGCGACGAGCAGCTTCTGCCCGTCGGGGCCGGTGAAGCGGGCCCCCGCGTCGTCGGTGGTCGTGAACTTCCAGCCCTTGGGCAGCCCGATGGAGAAGCCCTGGTCGCCCGTGTACTTCGACGCCGCTGCGCCCGCGTCCCCGGAGCCGTCCGAGCCGGGGCCGCCGCCGGACGGGTTCGCACCGGCATTCGTGCCGGACGCGCCGGGCGAGGCGCTGCCCGCGGTGGCGGAGCCGGTCTTCCTGCCGTCGGCGCGGGTACCACCGCCCGTGTCCTCCTTGGGCGAGGCGCTCGCGGACACCCGGGCGGTGGGCGACGTGCCCCGCGCGCTGCTCCTGTCGCCCTTGGAACCGTTGTCGTCCCCGCTGAGGGCGATGGCCAGCACGGTGCCGATCACGGCCAGCACCACGACCACCGCGATGAGCACCAGGGTGCGCCGGGGCACCACGTCGGTGAGCGGCGCCCTGGGCACCGGCCGCGGCGGCAGGTCCGGCGGCGGCATCATGGGCCACCCCGAACTCGGCCGCCCGGCCTGCGTGCCCCCCGCGGAGGACTGCTGCTCGCCGGCGCCGGAGGCGGCCGGGCCTGCGGCCGCGGATCCGGAGGACGCGGTGTCCGCGGTACCCGGCGTGCGGGACCCGGGCGCCTCGACGGCGGACCCGCCGCCGGACGCCGCCGAACCGGTCTCGCCCGCGGCGGGCCGGGGGTCGGCGGTGGACCTGGTGTGGGTCGCGGCGGCCGTGGTGGCCGTCCCCGCAGCGGCCTTGCGCACGGAACGCAGCGCGCCGCGCAGCCGCTCGGCCGCCTCCTCGCCCCGCCGGCTCCCGGCCGAACCAGCACCGTCCGCGGACTCCTTCGGCTCCTTCGGCTGCTTCGGCTCCTTCCGCTGCTTCGGCTGCTTCGGCAGCGGTACGAGCTTCGTCGCGTCCGCCGGCGGCTCCGGCTCGGCCTCCTTCGGCTCGGGGGCGTGAAGGACGGCCTTGAGCATCGCCCGGGCGCCGCTGTCGTCGAGCCGCTGGGCCGGGTCCTTGCTGAGCAGGCCGTAGATGACGTCCCTGAGGGGCCCGGCGTTCTTCGGCTCCTCCAGCGGCTCGGTCATCACCGCGGTCAGGGTGGCGATCGCCGAGCCCTTGTCGTACGGCGGTACGCCCTCGACCGCCGCGTACAGCAGGCCCCCGAGCGACCACAGGTCGGCCGCCGGACCCGGCTTGTGCCCGCGGGCCCGCTCCGGGGAGATGTAGGAGGGCGCGCCGACGAGCATGCCGGTGGACGTGATGGACGGGTCGCCCTCGACCTGGGCGATGCCGAAGTCGGTGAGGACCACCCGGCCGTCCTCGGCGATGAGCACGTTCGACGGCTTCACGTCCCGGTGCAGGATGCCCTGGCGGTGCGCGGAGCGCAGCACGTCCAGGATCGCGAGCCCGACCTCGGCCGCCCGCCGCGGCTCCAACAGGCCGTCCTCACGGATGACTTCGGCAAGGGACTTGCCTTCGACGAGCTCCATCACGATCCACGGCCGGTCGTCCTCGTCGACCACGTCGAAGACCGTCACCGCGCTGGTGTTGCGGATCCGTGCGATCGCCTTGGCCTCGCGCAGCGTGCGCGTGATCAGGCGGCGTTTCTCGTCCTCGTCGATGTTCGACGGGAACCGCAGCTCCTTGACGGCGACCGTCCGGCCCAGGGTCTCGTCCTCGGCCCGCCACACCGTGCCCATGCCGCCGCGGCCGAGCACGTCTCCCAGCCGGTACCGCCCGGCGAGAAGACGCTCGCTGTTGTCCTGACGAGTGTCCTGACGAGATGTCCCCGCCCGCTCCGCCTCCGACATGCGTCCCCTCATGCAACCCGCCCTGACAGAGCCTCCATTGTCTCTCACCCGACAAGTGGTCAACGCCCAGGGTGCCTGTGGGCGGCCCCCGGGACGCCAGTGAATGAAGCGTTCCGCGTGGCGGGATGACGGGCCGTGACAAGGGGATACCGGCGGGTGCCGACGCTTCGGACACTTCCGGCCATAAAGCCTCTGGCAGGAGTACGAGTTCGGCTGGTGGTGACGCTCACCGCCCGGGCTACAGTGGCACGATGTCGGGTGCCCCGAGCCGGGCCGCGTCGGCCGTCAGGTCGTCGGGCTGGCGCTGCGACTCCCGTTCGGCCTCGACCCGCTTCTCGTAGTGCTCGATCTCGCGTTCTATCTGGTCCTTGTCCCAGCCCAGCACCGGGGCCATCAACTCGGCGGCCTCCCGGGCGCTGCGCGTGCCGCGGTCGAACGTCTCGATGGAGATCCGGGTCCGCCGGGTCAGTACGTCGTCCAGGTGCCGTGCGCCCTCGTGCGAGGCCGCGTACACGATTTCCGCACGCAGGTAGTCGTCGGCCGCGGGCAGGGGCGTGCCCAGCGACGGATTCTCGGCGATGAGGGCGAGGACCTCCTGCGCCGCAGAGCCGAAGCGGTTCAGCAGGTGCTCGACGCGCACCACGTGCAGGCCGGCCTGCGCTGCGATCCGGGCGCGCGCGTTCCACAGTGCCGGGTAGCCCTCCGCACCCAGCAGCGGTATCTCCTCGGTGACGCACTCGGCGACCCGCATGTCCAGGCCGTGCACCGCCTCGTCCACGGCGTCCTTGGCCATCACCCGGTACGTCGTGTACTTGCCGCCCGCGACCACCACGAGCCCCGGCACCGGATGGGCCACCACGTGTTCGCGGGAGAGCTTGCTGGTGGCCTCGGACTCGCCGGCCAGCAGGGGCCGCAGGCCCGCGTAGACGCCCTCGACGTCGTCGCGGCCGAGCGGCACCCCGAGCACCGAGTTCACATGCTCCAGCAGGTAGTCGATGTCCGCGCTGGAGGCGGCGGGGTGCGCCTTGTCGAGGTCCCAGTCGGTGTCGGTGGTGCCGAGGATCCAGTGCCGGCCCCAGGGGATGACGAACAGTACGGACTTCTCGGTGCGCAGGATCAGCCCGGTGGTGGAGTTGATGCGGTCCTTGGGCACCACCAAGTGGATGCCCTTGGAGGCCCGGACGTGGAACTGGCCCCGCGCCCCCACCATCGCCTGGGTGTCGTCGGTCCACACCCCGGTGGCGTTGACCACCTGCTTTGCGTGGATCTCATACTCCCCGCCGCCCTCCACGTCCTGCACCCGGGCGCCGACCACGCGTTCGCCCTCACGCAGGAACCCGGTGACGCGGGCCCGGTTGGCGGCCTTCGCGCCGTAGGAGACCGCCGTGCGCACCAGCGTGGCCACATAACGGGCGTCGTCCATCTGGGCGTCGTAGTACTGCAACGCGCCGACCAGCGCGTCCTTGCGCAAGCAGGGGGCCACGCGCAGGGCCTGACGGCGGCTCAGGTGTCGGTGCACGGGCAGGCCGCGGCCGTGTCCGGGGGCCATCGACATGACGTCGTAGAGCGCAACACCGGTACCGGCGTACATGCGCTCCCAGACGCGGTGCTGGAGGGGATAGAGGAACGGCACGGGCTTGACCAGGTGGGGGGCGATGCGCTCCAGCAGCAGGCCGCGCTCCTTCAGCGCCTCCCTGACGAGCGCGAAGTCGAGCATCTCCAGATAGCGCAGCCCGCCGTGAATGAGCTTGCTGGACCTGCTGGACGTGCCGGAGGCCCAGTCACGGGCCTCGACTATGCCGGTGGACAGGCCGCGAGTCACGGCGTCGAGGGCGGTGCCCGCTCCGACCACGCCGCCACCGACGACCAGAATGTCCAGCTCCCGCTCCGCCATGGCCGCCAGTGACCCGGCGCGCTGCGCCGGCCCCAGTGTCGCTGTCCTCACTGCTGCCTCCCGCTGTCGGTCGCGCCGGCCGCACCCCGTCGGCGAAGCCCGTTGACTTCCCCCATGCCCAAATTCTGACCGGGTCGCCCCACTTCAGCCACCAGTCGCCCCCAGCCTGTGGACAACCCTCACGGCTTCCGGAGAAACACGCTGGTCAATCCCACAAAACGGTCATATTTACTCCTAGTCTGACATTGCACTCGCCCGTCCTGTCCGCCGGGCTTGCGCACCTGCCCCACCTCGGTTATCGGGAAGGACGGCCCACGCCATGCCTGCAGATCTCGCCGTCATCGGACTCGGTCCTCTCGGACTGCCCCTGGCCCAGGCCGCCGTCGCCGCCGGCATTCCCACCCTCGGATACCGGACCGGGCCCGAGGCCGGCTCCCTCAGCCCCGCCGAACTGCGCCGGATGCTCTCGGGGGGTTTCCGGCCTGCCACCAACCCGGCCGAGCTGGGCCGGGTGCGCACCGCGGTGATCTGCGCGCCGACCCCGCGGGGTGCCGACGGCGGGCTCGACCTGAGCCAGGTGGAGGCCGCCGCCCGCACCCTGGCCGAGCGGCTGCGCCCGCACACCACGGTGATCCTCGAGTCGCCCGTGTACCCCGGGACCACCGAGGAATTCCTGCGCCCGCTGCTGGAGAAGGTCTCGGGCCTGCGTGCGGGCCGCGACTTCCACCTCGCCTACTCGCCGAGCCGGGCCGACCCCGGCGGCCGCGACTTCACCCCGGCCAACACGCCGAAGGTGATCGGTGGCCTGACCCCGGCCTGCACCGAGTCGGCGGCCACCTTCTACGGGCGGCTCACCGACAAGGTGGTCCGGGCGCGCGGACTGCGGGAAGCCGAGACGGTGCAGTTGCTGGAGACCAACTACCGGCACGTCAACATCGCCCTCGTCAACGAGATGGCCGTGCTCTGCCACGAGCTGGGCATCGACCTGTGGGACGTCATCCGCTGCGCGGAGACCAAGCCGTTCGGCTTCCAGGCCTTCCGTCCCGGCCCGGGCGTCGGCGGCCACGGCGTCCCGCAGGACCTGACCGGGCAGGCGGGTCGGGGCCTGCGCATGGTGGAACTGGCCCAGCAGGTCAACAGCCGCATGCCCCGCTACGTCATCCAGCGCGCCGCCACCCTCCTGAACGAGCACGGCAAGTCGGCCCGGGGCGCCCGGGTCCTGCTGCTGGGCGTCACGTACAAGCCCGACCTCGCCGACCTGCAGGGCACCCCGGCCCAGGAGATCGCGATCCGGCTGATGGAACTGGGCGCCGCCGTCAGCTTCCACGACCCGTACGTGCCCGCCTGGAGCGTTCTGGACCGCCCGGTCCCGCGCGCCGACGCGCTGTACGAGGCAGTGGCGGACGCCGACCTGACGATCCTCCTCCAGCACCACCGCACGTACGACCTGCAGGGCCTGTCGGTCAAGGCGCAGCTGTTGCTGGACACGCGGGGGGCGGCGCCTACAGGGGCGGCGCATCGGTTGTGAAGGGGGGCGCGTGCGGGCGGCCTGACCTCGGATGTGGTGGCACCCGGCACCGTGCACCGGTAGCGTACGGAAAGAGGCGGAGCCCACCGCAGCGGCCACTGCAGCGGGCCCCTAACCACTAGGCGGAGTGTCCACCCCTAGTCCTTGTAGGGGTGGCCGCTCAGCGGCCGTGAATCCGCAGGATCCACCTCCTCCGGAACTTCACCAGCCGAAGCCGGATGCGGTCCCAGCGGGTGGGCCTGCGGTGACGGCCCATGGGCGCGCCCCCTTCCACGACGCCGCCCATTGGCCCGGTAAGGCGGTCCGTTGGAGTTCGGGACGGGCCCCGAGGAGCCGGGGTCCGGAACCGTGTCCTTGGAAGGGGGCGCCCCAGAGAACCGGGTCGCCGGACACGGACGTTACCGCCTCGGCACCGCCCTCCCGCCCCGCATTCGCCCCGAAGGCAACCGTGCGCCCCCATACCACCGCACGCGCCCCCACCAGGCAGGACACGCCTACGCGAAAGGGCCCGGTCCCCGCGTGAGCGGGTGACCGGGCCCCCAGGGGGTGTCGAACGCCGTGGGACTACCGCTTGTGCTGCGAGTCGGCGACGGTCACCTCGACCCGCTGGAACTCCTTGAGCTCGCTGTAGCCGGTCGTGGCCATCGCCCGCCGCAGCGCACCGAAGAAGTTCATGGAGCCGTCGGGGGTGTGGGACGGGCCCGTCAGGACCTCCTCGATGGTGCCGACCGTGCCGAGGTCGACCTTCTTGCCGCGCGGCAGCTCCTCGTTGACCGCCTCCATGCCCCAGTGGTGGCCCTTGCCGGGCGCGTCCGTGGCGCGGGCCAGCGGGGAGCCCATCATCACCGAGTCGGCGCCGCAGGCGATCGCCTTGGGCAGGTCGCCGGACCAGCCGACTCCGCCGTCCGCGATCACGTGCACATACCGGCCGCCGGACTCGTCCATGTAGTCGCGGCGGGCGGCCGCCACGTCGGCCACGGCGGTGGCCATCGGGACCTGGATGCCGAGCACGTTCCGCGTGGTGTGCGCGGCACCGCCGCCGAAGCCGACCAGGACACCGGCCGCGCCGGTGCGCATCAGGTGCAGGGCGGCGGTGTAGGTGGCGCAGCCGCCGACGATCACCGGGACGTCGAGCTCGTAGATGAACTGCTTCAGGTTCAGCGGCTCGTGCGAGGACGAGACGTGCTCCGCCGAGACCGTCGTACCGCGGATGACGAAGATGTCCACGCCCGCGTCCACGACCGCCTTGGAGAACTGCGCCGTGCGCTGCGGGGAGAGCGCCGCCGCGGTGACCACGCCCGCGTCGCGCACCTCCTTGATGCGCGCGCCGATCAGCTCTTCCTTGATCGGGGCGGCGTAGATCTCCTGCAGGCGCCGGGTCGCGAACTCGGCGGGCAGCTCCGCGATCTCGTCGAGCAGCGGCTGCGGGTTCTCGTACCGCGTCCACAGGCCTTCCAGGTTCAGCACGCCGAGCCCGCCGAGCTCGCCGATGCGGATCGCGGTGGCCGGGGAGACGACCGAGTCCATGGGAGCGGCCAGGAAGGGCAGCTCGAAGCGGTAGGCGTCGATCTGCCAGGCGATCGAGACCTCCTTCGGGTCCCGCGTACGGCGGCTCGGAACGACGGCGATGTCGTCGAACGCGTACGCCCGGCGGCCGCGCTTGCCGCGCCCGATCTCGATCTCAGTCACGTCTTGGCCTTTCCCTGATGCGTTTCAGCGTCTTCCAGTATCGCCGACGGGTGCGACAGCGGCCCTCCGCAGGTGCGGCGGAAAGGCCGGAGGCGGCCCCGGAGGATCCGGGGCCGCCCCCTGAGCGGCCTTCACGCGCGCGCGTGCGTCACTTCTTGCTGCTGTAGTTCGGCGCCTCGACCGTCATCTGGATGTCGTGCGGGTGGCTCTCCTTCAGGCCCGCCGAGGTGATCCGCACGAACCGGCCCCTCGCCTGGAGCTCCGGCACCGTCTGACCGCCGACGTAGAACATCGACTGGCGCAGGCCGCCGACCAGCTGGTGGACGACGGAGGACAGCGGGCCGCGGTAGGGCACCTGGCCCTCGATGCCCTCGGGGATCAGCTGCTCGTCGGAGGCGACGCCCTCCTGGAAGTAGCGGTCCTTGGAGAACGACTTGCGGTCGCCGCGGGACTGCATCGCGCCCAGGGAGCCCATGCCGCGGTACGACTTGAACTGCTTGCCGTTGATGAACAGCAGCTCGCCCGGCGACTCCTCGCAGCCCGCGAGCAGCGAGCCGAGCATCACCGTGTCGGCACCCGCGACCAGGGCCTTGGCGATGTCGCCGGAGTACTGCAGGCCGCCGTCGCCGATGACCGGGACGCCGGCCTCCTTCGCGGCGAGCGAGGCCTCGTAGATGGCGGTGACCTGCGGCACGCCGATACCGGCGACCACCCGGGTGGTGCAGATGGAGCCGGGGCCGACGCCGACCTTGATGCCGTCCGCGCCCGCGTCCACGAGGGACTGCGCGCCGTCGCGCGTGGCGACGTTGCCGCCGATGACGTCCACGCCGGAGGAGTTCGACTTGATCTTGGCGATCATGTCGCCGACCAGGCGGGAGTGGCCGTGCGCGGTGTCGACCACGATGAAGTCGACACCCGCCTCGATCAGGGCCTGGGCGCGGTCGAAGGAGTCACCGGCGACACCGACCGCGGCACCGACCAGGAGCCGGCCCCTGGCGTCCTTGGCGGCGTTGGGGTACTGCTCCGCCTTGACGAAGTCCTTGACCGTGATCAGGCCCTTGAGGATGCCCTCGTCGTCGACCAGCGGGAGCTTCTCGATCTTGTGCTTGCGCAGCAGCTCCATCGCGTCGACGCCGGAGATGCCGACCTTGCCGGTGACCAGCGGCATCGGTGTCATGACCTCGCGCACCCGGCGCGAACGGTCGGACTCGAAGGCCATGTCGCGGTTGGTGACGATGCCGAGCAGCTTCTTGTTGCCGTCGGTGACCGGGACACCGCTGATGCGGAACTTGGCGCAGATCGCGTCGGCCTCGGCGAGCGTGGCGTCGGGGTGCACCGTGATGGGGTCGGCGACCATGCCGGACTCGGAGCGCTTGACCAGGTCGACCTGGTTGGCCTGGTCCTCGATGGACAGGTTGCGGTGCAGCACGCCGACGCCGCCCTGGCGGGCCATGGCGATCGCCATCCGCGACTCGGTCACCTTGTCCATGGCGGCGGACAGCAGCGGGATGTTCACCCGCACGTTCTTGGAGACGTACGAGGCGGTGTCGATCTCGTCGGGTGCCATGTCCGACGGGCCCGGCAGCAGCAGCACGTCGTCGTAGGTCAGCCCGAGTGTCGCGAATTTACCGGGCACTCCGTCGACGTTGGCAGTCATGACACCTTCCCCAAATGGCCTTGATCGGTGCGGATGTCCATGCTAACGGGAAGCAAGGCTGTCTCATTCCATGACGGAAGGCGGCCTTCGGCTTCGTATGTTCGTACGGAAACCATCGGTCACCCGTTCATGTGAGGGCCGGGCAGCGGGATTTCCTACTGCTCGGCGAGGGCCCGGAGCCTGCTCAGCGCACGATGCTGGGCCACCCGCACGGCCCCCGGTGACATTCCCAACATCTGACCCGTCTCCTCGGCCGTCAAGCCCACGGCGATGCGCAGCAGGAGCAGCTCGCGCTGGTTCTCGGGAAGGTTGGCCAGCAGCTTCTTGGCCCACTCGGCGTCGCTGCTGAGCAGGGCGCGCTCCTCCGGTCCGAGGGAGTCGTCCGGGCGCTCGGGCATCTCGTCCGAGGGGACGGCCGTCGAGCCCGGGTGCCGCATCGCCGCACGCTGCAGGTCCGCGACCTTGTGGGCGGCGATGGCGAAGACGAAGGCCTCGAAGGGGCGGCCGGTGTCCCGGTAGCGGGGCAGAGCGAGCAGGACGGCGACACAGACCTCCTGGGCGAGGTCCTCGACGAAATGACGCGCGTCTCCCGGCAGCCGCGTCAGACGGCTGCGGCAGTAGCGCAGCGCCAGCGGATGGACGCGGGCCAGCAGATCGTGCGTGGCCTGCTCGTCGCCGTCGACAGCGCGATGGACGAGCGCACCGATCTGCCCATGGGCAAGTGCCGCCTCGTCGTCACGCATCGGTCCATGGTGCCTTGGCGTCGCACGATCCGTGGCACCGCCTTCGTGGTTGTGCACTGAAGCGTTATGAGCAGGTGCGCCGGAACTCATCCCCTGCGCCCTCCCCTTCCGCTCGACCGACTCGTCCCCGAGGAACTCCACACCCTCAAGGATGCGGCATCCGCGGCGAAACGAGCACCGGGCACCCGACGGGCCGTTTTGCCGCGCGAGCCCACCCTGCGGTAGGCGGCGACGGCCCGGGTCCGGGCACGATCACCTCCGGGGCCGCGGCGGCCGCCGCGTCCTCCCCCAAGCACTCGACATCTCCCCCGTGTTTCTCGACGTCACCGGCTCCGGGAGCGCCCGCCGGCCGAGGCGTGCCCACGGCGCGGCCGACGCCCGCGCCGCCGGAGCGGACAAGCACGAGCCGGCAGGGAAGAGCCGACAGGCAAGAGCCGAAAAGTCACAGCCGACAAGCGAAAGCCGAACACAAAGCCGAACACAAAGCCGATCAGAGAGCCGATCAGAGAGCCGGACGCAAAGCCGCCGCGGGTCGCTCCCCCGCCGCATCGGCCCCCGCCTCCGCGACGCGACCGTACGGCCGGACGCTCCCCCACGCTCGATTCCGCGCGTGGGGGTGCCGTCACGTTCCGCTCGGCCGGGCCGACGGGTCCCCGTCACCGGAAGACGGCCCGCTACGCCGGACCCGGGCCCGGTCGGCCCAGGGCCCTAGCGGACCAGGCCCCACCGGAAGCCGAGCGCCACCGCGTGCGCGCGGTCGGAGGCGCCGAGCTTCTTGAACAGCCGGCGGGCGTGCGTCTTGACGGTGTCCTCGGAGAGGAACAGCTCGCGGCCGATCTCCGCGTTGGAGCGGCCGTGGCTCATGCCTTCCAGCACCTGGATCTCACGCGCGGTGAGCGTGGGCGCGGCGCCCATCTCCGCGGAACGCAGGCGCCGCGGGGCGAGCCGCCAGGTGGGGTCCGCCAGGGCCTGGGTCACGGTGGCTCGCAGCTCCGCGCGGGAGGCGTCCTTGTGCAGATAGCCGCGGGCACCGGCGGCGACGGCGAGCGCCACACCGTCGAGGTCCTCCGCGACGGTGAGCATGATGATGCGTGCGCCGGGGTCGGCGGACAGCAGACGCCGGACGGTCTCGACACCGCCCAGGCCGGGCATGCGCACGTCCATGAGGATGAGGTCCGACCGGTCGGCGCCCCAGCGGCGGAGGACTTCCTCGCCGTTGGCCGCCGTCGTCACTCGCTCGACGCCGGGCACGGTCGCGACCGCGCGGCGGAGCGCCTCTCGGGCAAGCGGGGAGTCGTCGCAGACGAGGACGGATGTCATGGCCGTCCTCCGCAGCTGATGCGCGTCACCTTGAGCCTCCAGGCTGGTACGAAATCGTCACCTGTGCGGTCGACCGTCTCGGACGCCTGCCCGAGCGCTTGTGTTTTCAACCGCCTCCGCACTCTCAACGACGGTCACTCGAAAGAGTTACGGGGCTGTGTGCCATCTTCGGCACTCTACGTGAGGGAGCGGACACAGCGCAGACATGGCCGTCAGACCCTCAACTTTTCACCACAACCTATGCCCCATTTAGCCCCTTTTCTTCCCGTTTCTTGGTGTCTGGGGCTAGATTCGCAATGAGTCATATTTTCATCTCCTTAGATCGGAGATGTACGGTCGTTGGCACCGTATCCGCCACGAACGGCTACAAGGGGTCACGTAATGGCAGATTTCTCCCGCCTTCCCGGACCGAACGCGGACCTGTGGGACTGGCAGCTTCTGGCCGCCTGCCGCGGGGTCGACAGCTCACTCTTCTTCCATCCGGAGGGCGAGCGCGGGGCGGCTCGGAGCGCTCGAGAGAACTCGGCCAAGGAGGTCTGCATGAGGTGCCCGGTCCGTGCGGAGTGCGCGGCGCATGCTTTGGCGGTGCGCGAACCGTACGGGGTGTGGGGCGGCCTGACCGAGGACGAGCGCGAAGAGCTCATGGGGCGGGCACGGAACCGGCTGGTGTCGGCGTCGTCGACCACCGGAGACACCGCCTCGAACAACTGAAGGAACGTTTCTTCACTAGGTCCTGTCGTCAAATGCCCGTCGTCGCCCGGAGGGCCGCCTCGCGGCGTCATGGGTCCCCCTGCTCGAGCGAAGCCGAGAGCTCGGGGGGAGCGTGCTCTCGGCGTGCCGGCCGGAAGCCCTCGTACTGGATGTACTCGGGTTCCCGCCCGGTGCGGTGGTGGGGGCCCCGCCCGCTCGAGCGAAGCCGAGAGTGGGGGAGCGTGCATGGCGGCGTGAGGCAGACGGGCATGTGACGACAGGGCCTACACGCCTGCGCGTGCCCCAGTGTTGCGACGCCTGTTTCCCCGTGCCGGTCCGTGGAGCCGGGTCACCGCGACGCGGCCCGGGCCAGCTGGTCCAGCGTGGCCGCCACCGCCGGCACCTGAGCCAGGTCGGGCAGGGTGAGCGCGACGATCTCGCGACGCACCGCCGGTTCCAGGTTCACCGTGCGGGCGCCCCGGGGCCGTACCGACTCGATCGCCAGCTGGGGCAGCACCGCGACCCCGAGACCGGCGCTCACCAGTCCCACCACCGCCGGATAGTCGTCCGTGGCGAAGTCGATGCGGGGCGTGAAGCCGGCGCTCTCGCACGCCTCCACCAGCTGGCCGCGGCAGCGCGGGCAGCCCGCGATCCACGGCTCGCCGGCGAGTTCGCCGATGGCGACGGACTCGGCACAGGCCAATGGGTGCCGTTCGGGCACCAGCCCCACGAGCCGGTCGGTCAGCAGCGGCCGTACGACGAGGTCCTCCCACTCCTCGGCGCCCCCGGCCGCCTCGTAGCGGAAGGCGAGGGCCACGTCGCAGTCGCCCTCGCGCAGCAGCTCGACGGACTTCGGCGGCTCGGCCTCCTCCAGGGACACCCGGGTGCCGGGGTGCGCGGCGCGGAGTGCGGCGAGCGCGGTCGGGACGAGGGTGGAGCTGCCGCTCGGGAAGGAGACGAGCCGGACCCGCCCCGCCCGCAGCCCGGCGATGGCGGCGACCTCCTCCTCGGCTGCGGTGAGTCCGGCGAGGATGCCGTTGGCGTGCCGGACGAGCGCCTCACCCGCCTGCGTCAGGCGCATCTCGCGGCCGGTGCGGACCAGCAGCGGGGTGCCCACGGACGCCTCCAGCGCCTTCATCTGCTGGCTGACCGCGGGCTGGGTGCAGCCCAGTTCGCGCCCCGCCGCGGAGAAGGAGCCGGTGGTGGCCACGGCGCGCAGCACGCGCAGATGACGAGCCTCGATCACAAACAGAATCATAAGCGAGTCTTGGGTGAGCAACGGAATAATGCGTCGACACTTTGATGGTCGCTGACCTACCGTGCGGGCATGAGGCTTCTGTCAGTGAACCTGGGCCGGCCGCGGTCCGTGCCGTACACCGATCAGCCCGAGGGTCTGACCGGCATCGACAAGCGGCCGGCCCGGGGACCGGTGCGGGTGGCGGCGCCCGGGCCCAAGGGCGTCGGCGCGAGCGGGCTGGCCGGGGACGCGGTGTGCGACACCCGGCACCACGGCGGCGACGACCAGGCGGTGTACGCGGTGGCGCGCGAGGACCTCGACGACTGGGAGGGCGCGCTCGGCCGGACACTGGCCAACGGCGCCTTCGGCGAGAACCTCACCACCGCGGGCCTCGACATCTCCGGCGCCCGGATCGGTGAACGCTGGCGCGTCGGCCCCACGGTGGTGCTGGAGGTGACCTGCGGACGGATTCCCTGCCGCACCTTCCAGGGGCATCTGGGCGAGCCGGGATGGGTGAGGCGGTTCACGCGGAAGGGTGCGCCGGGCGCGTATCTGCGGGTGATCGAGCCGGGCGAGATCCGGGCGGGCGATCCGGTCGAGATCGTGCACCGACCGGACCACGACGTGACCGTCGCCCTGCAGTTCCGGGCCCTCACCACCGACCGGTCCCTGCTGCCGCGGCTGCTCCCGGCGGGTACGGCACTGCATCCGGAGTCCCTGGCGGCGGCCCACAAGTACGCCCGGACACACGCGGGCTGACACCTGGCCGGGGACAGAACACACGCGGTCACTGATCGGGAGGGACTGTGCAGAGATCGGAGTCAGGCGGTCCGGGCCACTAATCTTTCGCCATGACAACGGCTCTGATTACGGGATCGACCGCGGGCATCGGCGCCGCGTTCGCGCGACGGCTGGCGGCGGACGGGCACAACCTCGTCCTGGTCGCCCGGGACACCAAGCGCCTCACCGAGCAGGCGACCGAGTTGCACGACCGGCACGGCATCGAGGCGGAGGTGCTGACCGCCGACCTGGCGACGGACGAGGGGATCGAGACGGTCGCCGCACGGCTGGGCGACCGCAGGAATCCCGTCGATCTGCTGATCAACAACGCCGGCTTCGGCAACAAGGGCCGCTACCTCGACGTACCCATGGCCGACGAGCTCAGGATGCTCAAGGTGCACATCGAGGCGGTGCTGCGGCTGACCTCGGCGGCGACTGACGCGATGCGCGAGCGCGGCCGGGGCGGGGTCGTCAACGTGGCCTCGGTGGCCGCCTTCGTCCCCCGTGGCACCTACGGCGCCTCCAAGGCCTGGGTCGTGCAGTTCACCCAGGGCGCGGCACGGGACCTGGCCGGCAGCGGGGTGCGCCTGATGGCCCTGTGCCCCGGTTTCGTCCGCACCGAGTTCCACCAGCGGGCCGGAATGGGCACCGACAACATCCCGGGCTGGATGTGGCTGGACGCGGACAAGCTCGTCGCGACGGCCCTGTCGGACCTCTCCCGCGGCAAGACCCTCTCCGTCCCGGACCCCCGGTACAAGGCGCTGATGGGCCTGGTGAAGGTGACCCCCCGCGGCCTGCTGGGCGGCGTCACGTCCAGGACGGGGCGGAAGTACGGGCCGCAGTGACGGCACGGAGCACAGCCACGGTACGGAGGTGACGGCCGCGCTCCGGTGGGAAAATGGGCGCTGACGGAACCGGACCAGGGGGGCCGGAGGCGGCGTCATGACCTTCGTACAGCTCATCGAGTGCAGGACCAGCCGGATCGACGAGATGAACCGGCTGATGGACACGTGGGTCGAGCAGACCAGCGGAAAGCGGACCGCGACGCACGCGGTGGTGGGCAAGGACCGCTCGGACGCGTCGCACCTCGTGGAGATGGTGGAGTTCCCCTCGTACGAGGAGGCGATGCGGAACTCGAAGCTTCCGGAGACGGGCAAGATCTTCCGGGGCCTGGTCGCACTCTGCGACGAGACGCCCACCTTCACCGACCTGGACGTCGTACGGGACGAGCAGTTGTACGCGACGACCGTGCGGCTCTTCTTCGAGACGCTGGCGGCGGACGGTGAGCTTCCGCCGCTGAACAACCTGCTCGACGAGGACATCCACAGCCACGATCCGATCAACCCGCAGGACACCATCGGGCTGGACTCGGTCCGCAGCGAGTACCGGATGTGGCGCGCCGCCTTCGACTTCGACTTCACCATCGACGATCTGATCGCCCAGGGGGACGGGGCCTGCGCCCGCTGGACCTGGAACGCCACCCACAAGGGCGACTTCCTGGGCATCGCGCCCACCGGGAAGCAGGTCACCATGACGGGGATGACCATGTTCCGGCTGGGCAGGGGCGGGAAGATCGCCGAGACGTGGTGGCAGCACGACCAGCTCGGGCTGATGCAGCAACTGGGCGCGCTCGACGCGCTGGAGAAGTAGCGCAGCGCGAAGGCCCGGCACCCCCTCGGGGCGCCGGGCCTTCGCCTACGGCTTGCCGACGTGCGTCGTCAGTGGGCGTGGCCGTGGCCGTGGCCCGCGGCGGCCGGCTCTTCCTCTTCCTTCTTCTCGACGACCAGGGTCTCGGTCGTCAGCAGGAGGGAGGCGATGGAGGCGGCGTTCTCCAGGGCGGAGCGGGTGACCTTGACCGGGTCGATGACGCCGGCCTTGACCAGGTCGCCGTACTCGCCGGTGGCGGCGTTGTAGCCGCTGCCCTTCTCCAGCTCGGCCACCTTGGAGACGATGACGTAGCCCTCGAGGCCGGCGTTCTCGGCGATCCAGCGCAGCGGCTCGACGGCAGCGCGGCGGACGACCGCCACACCGGTGGCCTCGTCGCCGGTCTTGCCGAGGTTGCCCTCCAGGACCTTGACGGCGTGGACCAGCGCGGAGCCACCACCGGAGACGATGCCCTCCTCGACCGCGGCACGGGTCGCGGAGATGGCGTCCTCCAGACGGTGCTTCTTCTCCTTCAGCTCCACCTCGGTGGCGGCGCCGACCTTGATCACGCACACGCCGCCGGCCAGCTTCGCGAGGCGCTCCTGGAGCTTCTCGCGGTCCCAGTCGGAGTCGGTGTTCTCGATCTCGGCCTTGATCTGGGCGATCCGGGCCTGGACGTCCTCCTTCTTCCCGCCGCCGTCGACGATCGTCGTGTCGTCCTTGGTGACCGTGACGCGGCGGGCGGTGCCCAGCACCTCGAGGCCGACCTGGTCGAGCTTGAGGCCGACCTCCTCGGAGACGACCGTGGCGCCGGTGAGGATCGCCATGTCCTGCAGCATCGCCTTGCGGCGGTCGCCGAAGCCCGGGGCCTTGACGGCGACGGCGTTGAAGGTGCCGCGGATCTTGTTCACCACGAGGGTGGAGAGGGCCTCGCCCTCGACGTCCTCGGCGATGATCAGCAGCGGCTTCGAGGCGTTCGCCTGGATGATCTTCTCCAGGAGCGGGAGCAGGTCCGCGATGGAGGAGATCTTGCCCTGGTTGATCAGGATGTACGGCTCGTCGAGGACGGCCTCCATACGCTCCTGGTCCGTCACGAAGTACGGCGACAGGTAGCCCTTGTCGAAGGCCATGCCCTCGGTGAAGTCCAGCTCCAGACCGAAGGTGTTGGACTCCTCGACGGTGATGACACCGTCCTTGCCGACCTTGTCCATCGCCTCGGCGATCAGCTCGCCGACCTGCTGGTCCTGGGCGGACAGCGCGGCGACGGCGGCGATGTCGGACTTCTCGTCGATCGGGCGGGCCGAGGCGTGCAGGTCGTCGGAGACGGCCTTGACCGCGGCGTCGATGCCCTTCTTCAGGGCGGCCGGAGAGGCGCCGGCGGCGACGTTCTTCAGACCCTCGCGCACCAGCGCCTGGGCGAGCACCGTGGCGGTGGTGGTGCCGTCACCCGCGATGTCGTTGGTCTTGGTCGCCACCTCCTTCACCAGCTGGGCACCGAGGTTCTCGTACGGGTCCTCGATCTCGACCTCGCGGGCGATGGTGACGCCGTCGTTGGTGATGGTGGGCGCGCCGAACTTCTTGTCGATGACGACGTTGCGGCCCTTGGGGCCGATCGTCACCTTGACCGTGTCGGCGAGCTTGTTGACGCCGCGCTCGAGGGCGCGACGGGCGTCCTCGTCGAACTTCAGGATCTTCGCCATGGCAGCGGGAGCCCTCTCGGAAATCTGGGTTGACGGCACTGCGCCCCGGGCGCCCGGCTTCTTATCGGTTGCGGGGACCAGGGGCGCAGCTCAAAGCAGGAGTGCTTCGGGGTGAACTACTTCTCGATGATCGCGAGCACGTCGCGAGCCGAGAGGACGAGGTACTCCTCGTTGTTGTACTTCACCTCGGTGCCGCCGTACTTGCTGTAGAGCACGACGTCGCCGACCTTGACGTCGAGCGGAAGACGGTTGCCGTCCTCGAAGCGGCCCGGGCCCACGGCCAGGACGACGCCCTCCTGGGGCTTCTCCTTCGCGGTGTCCGGGATGACCAGGCCAGAGGCCGTGGTCTGCTCGGCGTCCAGCGGCTGGACCACGATGCGGTCCTCGAGCGGCTTGATGGCAACCTTGGTGCTGGCGGTCGTCACGATCCGACCTCCCCCTTCGGAGATCTCACGGGGTTAACTGTCTGAGGTGGCGACCAGGTCGATCCGTCGTCGCGGGTGCCGGACCTGCCCGTCGCGTTTGTTGGCACTCTCCAGGGGGGAGTGCCAGAGCCGAGACTATGACCGTCGTTAGCACTCGGTCAAGCGGAGTGCCAATTGCCCGCGGCGCGTCGGCCGACGGTTCGTCGTGACGGGCGTCTTTCGGGACCCGGCGGCCGCGACGATCGCCCGGGTCTCCGTTCGCGTAACACCTCGGTCTCGGGTCGGCGCACGGTGATTCCGCTTCGGCGCGTTTCGTACGACCGTACGAGGCATGCCCCTGCGTTTCGGTTCCGCTGGTCCCCGGTCCGCCTCGCCCGAAATCGCCGAGGAGCGTTCCTCGGTCCGGCCGGACGCGACGGCCGGTGGCTGCCTGTTGCTGCTCGTGCTGCTGGCCGACGCCACAGCCGGGCTGCTGATCGTCCTCGTGCTCGCCGTGCGGGGCCTGAGCCGGGCGGACGCCGGCGTCGGAGAGCCCGCCGGTCCGCTGCCGATGGACTGGACGCCGGCCCTGTTGTTCGGCGGGCTCGCGCTGGCGTTGGGGGTGACCGGTGTCCTGCTCGTGCGCAGCGGGAACCGGCTCACGGGGGCCGTGCAGCTGACGCTCGCCGTCGCCGTGGCGGGTGCCGCGGTCTGGATCTGGCACGACGCCCGGGCCGGCGCCCACTCCACTCCCCCGCCCGGCCGCCTGGTGTACGCCGCTGCGCCCCGGGCGCCCGCGGCCCCGGACCACACCGGTCACCCGGCCCCCAGCGGTGGGAGGAAGCCCTCCGGTCAGAGGTAGTCCTCCAGCCGCCCCACCGTCAGCCCCCGCTCCTGGATCCGCCGCAGCAGCCGTGCGGTGCGCTCGCGGAGGGTGGGCCCGTCCAGGTCGTCGTCGTCCGAGGCGACGAGGAGGATGTCACCGGGGCGCAGGACGTGGTCGTGGCCCCGGGTGAAGTGGAGTTCGGTGTCCGTCATGGACGCCCGCCACAGGACGACCGCCGAGACGCCGCAGTCGGCGGCGGCGCGCAGGGTCGTCCGGTCGTAGGAGCCGTAGGGCGGCCGGAAGAGGCGGGGGCGGACGCCGAAGCGGGACCGGAGCCTGTCCCGCTGGCCGCAGATCTCGGCGCGCTGGCCGGCGTAGGGCAGGCCGCGCAGCGAGGGGTGGTCCAGGGTGTGGTTCTGCAGGTCCGCGCCGACCGATCTGAGCCGCGCGAAGTGCCCGTAGCCCGGTCCGACGACGCTGTCCGTGAGGAACATGCTGACCGGCAGCCGCAGTTCACGGACCATGTCGACGAACCGCGGATCGCGCTCCGCCCCGTCGTCGTAGGTGAGGAAGACGACCCGGTCGGGGGTGTCGACGTGGTCCACGACCGGGGGCGGTCCGGGGCGCGGCGCGCCGGCCGTGAGCGGGGGGCGGGCCGGCGGGCCGGGTGCCGCCGGCAGTGGGGCGACAAGGCCCCAGCGGCGGTAGGGCTGCGGCGCGGCGGCCGCGCTCGGCGACCGGACCCGCTGGGCCGCCTTCCTGCCCAGCCGCTCGATGGGGTCGACCGACGGCGCGCAGCCGGTCAGGAGGGTGGCCGCGACCAGGGCCGCGGCCGGGCGCCGCAGCCTCACAGGTAGTCCTCCAGCCGCGCCACCGCGTACCCGTCGGCCGTGACCTTGTTCAGGAACCGGCGCATGTCGTCGACCATCGTGCCGTTCCAGTCGCTGCGGCCACGGAAGTGGGTGAGGACGATGTCGCCGGGGCGCATGCGCTGGTCGTCCTCGCGGTACTCCCAGTGGTCGACGAAGACCTCCTCGTTCCAGATGGGCGCGTATCTGATGCCGCAGAACTTGGCGGCGCGCAGGGTGTTCTCGTTGTAGTTGCCGTAGGGCGGGCGGAAGACCTTCGGGCGCTTGCCGAACTGCCTCTGCATGATGTCCTGCATGTCGCAGATCTCGCGCTCCTGCTCCTCGTAGGACAGGCCGGGCAGGTAGGGGTGGTGCAGGGTGTGGTTGTTGAGGGTGTTCCCGTAGGCCTGCATCTTCCGGAAGTAGCCGTAGTCGTCCTTCACCAGGTAGTTGCTGAGGAAGGCGGTGTACGGGATCTTCAGGTCCCGCATCATCTGCAGGAACGCGGGGTCCTTCTCCGAGCCGTCGTCGATGGTGAGGAAGACGACGCGGTTCCTGGTGGGGACGGTGGTGAAGACCGGGGGCAGGTGCCAGTCCTCCTGGTGGTCCACCTCGAAGCCCGCGCGGGCGGTGATCCTCGGCTTCGTCTCGGGCGGCGGCGGAGGCGTCAGCGGGACCTCCTCCAGACCCCAGCGCCGGGCGGCGGCCGCCCGGGCCTGGTAGGAGGCCTGAAGCCGGGCCGCGTAGGAGTCGAGGGCGCGGGCCTCGGGTGCCTGGAGGCGCTCCTGGCCGTGGGCGGGGCGGACCTGGGCGTCCGGCTGCGCACAGCCGGCGGCGACGGCGGCGACCGCCAGGGCCGCGAGCGCGCCGCGGAGCCCCGTTTTCCGGTGCACGCCCCCCTTGGTGGTCTTTTTATCGTTTTGTACTACTAGTCCCATGGCGCCGGATCCTCCCAGGCCGTCACCCGGAACCACGGCAGACACCGCTGCCGGAGGCGCACCATCCACCGACTGGCCCACAATGAGCCGGTGAACGACCACCTCCCCGCCCTCCAGGCCTTCGCCTCGCTGCTCACCCCGGAGGGCCGCGCCCTCCTCGACGCGGTGCGCGGCACCGACCCGGCCGACGAACTGGCCGTCGCCACCCGGCTGCGCCGCGAGCACCCCGCCGACCTGGTGTCGGCGGCACTCGGGCAGGCACGGCTGCGGCAGCGGGCGGCGGCGAAGTTCGGGGCCGCGGACGCGGAGCGGATGTTCTTCACGGCGAACGGGGTGGAGCAGTCGACGCGGACGAGCGTGGCGGCGCACCGGGCGCAGCGGTTCGCGGAACTGGGCGTGGCTTCCGTCGCCGACCTGTGCTGCGGCATCGGCGGTGACGCGATCGCCCTCGCCCGCGCCGGGATCCGCGTGCTCGCCGTGGACCGGGACCCGCTCACGGTGGCCGCGGCGCGGGCGAACGCGGAGGTGCTCGGACTCCGCGACCTGATCGAGGTGCGGGAGGCGGACGTGACCGAGGTGGACACGTCCGGGTACGACGCCGTCTTCGTGGACCCGGCACGGCGCGGCGGCCGGGGCAGGATCTTCGACCCCGAGGCCTACTCGCCCCCGCTGTCCTGGGCGGTGGACACCGCCCGCGCGGCACCCCGCGCGGCGCTGAAGATCGCCCCGGGGATTCCGCACGAGGCCGTCCCCGCCGAGGCGGAGGCCGAGTGGATCTCGGACGGCGGGGACGTGAAGGAGGCGGTGCTGTGGTTCGGCACCGAGCCGGGGCTGGTGCGGGCCACCCTGCTGCCGGGACCGCACACCCTGCGCGGCCGGGGGCTGCCCGACCCCCAAGTCCGCCCCGTGGGCCGCTACTTGTACGAACCCGACGGCGCCGTCATCCGCGCCCACCTGGTCGCGGAGGTCGCCGAACAACTCGACGGCGGCCTCCTCGACGCGACCATCGCATACGTCACGGCAGACCAACTGCGCCCGACGCCCCATGCCTCGGCCTACGAGATCACCGACCGGCTCCCGTTCAACGTCAAGAAGTTGAAGGCCCTGCTGCGCGAGCGCGAGGTCGGCACTCTGACGGTGAAGAAGCGCGGCTCCGCGGTGGAGCCGGAGGAGCTGCGCCGCAAGGTGCTTCCGAAACCGCAGGGACGGAACACGGCGACGGTGTTCCTCACCCGGGTCGCGGGGTCGCCGACGATGCTGATCGGCCACCCTGCGGGCTGAAGGCCCTTCAGGCCGCGACGATCGCCTTGCCGATGGCGAAACCCTTGGCCGGTCCCTCCGGGATCACCGCGTCGGTGCCGTACGGAACGCGGTGCTCGTCGGTGTACTTGGCCTTCCTGGGGTCGGGGGAGGTCAGGACGACCACGGCTCCGTCGTCGTCGAAGTCGTCGACGATCACGTACACGGGGATCCCCGCCCGGGCGTACTCACGGCGCTTGCGGGCGCGGTCACGCTGGAGGTTCCGATGTCCCGGCGAGGTGACCTCCACGACCATCTTCACCCCGGCGGCGTGGACGCCGAGGCCTTCCTCGTCGGGGATCTCGTCGAGGTCGAGGGGGGAGACGAAGAGGTCAGGGGTCCAGGACTTCTGGCGATGGATGACGTTGCCGCCTTGGTGGGTTGCGTAGCCGCTTGACGCCAAGTGCGCGTCCAACGCCCGGCGAAGACGGTTCACGAGCACTCCGTGGCGACGGCGACCGGTGGGTGACACCTCGATGGTCCCCTCGATGATCTCGGCGCGGTAGCCCTCGGGAAGGTCCATGGCCTTCCACGCCTGCCACAGAACCTCGTCCAGATCGGAAACCGGATCGGAAGCCGGCTTGTCTGCCACAGCGGCAGCTCCTCCTTCAAGCAAGGGCAAGGGCGCCACTACGGCACAAGCGACACCGCGACGCTACGGAAGCCGCGGTTACTGACATGCAATAACCACTTGTGATCATCCGAACGAGTGATCATGCGCCGTCGGCTCGACCGCATTCCCCGGCGCGCCTCAGCAGCAGTTCCCGCTCCCGCTCGTTGCGGGCGAGGGAGGCCGCGCGTTCGAACTCCGTGCGGGCCTCGGCCGTGCGGCCGAGGCGGGACAGCAGGTCGCCGCGCACGCTGGGGAGCAAGTGGTAGTCGCGCAGGGCCGGTTCGGCGGCGAGGGAGTCGACGATCGTCAGGGCCGGGGACGGGCCCTGGACCATCGACACGGCGACCGCGCGGTTCAACTCGACGACCGGCGACGGAGCGCGCGCCGCGAGCAGGCCGTACAGGGTCGCGATGGTCGCCCAGTCGGTCTCCTCGTAGGTGTACGCGTGCGCGTGGCACGCGGCGATCGCGGCCTGGAGCGCGTACGGACCGGGGGCGCCGGGCGAGGAGGCCGCGTCGGCCCGGCCGAGGGCGCTGACGCCGCGGGCGATGAGCATGCGGTTCCAGCGGCGGCGGTTCTGGTCCCCCAGCAGGACCGGTTCGCCGTTCGGGCCGGTGCGGGCGGCGGCGCGCGACGCCTGGAACTCCAGCAGGGCGGTCAGGCCGTGCACCTCGGGCTCCTTGGGCATCAGACCGGACAGCAGGCGGGCCAGGCGCAGCGCGTCCTCGCACAGGCCCGGCCGCAGCCAGTCGTCGCCGGCCGTGGCGGCGTAGCCCTCGTTGAAGATCAGGTAGATGACGTCCAGCACGGAGCCGAGCCGGGCCTCACGGTCGGGTCCGTACGGCACCTCGAAGGCGACGTTCCTGGTCGCCAGCGTCCGCTTGGCGCGCACGATGCGCTGGGCGACCGTCGGCTCGGGCGTCAGGAAGGCGCGGGCGATCTCGGCGGTGGTCAGGCCGCCCAGCAGGCGCAGCGTGAGGGCGGTGCGGGCCTCGGCGGACAGTACGGGGTGGCAGGTGGTGAAGACCAGGCGCAGCAGGTCGTCGTCGATGTCGTCCGGGTCGCAGGGCTCTTCGGGCGGGGCCGCCGTCTCCAGACTGCGGCCGATCTCCCGGAGTTTGCGGGCGTAGGTCTCCCGGCGGCGCACCAGGTCGACGGCACGGTGCCGGGCGGTGGCCATGAGCCAGGCCCCGGGATTGTCCGGCAGGCCGTCCCGGGGCCACTGCTCCAGCGCCGCGACCAGCGCGTCCTGCGTCAGCTCCTCGGCGATGCCGACGTCCCGCACGATACGGGCGACGGCGGCCACGACACGCGGGGACTCCAGGCGGAAGACGGTCTCGAGGGCGCCTTTCGTCTCGGCGGGGGCGGCGGGGGCGGCGGGGGCGGCGGGCTGTGGTTCCACAACCCACCATGCAACACCTCCGCCGGCCCCCGGCCAAGGAGAACTCAGCCCTCGGCGATCTCGCGCACCTCGCAGGTCACCGTCCAGTGCTCCTCGTGGGTCTTCAGGAACCGCTGCGTCCACTCGATCGCCTCTGCCATGTCCTTGCACTGCATGAGCGCGTAACCGCCGACGACCTCCTTGGACTCGGTGAAGGGCCCGTCGGTGACGGAGATCTTTCCGCCTTCCCAGTGCACCCGGGCGCCCTGCGCGGACGGCGTCAGACCGGCGGTGTCGAGCATGACGCCCGCCTTGGTGATCTCCTCGATCAGCTCCCCCATCCGCTGCATCAGCTCCGGGCTGGGGCCCTCGGCGGGCACGGTGGACTCGTCGATCTTCACGAGCGACAGGTAACGCGGCATGGTGACTCCTCGGTCGAAGGGCGAAGTGCGGGGCTCTTCCCGCCTCTCACCCCGTGCGTCGAACGGCAGACACCGCAATCGACACACTCCCCGGATTTCTTCGGAGATTTTTTCCGGGACCGTTCGCCGGGCACGGGCAGACGCGAAACACCCCGCCCCCGGGTGACCGGGGGCGGGGTGTCGTCGAGCGCCGGGCAGGCCTTGCACCTGCATCTCCCCGCAGGAAGCGGGACGTCTTTCCTTGGACCACCAACGCACTGCTCACGAACCGGTGTTCCGGCCGTTCGCGTGTGATGATCATAGCGCACCCGGAGGGTCGCCCACCACTCAGCGCTCCGGCTCCTCGCTCACCGGCTCGAACCGCCACCGGTGGACCGCCCGGGTCACCAGCTCCCCGTCCGGCTCGGGGAGTTCGGGCAGCTCGGCGTCGTAGGCCGCGTCCCACCAGGTGATAACCAGGACCCGGTCCTGCGGAGCCCGGAAGGTCTCCCGGCGTACGGGCCTCTCGGCCAGTGTCTGGGACCTCACCCAGGCCAGCAGGTCCTCGCCCCGCCCCGGGACCGCCCTCGCCTCCCACATCAGCGCGACCGTCATGAGTACAGGTTCTCCCTGCTGACCTCGTGCACGTGGTCGTGGCCGAGGTCGTCGCCGGGCACGTGCGGCTCCGTCACCGGAAGCGAGGAGTCCGCCGACAGGTCCCAGCTCGACGCCGCGCGGCCCCTGGACACCATCTCCGCGCCCAGGGCCGCCACCATCGCGCCGTTGTCGGTGCACAGCTTGGGGCGGGGCACGCGCAGGCGGATGCCGGCCGCTTCGCAGCGTTCCTGAGCCAGGGCGCGCAGCCGGGAGTTCGCCGCGACACCGCCGCCGATCATCAGGTGGTCGACGCCCTCGTCCTTGCAGGCCCGTACGGCTTTGCGGGTCAGGACGTCCACCACCGCCTCCTGGAAGGAGGCCGCCACGTCACGCACCGGCACCTCCTCCCCGGCCGCTCGCTTCGCCTCGATCCAGCGGGCGACCGCCGTCTTCAGGCCGGAGAAGGAGAAGTCGTAGACGGGGTCGCGCGGGCCGGTCAGGCCACGCGGGAAGGCGATCGCCTCCGGGTCGCCCTCCCTCGCGTACCGGTCGATGACCGGGCCGCCCGGGAAGCCCAGGTCCAGCACGCGCGCGATCTTGTCGAAGGCCTCGCCCGCCGCGTCGTCGATGGTCGCGCCCATGGGCCGTACGTCCGAGGTGATGTCCGTCGACAGCAGCAGGGACGAGTGGCCTCCGCTGACCAGCAGCGCCATCGTCGGCTCGGGCAGCGGCCCGTGCTCCAGCTGGTCCACGCAGATGTGCGAGGCGAGGTGATTGACGCCGTACAGCGGCTTGCCCAGGGCGTACGCGTACGCCTTCGCCGCCGAGACGCCGACCAGCAGGGCGCCGGCCAGGCCGGGTCCGGCGGTGACCGCGATGCCGTCCAGGTCCTTGGCGGAGACGCCCGCCGCCTTCAGCGCGCGGCCGATGGTGGGGACCATCGCCTCCAGGTGGGCGCGCGAGGCGACCTCGGGTACGACTCCGCCGAAGCGGGCGTGCTCGTCGACGCTGGACGCGACCGCGTCGGCGAGCAGGGTGGTCCCGCGGACGATGCCGACGCCGGTCTCGTCGCAGGAGGTCTCGATGCCGAGGACGAGCGGCTCGTCCCGCATGTCAGTCATGGGTCTCGGTTCCTTGTACGCCATTGACGGAGGGGTCATCCGCGGCGGAGCCGCTGTCGGAGGCCATGGACAGGCGCATCACCACGGCGTCCACGTTGCCCGGCTGGTAGTAGCCGCGT
The DNA here is from genome assembly GCF_040646295.1 of Streptomyces sp. NPDC046197. NCBI lineage: Bacteria > Bacillati > Actinomycetota > Actinomycetes > Kitasatosporales > Streptomycetaceae > Streptomyces > Streptomyces sp. NPDC046197. The sequence goes on along the minus strand of NZ_JBEYZY010000002.1, from coordinate 277,112 downwards.
CGGAGGCCGATGGGCTGGAAGCCGAAGCGCTCGTAGAGCTTCTGTGCGCGCGCGTTGTCCACCCGGCATTCGAGCATCACCTCGGCGCACTCGAAGGCGGTCGCGGCCCGCAGCAGCTCGGTCAGCAGCTGCGGGCCGAGCCCGCTGCCCCAGCGGTCCCGGGCGACGGAGAGGGTCTGCACGTCGGCCTGCTCGCCGGAGGCGACCAGACCGGCGTAGCCGACGATCCGGTCGCCCTCCTCGGCGACGACGTAGCGCCGGGTGGCCTCCGGGCCGCGGGAGTGCGCGAGCTCGGACCAGAACATGCCGCGGGACCAGGCGTCCTCGGGAAACAGGTCCCTCTCCAGCTCCAGCACGGGGTCGATGTCCCACCATCGCATCTCGCGCAGCACGGGAGTCGCGGGGTCGCCGGTCGCGGATCCGGTCGTCGTCGGTCCTGTCACTTGGGGGTGACCACCTTGTAGTTCTTGGGCACCTGGGCGTCCGGCCGGCGCAGGTACAGCGGCCGGGGCGCGGGGAGTTCCTCGCCGGCGGCCAGCTTGTTCGCGGCGAGGGAGGCCAGGGCGGCAGCCGACACGTGCTCGGGCTCGTGCGTCTGGGGGAAGGTGTCGGGGTAGAGCAGCGCGCCCGCGCCGACCGCGGGCAGGCCCCTGACCCGGTCGGCGATGTCGGCCGGGCGGTCGACGGCCGGATCGGTGACCCGGGTGCGGGAGTCGGCGTACCGCGCCCAGTAGACCTCCTTGCGGCGGGCGTCGGTGGCGACGACGAAGGGGCCGGGGAGGTCGGCCGCGTAGGCGAGGCCGTCGAGCGTGCACAGGCCGTACACCGGGACGCCGAGGGCGAGCCCGAAGGTGTCGGCGGTCATCAGGCCGACCCGCAGTCCGGTGTAGGGGCCGGGACCGATGCCGACGACGATGCCCGTGACGGCGTCCAGCTTCAGCCCTGCCTCGGCGAGCACCCGGTCGACGGCCGGCAGCAGGAGCTCTCCGTGCCGACGGGCGTCCACCTGGCTCGACGAGGCGATGACGGCCGATCCGTCGTGCAGGGCGACGGTGACGGCGGGGGTGGCGGTATCCAGAGCTAGCAAGAGCACGCAAACAGCCTACGGCTCCTGCGGCCCCGGCACGGCCGCCCCGGTCGTACGCCCCCGTGCTGCTACCGTCACCACGAGGCAGCGACGGGGCAGCTCGTACGACGTGATGCAGAGGTGGACGACGGTGGCAAGGAGCAGCTCGGGATTCGTGGCCGGGCTCACCGCGGCGGCCATCGCCGCGGTCGGCTTCCTCGCCTACCGTGCGCAGGCGAGCGTGCCCGCGAACCTGAGCGGCAGGCCCGGCCCGGGCGCGACGCCCGTCGCGGTCGCCTCCAAGGCGCCCCGGGACCAGAAGAACCCGGCCGCCCTTCCCCACGGCTCCGGGACGGGCGAACGGGTCGTGTACTCGGTGGACGACGACCGGGTCTGGCTGGTCGGCCCGGGCAACCGGGTCGAGAACACCTTCAAGGTCAGCCCCGGCAGCGTCGACCCGCTTCCGGGCACCTACGCCGTGATGTCCCGTTCGAACGCCGTCACCGGCACCGACGGCACGCCGATCGAGCACGTCGTGCGCTTCACCAGCGTGGGCGGCGTCGTCATCGGCTTCAGCGCGGCGGTGAACGGTGCCGCGCCGACGCCCGACCCGGCCGTGAAGACCGGCGGGATCCGCGAGTCGCGTGCGGACGGGGAGGCGATGTGGATGTTCGCCACGATCGGGCAGAAGGTCGTCGTCATCCGTTGACGGTCGAGTGGATCCGTTGACGGCCGGGATGGACCGCCGTCGTCATCCGATAGGGCGATGCCGCTCACGGTGTGCTTCCACCGTCCGGGGGCTTGCGGGCTCAGGCGGTGAGGATCCCGAGGTCGACGGCCGCCCAGCGCTCGCCGATCCCCGTCACCGTCACGTGCCGCACCTCGTCGGTGGTGTCGCCGACGGCCCGGTGGATCAGGACCTGCAGCCGCTCGTCGGTCAGCTCCTCGACCTTGCCCTCGCCCCACTCCACGACGATCAGCGAGTCCGGCAGCGAGACGTCGAGGTCGAGGTCCTCCATCTCGTCGAGCCCGCCGGACAGGCGGTAGGCGTCGACGTGGACCAGGGGCGGACCGTCGCCGAGCGAGGGGTGCACCCGGGCGATCACGAAGGTCGGGGAGGTGACGGCGCCGCGCACGCCGAGGCCCTCGCCCAGCCCGCGGGTCAGCGTCGTCTTGCCCGCGCCGAGCTCCCCGCTGAGCATCACGAGATCGCCCGCGCGCAGCAGCTTGGCGAGGCGGCGTCCCAGTTCCCGCATCTGCTCGGGAGAGGTGACGGTGATCTCGACGGACACGGGGTCAGCCGGGCTGTGCGGTGCTGCTGGTGCTTCCATAGCCACCCACGGTAGCCCCTGCGGGGACCGCGCCCGCGCGGGTCAGCAGGTCGGCGAGCCGGTCGGTGACGACCTCGGGGTGTTCCAGCATCACCAGGTGCCCGGCGTCCGGCACCAGCACCAGCTCCGCGTCCGGCAGCAGGTCGGCGATGGCCTCGCTGTGCTCACTGGGCGTGACGAGGTCCTTGACCCCGGCGAGGACCAGTATCGGCATGCCTTCGAAGAGGGTCAGCGCCTCGGTCTTGTCGTGGTCGGTGAAGGCCGGGTAGAACTCGGCGACCACGTCGATCGGCGTGCTCTCGATCATCCGCTCGGCGAACCGGGCGACCGCCGGATCGACGTCCTTGGAGCCGAACGAGTAGCGCTTGATGATCCCGGTGAACAGCTCGGAGGTGGCCCGCCGTCCCTTCTCCACCAGCTCGGCCCGCTGTCCGAGCGCCTTCAGCACGCCGGGCAGCACCCGCCGCACCGCGTTGACGCCGGCCACCGGCAGCCCGAAGTTGACCTCGCCCAGCCGCCCGGACGACGTACCGACGAAGGCGGTGGCGACGACCCGCTCACGGATCAGCTCGGGGTACTGCGCGGCCAGCGCCATGACGGTCATGCCGCCCATGGAGTGCCCGACCAGCACGATCGGCCCCTCGGGTGCGGCGGTGTCGATGACGGCCTTCAGGTCGCGGCCGAGCTGGTCGATGGTGATCGGCGCGCCGTCCCGGGTCTGGGACAGGCCCCGTCCGGACCGGCCGTGGCTGCGCTGGTCCCAGTGCACGGTCCGCACCACGCCGCGCAGCGCCGCGCGCTGGAAGTGCCAGGAGTCCTGGCTGAGGCAGTAGCCGTGGCTGAAGACCACGGTGACCGGCGCGGGGGCCTTGCGCCCGAAGAGCCGCCGGCGGCGGGGGCCGAGGTTCGCCGCCGCGTCGGGGTCGAGGTCGTCGACCTCGTAGTACAGCTCGGTGCCGTCGTCGGCGTGCGCCTTGCCGGGGGTGCCGCGCAGCGCCCCGTACGGGCCCGCCGAGTCCAGGGCGAGGCGGGCCTTCCTGCGCATGCCGCGGCCGACGGTCATCCGCTCGATCGCGACCCCGGCGGCCGCGCCCGCGGCGACCACGCCTATCGCGGCGCCCGCGATGCCGGTGGCCCTGCGCCAGCCGCCGGACGCCGCCGCGGCGGAGGCGACGGCCGCCGTGGCGGCTTTCGCGACGGCCTCCGCACTGCTCTCGCTCACGTACCGCTCCTCTTCGCCGTACTGCTGTTCGCTGGATGGGACACGCCGGACCTGCTGCTCCGGTGGTGGTGCTGGTACTGCCGTGCTGCTCGAAAGCGGCCCGGGCCGCGGTGCCGCGGGGGTCCCTGTGCGGGTTACCCGTCCTGCCCGTCCGGTTCCTCGTTCACATAGACGCGAGGAACGCGCGTTCCGATGCGCGTGACGATTTCGTATGCGATGGTGCCCGCGGCCTGGGCCCAGTCCTCGGCGGTGGGTTCGCCGCGGTCGCCGGGGCCGAAGAGCACGGCCTGCGCGCCGACTTCGGGCTCGTCGCCGCCCAGGTCGACCACGAACTGGTCCATGGCCACCCGTCCCGCGACCGTGCGCCACTTACCGCCGATCAGGACCGGGCCGGCGCCCGAGGCGTGCCGCGGAATGCCGTCCGCGTAGCCGACCGGCACGAGGCCGAGGGTGGTCTCGCCGGGGGTGACGTAGTGATGCCCGTAACTGACGCCGTGCCCGCCCGGAGTGTGCTTCACCAGCGCCAGCGAGGCGGACAGGGTCATCACCGGGCGCAGCCCGAAGTCGGCCGGGGTGCCGATCTCGGGGCTGGGCGAGACGCCGTAGAGGGCGATCCCGGGCCGTACGAGGTCGAAGTGGCTCTCGGGGAGGGTGAGCGTGGCGGGCGAGTTGGCGATGTGCCGCACCTCGGGCTGGACGCCCTGCTGCTCGGCGTACGCCACCATGTCGCGGAATCGGGTGAGCTGGGCGGCGATGGAGGGGTGGCCGGGCTCGTCGGCGCAGGCGAAGTGGGACCACAGTCCGGTGATGCGGACGGTTCCCTCGGCCTCGGCACGCAGGGCCTCGGCGACGAGTCCGGGCCAGTCCGCGGGCTGGCAGCCGTTGCGCCCGAGTCCGGTGTCGGCCTTGAGCTGCACGCGCGCGGGACGGCCCGCGCTCCGGGCGGCCCGGCGGACCTCCTCCAGGGCCCAGAGCCCGCTCACGGACACGTCGACGTCCGCCTCGATCGCCTCCCGCCAGGGGCCGCCCGGGGTCCACAGCCAGCACAGGATCCGGACCTGCGACGGCGACAGTCCGGCCGCGCGCAGGGCGAGCGCCTCCTCGGGCGTGGCCGTGCCGAGCCAGGTCGCCCCCTCGGCGACGGCGGCCCGGGCGCACGGCACGGCGCCGTGACCGTAGGCGTCGGACTTGACCACGGCCATGAGGGCGGCGCCGGGCGCCTGGGCGCGCAGGGCACGCACGTTGGCCCGCAGGGCGGCCAGATCGATCTCGGCGTGGGCGCGCAGCGGGGCTGTCCGCGGGTGTGCTGTCTCAGTCATCGCGCCCCCAGTGTCTCAGAGGGGCCGGACGGCCCTTAGGCGCCGGGGCACCTCAGTCCCGTACGTCCCGCCATGCCTCCGGGATCATCTCCGCCACGTCGTGGGCACCGGCCGGCGCTCCGTTCGCCGCGAAGCGGCCGGCCAGGCCGTGCAGGTAGGCGGCCACACTGCCGGCGTCCCGGGCGGACAGGCCCGACGCGAGGAGCGATCCGGCCAGGCCCGAGAGCACGTCGCCGCTGCCGGCCGTGGCCAGCCAGGGCGTGCCCGTGGCGTTGACCCGTACGGGGCCGCCGTCGGGGTCGGCGACCAGGGTGGTCGAGCCCTTGAGGAGGACGGTCGCCCCGTAGCGGGCGGCGAGTTCGCGGACCGCGGGCAGGCGGGCGGCCTCGACCTCCTCCCGGGCCACGCCGAGCAGGGCGGCGGCTTCTCCGGCGTGCGGGGTCATCAGGGTGGGGGCGGTGCGGGCCCGTACGGCGTCCCGGTCGGCGAGGCGCAGGCCGTCCGCGTCGAGCAGCACGGGTACATCCGTCTCCAGGACCTCGGCGACGGCGGCGGCGTCGTCCCCGGCCCCGGGGCCCACCACCCAGGCCTGCACGCGGCCCGCCTTGTGCGGTCCCCGGTCCGAGACGAGGGTCTCGGGGAAACGGGCGATCACCGCCTGCCCGGCCGGGCCGACGTACCGTACGGCGCCCGCCCCGCCCCGCAGCGCGCCGGAGACCGCGAGCACGGCGGCACCGGGGTAGCGCGCCGAACCGGCCGCGATGCCGACGACGCCCCGCCGGTACTTGTCGCTCTCGGCGGCGGGCAACGGCAGCGACTCGGCCACGTCGGCGTGCTGCAACGCCTCCAGTTCGGGTTCGGCGGGCAGTACGAGACCGATCTCGACGAGCCGGACCGTCCCGGCGTACTCGCGGGCCGGGTCGATCAGCAGCGCCGGTTTGTGCGTGCCGAAGGTGACGGTCAGGTCGGCGCGCACGGCGGGGCCGCGCACCTCACCGGTGTCCGCCTCCACGCCGCTCGGCAGGTCCACGGCGACGACGGCGGCCCGGGAGGCGGCGGCCCGCCCGGCCAGCAGCGCGGCGTCGGGGCGCAGGCCCCCCTTGCCGCCGATGCCGACGATGCCGTCGACGACCAGGTCGGCCCGGTCGATCAGCTCCTCGGCGGTGCCGGGACGCGCGACGGTGCCGCCCGCGCGGCGCAGTGCCGCGAGGCCACCGGGGTGGGTGCGGTCGGGCGAGAGCAGGACGGCGGCGACCCCGGCACCGCGGCGGGCGAGCCGGGCGCCGGCGTACAGCGCGTCGCCGCCGTTGTCGCCGCTGCCGACGATGAGGACGACCCGGCGGCCGTAGACCCGCCCGAGCAAGTCCGCGCAGGCGGCGGCGAGTCCGGCGGCGGCACGTTGCATGAGGGCACCGTCCGGGAGCCTCGCCATGAGCTCCCGCTCCGCCGCCCTCACCGTCTCTACGCTGTACGCGGTACGCATGGGGTCGAGTCTGCCCCGAAGCCCACCCTGGACGCACCCGGACCGTTCGGGGAGGCGTGCCGAGCCCCGCGATCGAGGCGTGATCCGCCGGACACCCCCTAGCCTTCCGCCACGACCACCGCCGAGGCCACCCCCGCGTCGTGACTCAGCGACACGTGCCAGGAGCGGACCCCGAGTTCGGCCGCACGGGCGGCGACCGTCCCCTTCACCCGCAGCCGGGGCCGGCCGCTGTCCTCGACGTAGACCTCCGCGTCCGTCCAGTGCAGTCCGGCCGGGGCGCCGAGGGCCTTGGCGACCGCCTCCTTGGCCGCGAAGCGGACGGCGAGGGACGCGATGCCCCGGCGCTCCCCGCTGGGCAGCAGCAACTCGCTCTCCAGGAAGAGTCGTCGTACCAGCCCGGGCGTCCGCTCCAGCGAAGCCGCGAACCGGTCGATCTCGGCCACGTCGATACCGACGCCGATGATGCTCATGCCGAGCAGCCTACGGTCGCCGGAGTGCGGTCACCGAAACCGGCGACACAGAGAGGCCCCGACGGACGCCGGGGCCTCTCTGCGGGCGTGGTGGTGCGTGTCTACCAGCGGTACCAGCGGCCGCGCCGACCGGCCCCGCCCGCCGGGCGGACGACGAAGCCCAGCAGCCACACCACCAGCACGACGACCGCGATCCACCACAGCGCCTTCAGTGCAAAGCCCGCACCGAAAAGGATCAGAGCGAGCAGAAGAACCAGAAGCAAGGGAACCATGTCTATCCACCTCCGCTTGGCCGAGTTCCCCGTCGGCCAACGAACAAGCGTCCCCGACTTCGCGTTTTTTCAAGGCAGGAAGGGGAATCCGTTGCGTTTGGCCCGCTCTCGCGCGGCCCACGAGGTGCCAGGTTACGGCGTTTGACCTCTGCGACGACGGCAGCGGCAGCGGCGAGACGAGAAGACCAAGGACGCCTTCCGGCACCGAAACGAACCCACCACTGCATTCACGCGTTTCCGTCGCCGCATTCCAGCAGCCGGAATTCGATACCGCCTCCTCCGGCGGAATTGCCACGTTCACGCGTTCCGGGCGAGGGCTCCATTCGGCTCCCTCACCGCCCCGCCGTGAGCACGTCGACGGTACAGCCTCGTGCGCTCCCCGCCGACCCGGCCGCGGACCCGCACCGGGACCACAACGCCGCCCCGGTGACCGTGACCCGTCTCCCCCGGGTCTCCGGCCAGTTCGGTGAGGGTCGTGCGTTTGGTCATCTTTTTGAGGGCGTACGGCCTTCCGTTTACGCGGTCGAACCGACCCTGCCTCAGGCGCCCCGGCCTTCCCGGGCGCCGGGGCGATATTCCGGCCGACGGCGATTTCCGGCCAACCGGCCTGGACCCCTGGGAAAACAGGCTCACCAAAGATCCCATTCGGCACTTATGGTCGACGCGACCCAAACACCTGGTCGATTCAGGACAGCTTCGTACCTAGCAGGAAGAGCCCCCATGCTGAAGTCCCTGTCCAAGCTGCGCGCAGGCACCGCGGCCGCCGCCGTCCTCGCCGCCGTCGCCGTGGCGGCTCCGCAGGCCGTGGCCGCGGAGCAGTCCACGAGCTCCGCCTCGCAGCAGTCCGGCACGGCCGTCCGGGCCGAGCACGGCGACGCGGCGGCTGTTGGCGCCGCCACGTGCGGAACCGGATACCACCTCGTCTCGTCCTGGGCCCTCACCAAGCCGGACCACACACATGTGGCGACGCTCAACGGCTACGAGAACGGCGACAAGGGCTGCGCGATCCTCGCCAACGACCAGGGCTCCAAGCAGTACATGTCCCTGAGCCTGTGCAAGCCGGACGGAACCCACTGCGACACGGACTCCGGCATGTTCAGCGAGTACGCCGGGCCGATGCACGTCACGGGCGGCACCCTCTGCGCGCCCGTGATCGTGAAGATGGGGCCGAGCTCCAGCAGCCTGTACCTCGACTTCAAGAACAGCCTCCTCTTCAACTGCGACTGAGCAGGCCGCCCCTACCAGAAGGTCCATTCCCCATGCTGAAGTTCACGTCCAAGCTGCGCGCAGGCACCGCGGCCGCCGCCGTCCTCGCCGCCGTCGCCGTGACGGCCCCGCAGGCCGTGGCCGCGGAGCAGCCCGCAAGCTCCGCCTCCCAGAAGTCCGCCGCGGCCATCCGGGCCGTCCGCGCCAACCCGGTGACCGCGGCCGCCACCGTGTGCGGAGCCGGCTACACCTTCAAGAAGGCCATTCCGCTCCCCGTCGGTACGGATCCCAGGCAGCGGCTGGCCACCCTGTTCTCCTACGAGAACAACGGGAAGGGTTGCGCGATCCTGGACAACAACCAGGGCTCCAAGCAGTACATGTACCTGCGCCTGTGCCAGGTCGACGGTTCCCACTGCGACACAAACTCCGGCATGTTCAGCGAGTACGCCGGTCCGGTGCGCGTGTCCGCGTTCGCCTGCGCGCCGGTGACCGCGAAGATGGGACAGAGCTCCAGCAGCCTGTACATCGACTACAAGTCCGACTACCTGTTCCCCTGTGACTGAGCAGGCCTGACCCGGGCCAAAGCCCGCCGCCCGTTGCACCCGCAGGGCGGCGGGCCCCTTTTTCGCGCTGGAGAGTCACTCCACTTCGTCCCGCCGGGGACTCACTCCACGGTCACCGACTTGGCCAGGTTCCGCGGCTGATCCACCTCGTTGCCCCGGGCGGTGGCCAGTTCGCACGCGAAGACCTGCAGGGGCACGGTCGCGACCAGGGGCTGGAGCAGGGTCGGGGTCGCCGGGATCCGGATCAGGTGGTCGGCGTACGGCACGACCGCCTCGTCGCCCTCCTCGGCGATCACGATCGTGCGGGCACCCCTCGCACGGATCTCCTGGATGTTGGAGACGATCTTGTCGTGGAGGAGTGACCGGCTGCGGGGCGACGGCACGACGACCACCACGGGGAGGTCCTCCTCGATCAGGGCGATCGGACCGTGCTTCAACTCGCCCGCCGCGAAGCCCTCGGCATGCATGTAGGCGAGTTCCTTGAGCTTGAGGGCGCCTTCCAGGGCGACCGGGTAGCCCACGTGCCGGCCCAGGAACAGCACCGTGTTCTTGTCGGCCAGGGACCGCGCCAGGGCCCGTACCGGCTCCATCGTCTCCAGGACCTGCTCGACCTCGCCGGAGATCTGGGCCAGGTCGCGGATGACGTCCTGGATCTCGTCACCCCACTTGGTGCCGCGGACCTGGCCCAGGTAAAGGGCCACCAAGTAGCAGGCCACCAGCTGGGTCAGGAACGCCTTGGTCGAGGCGACCGCGACCTCGGGACCGGCGTGCGTGTACAGCACCGCGTCGGACTCGCGCGGAATGGTGGAGCCGTTGGTGTTGCAGATGGCCAGGACCTTGGAGCCCTGCTCGCGGGCGTGCCGGAGCGCCATCAGGGTGTCCATGGTCTCGCCGGACTGGGAGATGGCGATCACCAGGGTCTGCTGGTCGAGGATCGGGTCCCGGTAGCGGAACTCGCTGGCCAGCTCGACCTCGCAGGGGATGCGGGTCCAGTGCTCGATGGCGTACTTGGCGATCAGGCCGGAGTGGAAGGCGGTACCGCAGGCGACGATGACGACCTTGTCCATCTCGCGCAGTTCGGAGGCGGAGATGCGGACCTCGTCCAGGGTCAGCGAGCCGTCCGCGTCGATGCGGCCCAGCAGTGTGTCGGCGACCGCCTTGGGCTGCTCGGCGATCTCCTTGAGCATGAAGTAGTCGTAGCCGCCCTTCTCGGCGGCCGAGGCGTCCCAGTCGACGTGGTACGAGCGCACCTGAGCCGGACGGCCGTCGAAGCCGGTCACCGTCACGCCGTCGCGGCGCAGCTCCACCACCTGGTCCTGGCCCAGCTCGATCGCCGAGCGGGTGTGGGCGATGAACGCGGCGACGTCCGAGGCGAGAAAGGCCTCGCCCTCGCCGACACCGACCACCAGCGGGGAGTTCCGCCGGGCGCCCACGACCACGTCGGGTTCGTCCGCATGCACCGCGACGAGCGTGAACGCGCCCTCCAGACGCCGGCACACCAGCCGCATCGCCTCCGCCAGGTTCGCGTACGAGGAGAACTCCTCGGCGAGCAGGTGCGCGACGACCTCGGTGTCCGTCTCGGAGGACAACTCGTGGCCGCGCTCCTGAAGTTCGGCCCGCAGCACGGCGAAGTTCTCGATGATGCCGTTGTGGACGACGGCCACCCGCCCCGCGTTGTCCAGATGGGGGTGGGCGTTCTGGTCGGTGGGGCCGCCGTGCGTGGCCCATCGGGTGTGCCCGATGCCGGTCGAACCGGTCGGCAGCGGCCGTTCGACCAGTTCCTTCTCCAGGTTGACCAGCTTCCCGGCCTTTCTCGCCGCGGCCAGCCCGCCGTCCGCGAGCACGGCGACACCCGCCGAGTCGTAGCCCCGGTACTCCAGCCGCTTCAGTCCGGCCATCACGACATCGAGCGCCGACTGCGATCCCACGTATCCCACGATTCCGCACATGAGCGGCAGCTTACGGGCCGTCAGCCGCCAAAATGGCCCTCCGCCTGCCCGAAATCGGAAATTCCCACCGGGGTACGGGGCGCCCCCGGTGGGAACGGGGGTCAGCCGAGCTTGACGAGCTGGGCCTGGACGAGCTCCGCGGGGAAGCCGAAGTCCTTGCCGGTGGCGGCGGAGAAGAGGTTGATGGCGGGGAAGTAGGCGAGGGTGGCGCCCTTGCGGACGACGACGGCCTTCACCGGCGCCTTGACCTCTCCGGCGTCCATGGTCAGCGTCAGGGCGAGCGCGTCGTCCGCTCCGCCGGGCGCCTGAGTGGTGGTCACCTTCACGAACTCGTTCCTGGTGCCGGTGACCGTGTAGGTGAACCCGCCGGCGCACTTCTGCGCGGCCGCCTCCAGGTCCTTCATCGCCTGCTCGGCGCCGCCGTCCGGGTAAGCGGCGAGCGTCTCCAGCACCTTGGCCCGGTCGAGGCCGGCCATCACGGCGCCTTCCGCACCGGCACCGGCCGCGGGCTTCTTCGCGTCGCCCACCCACGACCGCTTCACCGTCGCCGAGGGCTTGCCGACGTAGGTGCCGGCCTGGAGGTGGGCGAGCGGGGCGCAGACCGCGTCGTCCGCCTTCACCTTGTCCTGCGCGACGTCGTCCCGCGCCGGAACCTTGGTGGTGAGCTTGCCGCTCTTGACGTCCGCCTGGGTCAGCGCGGCCTTCTCCAACTCGGCGGCGCTCAGCGCCCTGGCGGGCGCGGCGGTGGCGGTCTTGCCGGCCTGGGCCGTCTTGCCGTCGCCGCCCTTGTCAGTACCGCCGGACGAGCCACCACAGGCGGTGGCGAGCAGGGCGAGGGCGGCGACCGACGTGGCGGTGAACGCGGCGCGGCGAAGGACGGTGGGTCTCAAGGAAGCAGCTCTTTCTCTTGAGGGCGCGAAGGCTTTTCCAGCGCTTTGCACGCACTTTAGAGACAGCCGCCACACAGTTGATCACGAAATTACCACCCGGTATCCGACCGTGACACCTACGTGATCTTGGACGTCGTCCGTCGCGGGCGTGACGGAGCCCACCTCCCGCCCCGTTCAAACTCCGTTAACAATGAACTGTGATCTCTCCGGTCTCCTCGATGCCCCGGAGCGCCCACCGGTCCAGGCCGGAGGCGACTCCCTACGTCGACCTCACCCGCGCCGAGTGGAGCGCGCTGCGCGACAAGACGCCGCTGCCGCTTTCCGCCGAGGAGGTCGAGCGGCTGCGCGGCCTCGGTGACGTCATCGACCTCGACGAGGTGCGGGACATCTATCTCCCGCTGTCCCGGCTGCTCAACCTCTACATCGGCGCCACCGACGGCCTGCGCGGCGCGCTGAACACCTTCCTCGGCGAGCAGGGCTCCCAGTCCGGGACCCCGTTCGTCATAGGGGTCGCCGGCTCGGTCGCGGTCGGCAAGTCCACCGTCGCCCGACTGCTCCAGGCCCTGCTCTCCCGCTGGCCCGAGCACCCGCGCGTGGAGCTGGTGACGACCGACGGCTTCCTGCTGCCCACCCGGGAGCTGGAGGCCCGGGGCCTGATGTCACGGAAGGGCTTCCCCGAGTCGTACGACCGGCGCGCCCTCACCCGTTTCGTCGCCGACATCAAGGCCGGCAAGGACGAGGTCACCGCCCCCGTCTACTCCCACCTGATCTACGACATCGTCCCCGGCGAGAAGCTCAGCGTGCGCCGCCCGGACATCCTGATCGTCGAGGGCCTCAACGTCCTCCAGCCCGCCCTGCCCGGCAAGGACGGCCGCACCCGGGTCGGCCTCGCCGACTACTTCGACTTCAGTGTCTACGTCGACGCGCGCACCGAGGACATCGAGCAGTGGTACCTCAACCGGTTCCGCAAGCTGCGCGACACCGCCTTCCAGGACCCCTCCTCGTACTTCCGCAAGTACACGCAGGTGGCGGAGGACGAGGCCCTCGACTACGCCCGCACGATGTGGCGCACCATCAACAAGCCGAACCTGGTGGAGAACATCGCCCCCACCCGCGGCCGCGCCGCCCTCGTCCTGCGCAAGGGCCCGGACCACAAGGTCCAGCGACTGAGCCTGCGCAAGCTGTAGGGAGCGCGGGCCGGGCCGCCGGAAGGACGCCGAGCACGAGGCGAAGAGGGGCGCGGGGAGCTGCGCGGCCGACCACGGACGACCCGCAGCCCGCGGCCGGCGGAACCCCCACGCCCAACGGCGCACGGCGGCCGGCTCCCCACCCCCTAGTGTCCTGCGCCGGAAGTTCCCAGGCAGTTCCGGCTGCGCCGCGGACGGTCAACGCGCCTGGTCGGCAGCGTGAATCCGATCACCGAGACGAGGCAGATCTACCGACGGACTTCAGGCGCAGGACACTAGCCCAGCGCCGACTTCACCGCATCGGCCAGCCGCCCCGCCACCGACCGCGCCTGGTCGATGTCGGCCGCCTCGACCATCACGCGCACCAGCGGCTCGGTGCCGGACGGCCGCAGCAGCACCCGCCCGGTCTCCCCCAGTTCCTGCTCCGCCTCGGCGACCGCCGCGGCCAGGTCCGCGGAGGTCTTCACCCGCGACTTGTCCACGTCGGGGACGTTGATCAGCACCTGGGGCAGCCGCTCCATCACCGACGCCAGGTCCCGCAGCGTGCGTCCGGTCTCCGCGACCCGGGCGGCCAGCATCAGACCGGTCAGCGTGCCGTCGCCGGTGGTGGCGTGGTCCAGGACGATGACGTGGCCGGACTGCTCGCCGCCGAGGGCGAAGCCGTGCTGCTTCATCTCCTCCAGGACGTAGCGGTCGCCGACCGCGGTCTGCACCAGGCGGATGCCCTCGCGCTCCATGGCCAGCTTGAAGCCCAGGTTCGACATCACGGTCGCGACGACGGTGTCGGAGCGCAGTGCGGAACGCTCCCGCATCGCCAGCGCGAGCACGGCCAGGATCTGGTCCCCGTCGACCTCGTCGCCGGTGTGGTCCACGGCCAGGCAGCGGTCGGCGTCACCGTCGTGCGCGATGCCGAGGTCGGCACCCAGCTCGAGGACGGCCGCCTTCAGCTTGTCCAGGTGGGTGGAGCCGCAGCCGTCGTTGATGTTGAGGCCGTCCGGCTCGGCACCGATCGTGACGACCTCGGCACCGGCTCGCGTGAAGGCCTCGGGCGAGACCCGGGAGGCCGCGCCGTGCGCCTCGTCGAGGACGATCTTCAAACCGTCGAGGCGGTTCGGGAGCACCTTGAGCAGGTGGTTGACGTACTGGTCGAAGCCCTCGTCGTAGGTCCGGACCCGGCCCACGCCCGCCCCGGTCGGGCGGTCCCAGGGGGCACCGGTGCGGTGCTCCGCGTAGACGGACTCGATCCGGTCCTCCAGCTCGTCGGCGAGTTTGTGGCCGCCACGGGCGAAGAACTTGATGCCGTTGTCGGGCATGGCGTTGTGGCTCGCGGACAGCATCACGCCCAGGTCGGCACCGAGGGCGCCGGTGAGGTACGCCACAGCGGGCGTCGGAAGCACACCGACGTTCAGTACGTCCACGCCCGCGCTCGCCAGACCGGCGACCACGGCGGCCTCCAGGAACTCCCCGGAGGCGCGAGGATCCCGGCCGACGACCGCCGTCGGCTTGTGGCCCTCGAAGGTGCCCACCTCGGCCAGTACGTGCGCCGCGGCGACGGAGAGGCCCATCGCCATCTCGGCCGTCAGGTCCGCGTTGGCGACGCCGCGCACGCCGTCCGTGCCGAAGAGTCGTCCCACTTGTCCTCCTGAGGAAGCGTCAGTTCGAAATCCCGTGCCGATGCGTTCAGCGCGTGTTCACTGAGTTTCGATGTTCTCGATGCGCTTGCGGCTCCCGCATCCCAGGCATTCGATACCTGAACATCCGATCACACCAGCCTCTGAGCGTCTTGTGCCGTTATACGCCCAAACTCTTTGATAAACGAACGCCCCGGCGGCACAGTGGCGTGCCGCCGGGGCGTTCGGAGTACGTGCAGGCAGCTGGTGATTAGCGCTTGCTGTACTGCGGGGCCTTGCGGGCCTTCTTCAGACCGGCCTTCTTGCGCTCGACCGCACGGTCGTCACGCTTGAGGAAGCCGGCCTTCTTCAGCGGGCCGCGGTTGTTGTCGACGTCCGCCTCGTTCAGCGCGCGGGCGACACCGAGACGGAGCGCACCGGCCTGACCGGAGACACCGCCACCCGCGATGCGGGCGATGACGTCGTAACGGCCCTCGAGCTCGAGCACCTTGAAGGGCTCGTTGACTTCCTGCTGGTGCACCTTGTTCGGGAAGTAGTCCTCGAGGGTGCGGCCGTTGATCTTCCACTTGCCGGAGCCCGGAACGATCCGGACGCGGGCAATGGCGTTCTTGCGGCGGCCCAGGCCGGCGGCCGGCTGCGGCTCGCCGAAGCGGGAGGCCAGGGACTCCGAGGTGTACTCGCCCTCGACGGGGACCTCGGACTCGGTGGTGTAGCTGTCGATGTCAAGCTCTTCGAGCGGCTGCTCGGCAGTGGTCTCGGCCACGATTCTCCTCAGATTCTCTTCAGTCTTAGGGGGTGGCCGGACTTACTGCGCGACCTGGGTGATCTCGAACGGCACCGGCTGCTGGGCAGCGTGGGGGTGCTGGTCGCCCGAGTAGACCTTCAGCTTCGTGAGCATCTGACGGCCCAGGGTGTTCTTGGGGAGCATGCCCTTGACGGCCTTCTCGATGGCCTTCTCGGGGTTCTTGGCGAGCAGCTCGTCGTAGCGGACGGAGCGCAGACCACCCGGGTAGCCGGAGTGGCGGTACGCCATCTTCTGGGTCCGCTTGTTGCCGGAGAGGTGCACCTTGTCGGCGTTGATGATGATGACGAAGTCACCAGCGTCGACGTGCGGCGCGTAGATCGGCTTGTGCTTGCCCCGCAGGAGGGTGGCGGCGGTGGACGCCAGGCGACCCAGGACGACGTCCTGGGCGTCAATGACGTGCCACTGGCGCGTGATGTCGCCGGGCTTGGGGCTGTACGTACGCACGGTTCGTAGCCTTCGCTTCTTCAGTGAGTGGTCCTGACAAGGTCACCGAAGACGATCACGACAGCCCTGACTGCACTGCGGTGACGCAAACCGCGTGCTGGTCGCTGGTCATCGGCCCGGTGGACCGGTGTAAGGGCCGGGTCCGTGAGAAGAGCCAAGCCAATACACAACGAACATGCAGGATACCCGCGGCGCCACGGCCGGGTCAAAACGGCTGGCGCCGTGCTGCTCCCGCCGACCCTGGGCCGGGCCTGCCCTGCCTGCCCGGGAATCTCCCAACCGGTCCAGCGTAGCCGGACGGGCCGATTGTGCCGGCCTGTACCGAACGGTCCCCACGGGCACACCAGCACCGCTCAACCCCCGTCTAAGATGCGCCCCATGAATTATGGGCAGGGGGGCTCGCAGTCCCAGTGGGATCCCTGGAAACCGAATTCTCAGCAGCCGTGGAGCAGCGGGGGCAGCGATCAGACCCCTGACTGGGCCGCGCTCGCCGAGGCGTCGGAGACACGGAACAAGAGGCGTCGGCTGCTGTTCATGGGCGGCGGCGCGCTCGCCACGATCGGGGTCGGTGCGGCCGTCGCGATGGCCGTGGTGTCCGCGAACGGCAAGAACAGCGCATCCGGGCAGCCGGCGTCCCAGCTGCCCGCCAGCGCTGCCCTGCCGAGCGACTCCGCCGCGGCCCCGTCCTTCGCGCCCACCAGCGCCCCGCCCCCGCTGGACCCGAAGGAATTCATATCCAGCGCGAAGAAGGACACCGCTCCGCTCAGCCCGGAGACGCTCTTCCCGGGCACGCAGCTGACCATGGGCTCGATCGTGTACAAGAAGGGCCCGACGGCCGACACGAAGAACTGCGCCTCGGCCTCCCGGGGCACGCTGGCCAAGGCCCTCACCGGCAACGGCTGCACCCGCCTGATGCGTGTGACCTACGTCAAGGACGACATCGCGGTGACCGTCGGTGTCGCCGTCTTCGACACCGAGGCCCAGGCCGCCAAGGCCAAGAGCCAGGCGGACAAGAAGAGCATCGTCGAGCCCCTGTCCGGCAAGGGCGTCAAGAGCTTCTGCACCGGCGCCGTCTGCCGCTCCACGACCAACGCCTACGGCCGCTACGCGTACTTCACCCTGACCGGCTTCACCGAAGGCAAGGACGTGACGGCCAAGGACACCAAGGTGTTCCGCACCGGCGACGACCTCGCCGAGTTCGCGTTCCGGCAGATCCGCCGGCGCGGCGAGGCCCAGGCGTCCGCGGCGGCCGGCCAGTAGGGCGGCCGGCGGTCCGCCACCGGCTCCCTACCAGTTCTTCAGCCGCAGCCTGATCGGCACCACCGCCGACTCCAGCTGGGTGCGCAGCGTCATCTTCGAGACACCCTCGGTGCGCTCCTCGAACCGGATCGGGATCTCCATGGCGCTGTGCCCGGCGCGGACTGCCCGGTACTTCAGCTCGACCTGGAAGCTGTAGCCCGCGCTGTCGAGCGTGGCCAGATCGATCTCCCGCAGGGTCTGCGCCGACCAGAGGTTGAATCCGGCCGTGATGTCCTTGATCTCCGTGCCGAGCACGGTGCGCGCGTAACGGTTGGCGAAGCGGGACAGCAGGACGCGGTGCACGCCCCAGTCCTCGGCCAGCGAGCCGCCCTCGACGTAGCGGCTGCCGACCACCAGACCGGCCCCGGAGGCGACCGCCGTGTCCAGCATCCGCGGCACCGCCTCCACCGGGTGGCTGCCGTCGGCGTCCATCTGCACGACGTAGGCGGCGCCCTCCTCCAGCGCGGCGCTCATGCCCGCGGTGTACGCCCGGCCCAGCCCGTCCTTCTCGGTGCGGTGCAGCACGCTCATCCGGCGGCGCCCGCCGGTGCCGGCGTTGTACTTCTCCGCGATCTCCTCGGCGATCCGCCCGGTGCCGTCCGGGCTGGAGTCGTCGACGACCTTCAGGTGCAGCCCGCCGAGCGGCAGCCCCAGCACCGCCTCGGCCATCCGCGGCAGGTTCGCCGCCTCGTTGTACGTCGGCATCACCACGGTGACCGGCACATCGCCGTACGCCTTGCGGTCCGTGAGCCCGTGATCCGTCGGCTCGTGATCCGTCGGCTCGTGGTCCGTCATGCTCTCCTACCCCTCCGCCGCGGGCGCGGATCTGCCCAGCGCCCGGAACTGCCAGCCCGCCGCGGTCCAGCGGTCCGGGTCGAGCACCCCCCGTCCGTCCACGATCCGAGGACGGCACACCCATGATCGCGCGGCGTGGGTGGCACCGAGGTAGCCGGTGCCGATGACGGAGAGCCGCATGGGTACGCCTTTCTCGCCGCGGGCCGAAAGACGGCGTGCCCCGCGCCGTCGGTACGGCGCAGGGACGTCGGCAGAAGCCGATACTGCGAGTTCCCGGTCCGCACGATCCGTACCGTCACTCGCCGCACGCCGCACGCCGCACGCCGCACGCGCGCCGTACCGCCGGCCGCCGTGCCCTTCCCGCACCGGCGCCCGGCCGCCTCAGCAGCAGCCCGCCACCGGCAGCGACCGCTTGTTGCGTGCCTCCCTGCTGCGCGCGGCCAGCAGTTCGTCGGCCGGGTAGCCGACCTCCTCCAGCGTCAGCCCGTGCGGCCGTACGACGTGCACCGCGGAGTCCCGTACCCCGGCCGCGAGGACCTTCGCGGGCCAGTCCGGCGGGCGGTGCCCGTCCCCCACGAACAGCAGCGCCCCGATGAGCGAGCGCACCATGTTGTGGCAGAAGGCGTCGGCGCGGACGGTCGCGGTGACGATCCCGTCGTCGCCGCGCACCAGGCTCAGCTCCTGGAGCGTGCGGATCGTGGTCGCGCCCTCACGTTTCTTGCAGTACGCGGCGAAGTCGTGCTCGCCGAGCAGCCGCCGGGCCGCCTCGTTCATGGCGTCGACGTCGAGCGGCCAGTCGTGCCACAGGACGTGGGCGCGCAGCAGCGGATCGACACCGCCCGGGTTGTCGGTGACCCGGTAGGCGTACCGGCGCCAGACGGCGGAGAATCGGGCGTTGAAGCCGCTGGGCGCCTCCCTGAGAGCCCACACGCGCACATCCCTCGGCAGCCGCCCGGCGAGCCGCTTGAGCAGCTTCTCGTGGTGCTCGCGCCAGACGCCCTCGGGCAGATCCACATGCGCCACCTGCCCCCGCGCATGCACCCCGGCGTCGGTCCGCCCGGCGACGGTCAGCTCGAAGGTCTCCCTGGAGCGCGTGACCGTACGCAGCGCGTCCTCGATCTCCCCCTGCACGGTCCGCCGCCCGCCGGCCTGCTTGGCCCAGCCGTGGAAGTCGGTGCCGTCGTAGGACAGGTCGAGGCGGATACGGACATGACCGGGCTGTACTTCGTCACTCACACGGGGATCCTCTCAGGTACGCGAAAGCGGGCCCGCCCCGCAAGGGCGGACCCGCTCAACGCGAGGGATGACCTCAGGCGTCCTTGGACTCCTCGGCCGGAGCCGCGTCCTCGACGACCTCGTCGGCCTTGGTCTCCTCGACCTTGGCCTCCTCGGCCTCCTTGACCGCACGCTTGGTGGCGGCCTCGGCCTCGCCCACGGCCTTCTGCTGCACCGTCAGCGCCTCGACCAGCTCGATGACGGCCATGGGCGCGTTGTCGCCACGGCGGTTACCGATCTTGGTGATGCGGGTGTAGCCACCCGGACGGTTCTCGTAACGCGGGCCGATCTCGGCGAAGAGCGTGTGGACGACGCCCTTGTCCGTGATGACCTGGAGCACCTGACGGCGGTTGTGAAGGTCGCCCTTCTTCGCCTTGGTGATCAGACGCTCGGCGTACGGGCGCAGGCGGCGGGCCTTCGCCTCGGTGGTGGTGATACGGCCGTGCTCGAACAGCGACTTCGCGAGGTTCGCGAGGAGCAGCTTCTCGTGCGCGGCGCTGCCGCCCAGACGGGCACCCTTGGTGGGCTTCGGCATTCTTCTTCTCCTGTGTGTCTGCCCCGGCCGTGTCAGGTACCGGGGTCAGTATCCGAGCGGGCGGTTGCCCGTCGGAGATCCGGGAGCAGCCCCGAAGGGGCGCTCCCGGAAGGGGCGCGGGGAACTGCGCGACCAGCCACAGCGCACCCGCACCCAGGAACCGGCAGTCGGTCCCGAGCTCTCAGTACTGCTCGGTCTCGACGAACCCGGCGTCCGCGTCGTCGTCGGCGCCGAAGGCGTCGGCGGCAGCCGTCGGGTCGAATCCGGGCGGGCTGTCCTTCAGGGCCAGGCCCATGCCGGCCAGCTTCGCCTTGACCTCGTCGATGGACTTCGCACCGAAGTTACGAATGTCGAGGAGGTCGGCCTCGGAGCGGGCGACGAGCTCACCCACGGAGTGGATGCCCTCACGCTTGAGGCAGTTGTAGGACCGAACGGTGAGCTCCAGCTCCTCGATCGGCAGAGCGAGGTCCGCGGCCAGGGCGGCGTCCGTCGGGGACGGACCCATGTCGATGCCCTCGGCGTCGATGTTCAGCTCGCGGGCGAGACCGAACAGCTCGACCAGGGTCTTACCGGCGGAGGCCATGGCGTCACGGGGACGCATCGCCTGCTTGGTCTCGACGTCGACGATCAGCTTGTCGAAGTCGGTGCGCTGCTCGACACGCGTGGCCTCGACCTTGTACGTGACCTTCAGCACCGGGCTGTAGATGGAGTCGACCGGGATACGGCCGATCTCCTGGCCCACCTGCTTGTTCTGCACGGCGGAGACGTAGCCGCGACCGCGCTCGACGGTCAGCTCCATCTCCAGCTTGCCCTTGCCGTTGAGCGTGGCGAGGACCAGGTCGGGGTTGTGCACCTCGACACCGGCCGGGGGCGCGATGTCGGCGGCGGTGACCAGACCCGGGCCCTGCTTGCGCAGGTACATCACGACCGGCTCGTCGTGCTCCGAGGAGACGACCAGCTGCTTGATGTTGAGGATCAGGTCGGTGACGTCCTCCTTGACGCCCGGCACGGTGGTGAACTCGTGCAGGACGCCGTCGATGCGGATGCTGGTGACAGCAGCGCCGGGGATCGACGACAGGAGCGTACGGCGGAGGGAGTTGCCGAGGGTGTAGCCGAAGCCCGGCTCCAGCGGCTCGATCACGAACCGGGAGCGGAACTCGTCGACGACCTCTTCGGTCAACGAGGGTCGCTGAGCGATCAGCATGTGTGGATCAGATCCTTCTTTCGTGGACGCCCGCTATTTGACGTCCGACGGAAACCGCACCCGTGAGAAGTGCGGATACTGCAAGGGTACGGGCGGTACGGCCCTTTTACGGTGCCGTACCGCCCGAAACCGCGCTCTCGCGAAGCGGCCGTGCGTCAGACGCGGCGGCGCTTCGGCGGACGGCAGCCGTTGTGCGGGGTCGGGGTGACGTCCTGGATGGAGCCGACCTCGAGGCCCGTGGCCTGCAGGGAGCGGATCGCGGTCTCACGACCGGAGCCCGGGCCCTTGACGAACACGTCGACCTTGCGCATGCCGTGCTCCTGGGCGCGGCGGGCAGCCGACTCGGCGGCCATCTGCGCGGCGAACGGCGTGGACTTCCGGGAGCCCTTGAAGCCGACGTGGCCGGCGGAGGCCCAGGAGATCACGTTGCCGGACGGGTCCGTGATCGAAACGATGGTGTTGTTGAACGTGCTCTTGATGTGCGCGTGGCCGTGAGCGACGTTCTTCTTTTCCTTGCGGCGCACCTTCTTGGCAGCGCCCTGACGTCCCTTGGGGGGCATCTACTAACTCCTACGGGAGGTGGTCGGTCCTACAGCGAAGACCGTGGACAGGTGTCCGCTGCGGACTACTTCTTGCCCGGCTTCTTCTTGCCGGCGATGGCGCGACGCGGGCCCTTGCGGGTGCGGGCGTTGGTGCTGGTGCGCTGACCGCGGACGGGCAGGCCGCGGCGGTGACGCAGACCCTGGTAGCAGCCGATCTCGACCTTGCGGCGGATGTCGGCCTGGATCTCGCGACGGAGGTCACCCTCGGTCTTGATGTTGTTGTCGACGTACTCGCGGATCGCGACGAGCTGCTCTTCGCTCAGGTCGCGAACGCGGGTGTTCGGGTCGATGCCGGTCTCGGCCAGCGTCTGCTGCGAGAGTGTCCGGCCGATGCCGAACACGTAGGTGAGGGCGACCTCCACGCGCTTTTCGCGCGGGATGTCAACACCGGAAACGCGTGCCATTCAATGGCTCCAGTTGATCTTCGGAGGTCTTCCACAGAACCGGCTCCCAGCCGCCGTACCAGGTACGAACTGGGTCCCCGGCCTCCGAACCGGGGGTATCGAGCCGTTTGGCTCGGGTTCTGCGTATGAACTGTTCAGCTTGCGTCGCGCGAATCTCTGCGAACCGTGCAGAGGGTGCGGTCGTGCGTCAGCCCTGGCGCTGCTTGTGGCGCGGGTTCTCGCAGATGACCATGACCCGGCCGTGACGGCGGATCACCCTGCACTTGTCGCAGATCTTCTTGACGCTCGGCTTGACCTTCATGGGATGTGAGGTTCTCCGGGTCAGTGCCACCACCCCGCGGAAGCGGAGTGCGTACCCCACGAGTGCGGGGTGCGGGCAAGATCTACTTGTAGCGGTAGACGATCCGGCCACGCGTCAGGTCGTACGGAGACAGCTCCACCACGACCCGGTCGTCAGGGAGGATGCGGATGTAGTGCATGCGCATCTTGCCGCTGATGTGTGCCAGGACCTGGTGGCCGTTCTGGAGCTCGACCTTGAACATGGCGTTCGGCAGAGACTCGACGACAGTGCCCTCGATCTCGATGGCACCTTGCTTCTTGGCCACTCTTCGCCCTTCGAATCGACTACCTTGATCGACTCCCCCGCGTCCCTTACGGGCGCATGCGGACATGCGGGTGCACGAGAGTCGACGAGTCAGTCTACGTCAGCGCACCCGGAAAGACGAATCGAAGAATCCTGCCCCACGCCGGAGATCATTATGCGAGCAGGGCAGGGACGGCGGGACGCCGTCAGGCGAGCGGGTCCGGCGCGGCGGTGATGCCGTGCTCGGCGAGCTTCGCCTTGCCGCCGTCGGGGGCGGTGAGGACCAGGGGGCCTTCCTCGGTGAGGGCGACCGAGTGCTCCCAGTGGGAGGACCAGGTGCCGTCCGTGGTGATCACGGTCCAGTCGTCCTCCAGGACCCGCGTCTTCGGGGTGCCCAGGGAGACCATCGGCTCGATCGCGAGGCAGAAGCCCGTGACCAGCTTGGGGCCCTTGCCGCGCCGCCGGTCGACGTAGTTCAGCAGATGCGGGTCCATGTGCATCTCGGTACCGATGCCGTGGCCGCCGTAGTCCTCGATGATCCCGTACCGGCCGCCGCCCGGCTTGGGCTGCCGGCGGATGTAGGTCTCGACGGCGCGCGAGATGTCGACCAGCCGGTTGCCCTGCTTCATGGCAGCGATGCCGGCCCACATCGACTCCTCGGTCACCCGGGACAGCTCGACGAGCTCCGGAGCGTGACCCGACCCCACGAAGGCGGTGTAGGCGGCGTCGCCGTGCCAGCCGTCGATGATCGCGCCGCAGTCGATGGAGATGATGTCGCCGTCCTTGAGGACGACGTCGTCGGACGGGATGCCGTGGACCACGACCTCGTTGACGGAGGTGCAGATCGTCGCGGGGAAGCCGCCGTAGCCCAGGAAGTTCGGCTTGGCGTTGTGCTCCGCGAGCACCTTGCGCGCCACCTCGTCCAGATCCCTGGTGGTCGCCCCGGGCACGGCCGCCTCCCGGGTGGCCGCGTGGATGGCAGCGACGACCAGGCCCGCCGCACGCATCTTGGCGATCTGCTCGGGGGTCTTGATCTGCACCATGGGGGCTACGGCCTTTCTGGGACCGGGGAGGGGACGGACGCTTCCAACGATACGGGCAGTCAGCCCGCGCAAGTCGGGGGCATGCGTGCCGGCGGGCGGGGCCCCACGACGCAGCCGCGGCCCCCGCTCCGGGAACCGCGGCTGCGACCGACGTGGGACTACTTGCCGTCCTCGCGCTTGAGCGCGTCCAGCGACCGGCGCGTGACCTCGTCCACGGCGCCCATGGCCGGGATCGTCTGCACGAGACCCTGCGCCTTGTAGTAGTCGATGATCGGCTCCGTCTGGCTGTGGTAGACCTCCAGCCGCTTGCGGACGGTGTCCTCGGAGTCGTCGTCCCGCTGGTACAGCTCACCGCCGCAGACGTCGCACACGCCCTGCTTCTTCGCGGGGCTGTACGACACGTGGAAGACGTGGCTGGAGTCGTTGCGGCAGATCCGCCGGCCGGCGATCCGCTTGACGACCTCCTCCTCCGGGACCTCCAGGTCCAGCACCGCGTCGAGCTTGATGTCCTCGGAGTCCAGCAGCTCGTCCAGCGCCTCGGCCTGCTTCACGTTGCGCGGGAAGCCGTCCAGCAGGAAGCCGCCCTCGGCATCCGGCTGCTCCATGCGGTCCTTGGCCATCGCGATGGTCACCTCGTCCGGCACGAGGTTGCCGGCGTCCATGTAGGACTTCGCGAGCTTGCCGAGCTCCGTCTGCTGGCTGATGTTCGCGCGGAAGAGGTCGCCCGTGGAGATGTGCGGGATGCCCAGCTCCTTGGCCAGGCGCGTGGCCTGCGTACCCTTACCGGCGCCCGGCGGCCCGACGAGGACGATTCGCATCAGCGGAGGAACCCTTCGTAATTGCGCTGCTGGAGCTGGCTCTCGATCTGCTTCACCGTCTCAAGACCGACACCCACGATGATCAGGATGCTGGTCCCGCCGAACGGGAAGTTCTGGCTTGCCCCGAAGCCAACCAACGCCATCGTCGGTACGAGAGCGATCAGACCCAGATACAGCGAACCCGGCCAGGTGATCCGGTTGAGCACGTACGACAGGTACTCAGCGGTCGGTCGGCCAGCCCGGATGCCCGGGATGAAGCCACCATACTTCTTCATGTTGTCGGCGACTTCCTCGGGGTTGAAGGAGATCGCCACGTAGAAGAACGCGAAGAAAACGATGAGCAAGAAGTACAGAGTGATGTAAATCGGGTGGTCACCCTTGGTCAGATTCTGCTGTACCCACTGCTTCCAGCCCGAGTTGCCCCCGGAGAACTGCGCGACCAGCGCCGGGATGTAGAGCAGCGACGACGCGAAGATGACGGGAATCACACCCGCCTGGTTGACCTTGAGCGGGATGTACGTGGACGTACCGCCGTAGGACCGGCGCCCGATCATGCGCTTGGCGTACTGCACCGGGATGCGGCGCTGGGCCTGCTCGACGAAGACGACCAGACCGACCATGACCAGGCCGACGAGGATCACGGTGCCGAACTCGATCCAGCCACCGGCCAGGGTGCCCTGCTTCTTGATGGCCCACAGCGCGGACGGGAAGGTCGCGGCGATCGAGATGAACATCAGGATCGACATGCCGTTGCCGATGCCGCGGTCGGTGATCAGCTCGCCGAGCCACATGACCACACAGGTACCGGCGGTCATGCAGACGACCATGGTGATCGTCGTGAAGATCTCCCGGTTCGGGACGATCTGGCTGGCGACCGTGCAGCCGGAGAACAGGGCGCCGCTGCGGGCGGTGGCCACCAGGCCGGTGCCCTGCAGGATGGCGAGCGCCACGGTCAGGTAGCGGGTGTACTGAGTGATCTTGGCCGTGCCGGCCTGGCCCTCCTTCTTGAGGGCCTCCAGGCGCGGGATCACCACGGTCAGCAGCTGCAGGATGATGCTCGCCGTGATGTACGGCATGATCCCGAGCGCGAAGACCGTGATCTGCAGCAGCGCCCCACCGCTGAACATGTTGACCAGCCCGAAGAGGCCCTGGTTGCCGGAGGCCTCGCTTACGCACTGCTGGACGTACTTGTAGTCGACGCCCGGGATCGGGATGTGCGTACCGACCCGGTACACCACGATGATGCCGAGCGTGAAGAGCAGCTTCTTGCGCAGGTCGGGCGTCCTGAACGCCCGGGCGAACGCGGTGAGCACGGTGCCTCCTGCGACCCCCGCGCAACTGCGTCAAGGGTGATGGTCTTGAGGTTCCAACAGAACAACGACTTAACAACGGTCAACTGCCGTTCCGAGTGCCCGCTGTGCGCACCCGGTGAAAGTGGGCAGTGCAGGCCACCTTACCGGCGACAGTACTCCCCTTGGAACGACCAACCGGGGATACCCCATTTGTGGGGTATCCCCGGTCGGGATCGTTCAGGTCATCGAGACGTCCGAAAGTTTCAGACGAGCTCGGTGACGGAACCGCCGGCGGCGGTGATCTTCTCCTTGGCGGAGCCGGAGACGGCGTCGACCGTCACCTGCAGCGCCACGGAGACCTCGCCCTGGCCGAGCACCTTGACGAGGCTGTTCTTGCGAACGGCACCCTTGGCCACGAGGTCCTCGACGGTGACCTCGCCACCCTCGGGGTAGAGGGCGGCCAGCTTGTCGAGGTTCACGACCTGGTATTCGGTCTTGAACGGGTTCTTGAAGCCCTTCAGCTTCGGGAGACGCATGTGGAGCGGCATCTGGCCACCCTCGAAGCTCTCCGGAACCTGGTAAC
Organism: Streptomyces sp. NPDC046197; assembly: GCF_040646295.1. Classification (NCBI taxonomy): domain Bacteria; kingdom Bacillati; phylum Actinomycetota; class Actinomycetes; order Kitasatosporales; family Streptomycetaceae; genus Streptomyces; species Streptomyces sp. NPDC046197. The sequence goes on along the minus strand of NZ_JBEYZY010000002.1, from coordinate 250,841 downwards.
GGGCCTTCGTACCCTTCGTACCACGACCGGCCGTCTTACCCTTCGACGCCTCACCACGACCGACACGGGTCTTGGCGGTCTTGGCGCCCGGGGCGGGACGGAGGTTGTGGATCTTCAGCGGGTTCTGCTCCGCCATGATCAGTCGACCTCCTCGACCGTCACGAGGTGGCGGACGGTGTGCACCATGCCGCGGAACTCGGGGCGGTCCTCCTTGACGACCACGGTGTTGATCCCCTTGAGACCAAGCGACCGCAGGGTGTCACGGTGGTTCTGCTTGCTGCCGATGTAGGACTTGACCTGCGTGATCTTCAGCTGTGCCATCACGCACCCACTCCGGCACGGGCACGCAGCAGAGCCGCGGGCGCGACGTCCTCGAGCGGCAGACCACGGCGGGCCGCGATCTCCTCGGGACGCTGCAGACCCTTCAGGGCCTCCACGGTCGCGTGCACGATGTTGATCGCGTTGTCGGAGCCGAGCGACTTCGACAGCACGTCGTGGATACCGGCGCACTCGAGCACGGCACGCACCGGACCACCGGCGATAACACCGGTACCGGGGGACGCGGGCTTGAGCAGCACGACGCCGGCAGCCTTCTCACCCTGGATCGGGTGCGGGATGGTGCCCTGGATCCGGGGGACCTTGAAGAAGTGCTTCTTGGCCTCCTCAACGCCCTTGGCGATGGCGGCCGGCACCTCCTTGGCCTTGCCGTAACCGACACCCACGGTGCCGTCACCGTCGCCCACCACGACCAGCGCGGTGAAGCTGAAGCGACGACCACCCTTCACAACCTTGGCGACGCGGTTGATCGCGACGACGCGCTCAACGTACGCGGTCTTCTCGGCGGCAGCTGCGCCGCCGTCACGGCCCTTCCGGTCCCGCCGCTCGCCGCCACCGGCACCGCCACCGCGGCGCTGGGGTCCAGCCATTGGATTACCTCTCTCTTTCCGCTAGCTACAAGCGGCTCAGAACTTGAGCCCGGCTTCGCGGGCGGCGTCCGCCAGGGCGGCGATGCGCCCGGCGTACTGGTTGCCACCACGGTCGAACACGACGGCCTCGACACCGGCGGCCTTGGCACGCTCGGCGACCAGGGCGCCGACCTGCTTGGCCTGCGCGGACTTGTCGCCCTCGCCACCGCGGATCGAGGTGTCCAGCGTGGACGCCGACGCCAGGGTGTGGCCCTTGAGGTCGTCGATCACCTGCGCCACGATGTGGCGGTTGGAGCGGGTCACGACCAGACGGGGACGCTCCGCCGTACCGGAGATCCGCTTGCGGATCCGGATGTGACGGCGCTTGATCGCGGCGCGCTTGTAGGCGTCGCCCTTCAGGATCTTCTGCCCGTATGCCATGGCTTACTTACCCGCCTTTCCGACCTTGCGGCGGATGACTTCGCCCTCGTACTTGACGCCCTTGGCCTTGTACGGGTCAGGCTTGCGCAGCTTGCGGATGTTGGCCGCAACCTCGCCGACCTTCTGCTTGTCGATGCCCTCGACCGAGAAGCGGGTCGGGGCCTCCACCTTGAAGGTGATGCCCTCGGGGGCCTCGACCAGGATCGGGTGGCTGTAGCCGAGGGAGAACTCCAGGTTCGAGCCCTTGGCGACAACGCGGTAACCGACACCGCTGATCTCGAGCTTCTTCACGTAACCCTGGGTCACGCCGGTGATCATGTTCGCCACCAGCGTGCGGGACAGGCCGTGGAGAGCCTTGTTCTGACGCTCGTCATTGGGGCGGGTCACCTGGAGGGTGCCGTCCTCGTTCTTGACGATCTCGATCGGCGTCACGACGGTGTGGGTCAGCTCGCCCTTGGGGCCCTTGACCGAAACCGTGCTGCCGTCGATGGTGACGTCCACGCCGGCGGGAACCGCGATGGGGAGCTTGCCGATGCGCGACATAGCTGTTTCCTCCGTTCCCTTCCGTTACCAGACGTAGGCGAGGACTTCCCCACCCACGCCCTTCTTGCCGGCCTGCTTGTCGGTGAGGAGCCCGTGGGACGTGGAGATGATCGCCACGCCGAGGCCACCGAGCACCTTGGGCAGGTTGGTGGACTTCGCGTACACCCGGAGACCGGGCTTGGAGATCCGCTTGATGCCCGCGATGGAGCGCTCACGGTTCGGGCCGTACTTGAGCTCGAGGACGAGGTTCTTGCCGACCTCGGCGTCCTCGGTCTTCCAGCCCGTGATGAAGCCCTCCTGCTGGAGGATCTCCGCGATGTGCGACTTGATCTTCGAGTGCGGCATGGTCACGGTGTCGTGGTATGCCGAGTTCGCGTTCCGCAGACGCGTGAGCATGTCTGCGATCGGATCAGTCATGGTCATGAATTGGCCTTCGGCCTCTCTCGCCGTGGTTTCCTGGTGCGCCATCCCTCTCCCCGATCCGAGACGGGACGGGTGCGGCGCGGTGGACCTACGGCGTAGTAAGTCGTACGGCACGGCAGGTGCCCAACCCCACAAGCCTAAGGCATGCGGGGAGGGCCCCCTGCCGTCCCAGATGCTTACCGAGAGCCCTGGAAGTCCCCTGTAACAGGGACTACCAGGAGCTCTTGGTCACGCCCGGCAGCTCGCCACGGTGAGCCATCTCACGAAGGCACACGCGGCACAGGCCGAACTTGCGGTACACGGAGTGCGGGCGGCCACAGCGCTGGCAGCGGGTGTAGCCACGCACACCGAACTTGGGCTTGCGAGCAGCCTTAGCGATCAGAGCCTTCTTCGCCATCTCGCTCACGCCTCCTTGAACGGGAAGCCGAGGTGACGAAGGAGCGCGCGGCCCTCAGCGTCGTTGGTCGCCGTGGTCACCACGGTGATGTCCATACCCCGGGTGCGGTCGATCTTGTCCTGGTCGATCTCGTGGAACATGACCTGCTCCGTGAGACCGAAGGTGTAGTTGCCACGGCCGTCGAACTGCTTGGGGGACAGGCCGCGGAAGTCGCGGATGCGCGGCAGCGCGAGCGACAGGGTGCGGTCCAGGAACTCCCACATGCGGTCGCCACGGAGCGTGACGTGGGCACCGATCGGCTGGCCCTCACGCAGCTTGAACTGCGCGATGGACTTGCGGGCCTTGGTGACGGCCGGCTTCTGACCGGTGATGGTGGTCAGGTCGCGGACCGCGCCCTCGATCAGCTTCGAGTCACGGGCGGCGTCGCCGACACCCATGTTGACCACGATCTTGACGAGGCCGGGAACCTGCATGACGTTCTCGAACTTGAACTCGTCACGCAGCTTGCCCGCGATCTCCTCGCGGTACTTCTGCTTCAGACGCGGAGTGGTGGTGGTAGCCATCAGATGTCCTCACCCGTCCGCTTGGCAACGCGGATCTTGTTGCCGTTCTCGTCGAAGCGGTAACCGACGCGGGTCACGACCTTGTTGCCGTCCTTCTCCACGACGAGCTGAACGTTGCTCACGTGGATCGGGGCCTCGGTGGTGACGATGCCGCCGGCCTGGGAACCGCGAGCGGTCGGACCGGCCTTGGTGTGCTTCTTGACCCGGTTGACACCCTCGACCAGGACGCGCTCGTCGCGCGGGTAAGCGGCAATGACCTTGCCCTGCTTGCCCTTGTCCTTGCCGGTGATGACCTGGACCAGGTCGCCCTTCTTGATCTTCATGCTCACAGCACCTCCGGCGCGAGGGAGATGATCTTCATGAACTTCTTCTCGCGCAGCTCACGGCCCACGGGGCCGAAGATACGGGTGCCACGAGGGTCGCCGTCGTTCTTCAGAATGACGGCGGCGTTCTCGTCGAAGCGGATGTACGAGCCGTCCGGACGGCGGCGCTCCTTGACGGTGCGAACGATGACCGCCTTGACGACGTCACCCTTCTTCACGTTGCCACCGGGGATCGCGTCCTTGACGGTGGCGACGATGACGTCACCGATGCCCGCGTAGCGGCGACCGGAGCCACCGAGCACACGGATGCAAAGGATCTCCTTCGCACCAGTGTTGTCGGCGACACGCAGTCGCGACTCCTGCTGGATCACGTCTATCTCCTGTTTGTCTGCCGGTTCCCCGGGGGCCGCTCGGGCGAGCGGCCCCCGGAGCCTGGCGGAACTGTCCTGCGAGGGGTGCCCCGCAGGAGAATTACTTGGCCTTCTCGAGGATCTCGACGACGCGCCAACGCTTGGTCGCGGACAGCGGCCGGGTCTCCATGAGGAGGACGCGGTCGCCGACGCCGGCGGCGTTCTGCTCGTCGTGCGCCTTGAGCTTGTTGGTACGGCGGATGACCTTGCCGTACAGCGCGTGCTTGACGCGGTCCTCGACGGCGACGACGACGGTCTTGTCCATCTTGTCGCTGACGACGAGACCCTCACGGGTCTTGCGGAAGCCGCGGGCCTCTGCAGTCTGCTCAGTCACGTTGCTCTCACTCATCAGGCGCTCTCCACCGTCTCGATGCCCAGCTCGCGCTCACGCATCAGGGTGTAGATCCGCGCGATGTCCTTACGGACGGCCTTCAGCCGACCGTGGTTCTCGAGCTGACCGGTCGCCGCCTGGAAGCGGAGGTTGAACAGCTCTTCCTTGGCCTCGCGGAGCTTGCCCAGAAGCTCCTCGTTGCCCAGCTCGCGCAGCTCGGACGCCTTGGTACCGGCCGACATCACGCTTCACCTGCCTCGCGCTTGACGATCCGGCACTTCATCGGCAGCTTGTGGGCCGCACGAAGCAGCGCCTCACGGGCGATCTTCTCGTTGGGGTACGACAGCTCGAACATCACGCGTCCGGGCTTGACGTTGGCAACCCACCACTCCGGAGAACCCTTACCGGAACCCATGCGGGTCTCGGCCGGCTTCTTGGTCAGCGGGCGGTCCGGGTAGATGTTGATCCAGACCTTGCCGCCACGCTTGATGTGGCGGGTCATGGCGATACGAGCCGCCTCGATCTGGCGGTTCGTGACGTACGCCGGGGTCAGCGCCTGGATGCCGTACTCGCCGAACGCAACCTGCGTGCCACCCTTGCTCATACCGCTGCGCTTCGGGTGGTGCTGCTTGCGGTGCTTGACCCTACGGGGGATCAGCATGTCGGTCAGGCCTCCGTTCCGGTGCTCTCAGCCGGAGCGGACGCGGGAGCCTCGGCCTTGGGGGCCTCGGCGCCGGCAGCCTGCTGCGGCTTACGACCGCGCCGCTCGCCACCGCGGCCACCACGGGCCGGGCGGTCGGCACCACCGCGGGCCGGGCGGTTACCCGCACGGGCGGCAGCGTTCTCGGCGCGGACCTCGGCGATGTTCTTGACGTCGCCCTTGTAGATCCAGACCTTCACACCGATGCGGCCGAAGGTCGTCTTGGCCTCGAAGAAGCCGTAGTCCACGTTCGCGCGGAGCGTGTGCAGGGGCACACGGCCCTCGCGGTAGAACTCCGAGCGGGACATCTCGGCGCCGCCGAGACGGCCACCGCACTGGATCTTGATGCCCTTGGCGCCCGCCTTCATCGCCGACTGCATGCTCTTGCGCATGGCACGGCGGAAGGAGACGCGGGAGGACAGCTGCTCGGCGACGGCCTGGGCCACCAGCTGAGCGTCCGTCTCCGGGTTCTTGACCTCGAGGATGTTCAGCTGGACCTGCTTGCCGGTCAGCTTCTCCAGGTCGCCGCGGATACGGTCGGCCTCGGCGCCACGGCGGCCGATGACGATGCCCGGACGAGCGGTGTGGATGTCCACACGCACGCGGTCACGGGTGCGCTCGATCTCAACCTTCGAGATACCGGCGCGCTCCATGCCGGACGTCATCATCCGACGGATGGCGACGTCTTCCTTGACGTAGTCCTTGTACAGCTTGTCGGCGTACCAACGCGACTTGAAGTCGGTCGTGACACCGAGCCGGAACCCATGCGGGTTTACCTTCTGGCCCATTACCGGGTTCCTTCCTTGCTGCTGACGACCACGGTGATGTGGCTGGTCCGCTTGCGGATCCGGTAGGCACGGCCCTGGGCACGCGGACGGAACCGCTTCAGGGTCGGGCCCTCGTCGACGTAGGCCTCGGAGATGTAGAGGCTGTCGGCGTCGGTGTGGTCGTAGTTGTGCGCGGCGTTGGCGATGGCGCTGTCGAGCACCTTGCCGACCGGCACGGAGGCTGCCTGCGGAGCGAATCGCAGAACAGCCTGGGCCTCCGTGGCGTCCATGCCACGGATGAGGTCCACCACGCGGCGGGCCTTCATGGGCGTGACGCGGATGTACCGCGCCTGGGCCCTGGCTTCCATGGTTGTCCCTTCAGTTACTTACGTGTCTGAATGCGATCCGCTACTAGCGGCGCTTCGACTTCCGGTCTTCCTTGACGTGACCCCGGAAGGTGCGCGTCGGCGAGAACTCGCCGAGCTTGTGGCCGACCATCGACTCGGTGACGAACACCGGGATGTGGGTCTTGCCGTTGTGCACCGCGAGCGTGTGGCCCAGCATGCTGGGGATGATCATCGAGCGGCGGGACCAGGTCTTGATGACGTTCTTGGTGCCGGCTTCGTTCTGGGCGTCCACCTTCTTGAGCAGGTGGTCGTCGACGAAAGGCCCCTTCTTCAGGCTACGAGGCATCTCAACCCGTCCTTAGCGCTTCTTGTTCGTCTTGCGGCGGCGGACGATGTACTTGTTGCTCGCCTTCTTGGGAGAACGAGTACGACCTTCCTTCTGACCCCAGGGGCTGACCGGGTGGCGACCACCCGAGGTCTTGCCCTCACCACCACCGTGGGGGTGGTCAACCGGGTTCATCGCCACACCGCGAACGGTCGGGCGGACGCCCAGCCAGCGCTTGCGGCCGGCCTTGCCCCAGTTGATGTTGCTCTGCTCGGCGTTGCCGACCTCGCCGACGGTGGCGCGGCAGCGCACGTCGACCAGGCGGATCTCACCGGAGGGCATGCGGAGGTGGGCCATCGAGCCCTCCTTCGCGAGCAGCTGCACGGAGGCACCGGCAGAGCGGGCGAACTTGGCGCCGCCGCCCGGACGGAGCTCGATCGCGTGCAGCGTCGTACCGACCGGGATGTTGCGCAGGGCCAGGTTGTTGCCCGGCTTGATGTCGGCCCCGGGACCGTTCTCCACGCGGTCGCCCTGGCTCAGGCCACGCGGCGCGAGGATGTAGCGCTTCTCGCCGTCCGCGTAGTGCAGGAGCGCGATGCGCGCGGTGCGGTTGGGGTCGTACTCGATGTGCGCGACCTTCGCCGGCACGCCGTCCTTGTCGTGACGACGGAAGTCGATCACGCGGTAGGCGCGCTTGTGCCCGCCACCCTGGTGGCGAACGGTCACACGACCGGAATTGTTACGGCCGCCCTTGCTGTGCAGGGGACGGACCAGCGACTTCTCCGGCGTGGACCGCGTGACCTCGACGAAGTCGGCGACGCTGGCGCCACGACGGCCCGGCGTAGTCGGCTTGTACTTGCGGATTCCCATTTCTCAGTCCTCGTCCGATATCGGACGATCCGGACCGCCCTCAGGCGGTCGGACCGCCGAAGATGTCGATACGGTCGCCCTCGGCGAGGGTCACGATCGCGCGCTTGGTGGCGGCACGCTGGCCGAAGCCCGTGCGGGTCCGCTTGCGCTTGCCCTGGCGGTTGATCGTGTTGACCCCGGTGACCTTGACGTCGAAGACCGCCTGGACGGCCTGCTTGATCTGGGTCTTGTTGGCGTTCGGGTCGACGATGAACGTGTACTTGTTCTCGTCGAGAAGCGCGTAGCTCTTCTCGGAGACGACCGGCTTGAGCAGGACGTCACGGGGGTCCGTGTACGACTTGCTCAGCGGGGTCTCGACGGTGTTCTTGCCCTCGGCGGCGTGGCGGCGCGCCTTGGCGACGCGCGCGGCCTTGGCGGCCTTGGCCGCCTTCGAGGCAATGCTCGGGTGACGCGTAGCCATCAGGCCTCGCTCCCTTCGGTGTCGTTGGCCTTCGGGCCGGCGACGAAGGACTCGAAAGCGGCCTGGGTGAAGACCACGTCGTCCGAGACGAGAACGTCGTACGTGTTCAGCTGGCCCGGCTCCAGGATGTGCACCTGGGGCAGGTTGCGGGCGGACAGCCACGCGGCCTCGTCCGAGCGCTCGGCGACGAGCAGCAGGTTCTTGCGCTCGCTGATCTTGCCGAACAGCGTCTTGGCGGCCTTGGTGGAGATCGCGCCCTCGACCACGCCGGAGACGACGTGGATGCGGTTGTGGCGGGCCCGGTCGGTGAGGGCGTGGCGCAGGGCCGCGGCCTTCATCTTCTTCGGGGTCCGCTGCGAGTAGTCGCGCGGCACGGGACCGTGCACGACGCCACCACCGGCGAACTGCGGCGCGCGGGTCGAACCCTGACGGGCGCGACCGGTGCCCTTCTGGCGGTACGGCTTCTTGCCACCACCACGGACTTCACCGCGGGTCTTGGTCTTGTGCGTGCCCTGGCGGGCAGCGGCCAGCTGCGCGACGACGACCTGGTGGATCAGCGGGATGCTGACCTTCTCAACGCCGAAGATCTCCGCGGGGAGCTCGACGGAACCGGCCTTGTCGCCCGCCGGCGAAAGGATGTCAACAGTGCTCATCGGTTACCTCAGGCCCCCTTGGCCGCGGTGCGGACCAGGACGAGGCCGCCGTTCGGACCGGGAACCGCGCCCTTGATGAGCAGCAGACCCTTCTCCGCGTCAACGGCGTGGACGGTCAGGTTCTGGGTGGTGACCCGCTCGTTGCCCATGCGACCCGCCATGCGGAGGCCCTTGAACACACGGCCCGGGGTGGCGCAGCCACCGATGGAACCGGGAGAGCGGTGCTTGCGCTGGGTACCGTGCCCGGCGCCGAGGCCACCGAAGTTGTGGCGCTTCATGACACCGGCGAAGCCCTTGCCCTTGCTCTTGCCGGTGACGTCGACCTTCACGCCGGCCTCGAACACCTCAGCGGTGATCTCCTGGCCGAGGGTGTACTCGGCGGCGTCCGCGGTGCGGATCTCGACGAGGTGACGACGGGGGGTGACGTCGGCCTTCGCGAAGTGGCCCTTGAGGGGCTTGTTCACCTTGCGCGGGTCGATCTCGCCGAAGGCGATCTGAACGGACTCGTAGCCGTCGACGTCGTTGGTACGGACCTGGGTGACGACATTGGGCCCGGCCTTGACGACGGTGACCGGAACAACACGGTTGTTCTCGTCCCACACCTGCGTCATACCGAGCTTCTCGCCCAGGATGCCCTTGATCTGCTTAGCCATCTCTCAGATCACCGCGCCTCAGAGCTTGATCTCGATGTCGACACCGGCCGGGAGGTCGAGTCGCATCAGAGAGTCAACGGTCTTGGGGGTCGGGTCGAGGATGTCGATCAGGCGCTTGTGCGTGCGCATCTCGAAGTGCTCGCGCGAGTCCTTGTACTTGTGCGGCGACTTGATGACGCAGTACACGTTCTTCTCAGTGGGCAGCGGCACCGGGCCCGCGACCGACGCACCAGTACGGGTCACCGTCTCGACGATCTTCTTCGCCGAGGAGTCGATGACCTCGTGGTCGTAGGCCTTGAGCCGGATGCGGATCTTCTGTCCCGCCATGGCTACTCAGTAGTCCTGTCTCTCTAACGCTCTGGAACCCGGTGTTTCCTTGCTCTCCTCCGACCCACGCGGTCGGGCGTGTCGCGCTCTCGCTGACATGAATGTCCCTTGTTCGAACATCCCTGCACGGGGAGCGCGGCCCTTCCGGAACCGCTGGACCGGGGGCGAAGACCCACCGGGCGCCTGGCCGGTGCCGCGCCCACACTTCCCGGAAGATTCCCGTACGTCCGCCCCAGCGCTGCCGTGGTGGCAGTTAGGACGACGAGTACTGTGGGACTCGCTTCCGGTCCTCCCGGCGGGAGGCGCGCAGCATCAACACTCGACCGAGCAACTCGGACAGTCTGCCACATGCGACGGGGGCTCCGCCAATCGAGCAGGGGAGCATACCGCGGGGGGACGTGGGTCGAACCGGGGCGCCGGTCGGGCATCCGTACCGCGGTACCGCGCCCGAGCGTGCCGCACCTCCGTCAGCCCGGGATCCGGATCCCCAGCGGGCCGCCTTTGCGGCCACGCGGGCGGGAAGCACCACCGAGGCGTTGGCTCGCGCAAGACCGTATGGGCCGAGATCACCGTTCCGGCGCCGGAGTGAAGGACCTGCCTCAGCGCGTCAAGGCCGCGAGCCCGGCGGGGGCCACGGGGCGGGACCGGAAGGTGGTGGGCCCCACGGCGGCGCAGGGGCGCACGCGGCGGCGAGCCGCCGACGGTGGCGGCTGCGTCGGACGGCGGTGACGACGACGATGGCCACGGATACGGCGAGCGCGGCGAGGAAGCAGCCGATGCCCGCGACGATGCTGCCGACCGTGGCCCCCACCTTGGGCCCGTCCCCGAGCGCGAACTCGGCCGGCAGCTGAGAGGTGCAGGTGAGCGTGTAGTCGCCGCTGCTGCCGGGCTTCACCTCGAAGACGCGGTCCCAGGTGCGGGACCCGAGGGTGATGCGGAAGTCGCTGTCGGGCCGGTTCATCGACCCGGCCGACATCTCCGGGATGCGGCAGTCGACCTGGCCCTGCCCGGACTGCGAGACGTAGATCGCCTTGGTCTGTCCCTGGACGAAGCGGAACGTCCGCGAGTCGCCGCTGGAGAAGCTCCGGGCCGTGTCGATCGAGTCCAGCGTGTTCTTCACCGTCACGACGATGAAGGCGACACCGACCCCAGCCAGTACGAGCCCCAGCAGCGCCGCTACCAGGTACCAGATGCGCCGAGGCCGCAAGTCCTTCGCCGGGACGGGCGGCGGCGGAGGCGGCGGGCCGCCGTACGGTGGTCCCCACGGATGCGGATTCTGTATCGCCACAGTGGCGCACTGTACGGCAACCGCTCGGCGGAGCGTCCGACTTCGGACCCGGTGCGGAGGGACGCGTGCCGTGTGGCGTGAGTACGCAGCGCAAGCGGGATGAGTACGCCGACCGCTGACCTGGGCGGCCTTCGTTGCTGGAATCAAACCCATGACGACGCAGAACGACTCCGTGCAGCCCCCCGCTTCCCACAAGACATGGTGGAAGGCGCCGCTCGTGACCTCCCTGCCCGGGCTGCCACTCCTCGCCTGGGAGTACAGCCTCTACCAGGCGGACGGCGGCCCCCACGACATCGGGGCCGTGCTGTATTGGGCCATGGGCCTGTTCGCGATCGCCTGGGCCCTGCCCCACCGCCATTCCATGCGGGCTCTTCGCATGGCGGCGGCGTCTCTGGCGCTGGGGTGCGTGCTGCTTCCCGTGCTGTTCGCGGTGTTGCTGGGGGCGGCGCTGGCCTGGAGCTGACAGGACCCGGCCGCCGCGACAGACCAGCTCCTGAAAGTGCTCGACCGTCTGACCGTCCGAGGCCTTGTAGCAACCTGGCTTCGTCATGGGCGGCGTACCCTGACCAACCGGTCGATGTCCGCCCGATATTTCCCAGCTCTGACGTGGTACCCGGAACATAGACCGCCTGGTGATCCGCGGTGTCCGGGTTTCCGTTGGCGGCGATCGCGCGGTCGTCTCCTTCGGTGCTGAAGCCCAGCAGGTATGCCCGGAGTCGGGTCGCATGGAGACCCACGCGACCCGGTCCTCCGTGCTGAGCCCCCTCTATCAGGGCCGCTACCGGAACACGCTCTTGTCAGCGGTCACGCTGATGCGGACCTCCGGCGAACCGTCGGAGTCGTCACGGCCACACGCAGGGTGCCGTCGGTCGACGGGGCCAGCCGGGCCACACTCTCGTCCTCGGCGCTTCGGGCCAGGAGCGCAGGGACACCGGTCGCGGTCGGGACCTGCCGAAGCGTCCACCCCAGGCTCCCAAAGTGGGCCTTCGCCCGCGCCAGCGCCTGGACCATCGCATCCTCATTCAGCGGCTCGGTCGACCATGCATGGTGGGCGTACGTGTCCTCGCCGTCCTGGTAGGTGGCGAGGCCCTCTGCTTCCCTCATCGGCGCGTGTCGCACCAGGAGTGCGTCGTAGATGCGGCTGGAGTGGTCCAGGGCGCGGCGCTCGGCCTGCTCGTCGGTGGGGACCTGCCGGAAGGAGGCGGGGTCGGCGGTGCGGGAGCCGTCAGCGGCGAAACAGGGGGACGTCACACTGATGGCTGCCAGTCCCTCACCCTTGGCCTTGTCCACGACACCGGTGAGCGCGGTCATCCAGAAGTCGTCGGACACGGTGCGCATGCTCACCGAGGGGAAAGAGTCGGACCAGTCGGCGTCAGATGACTGGAACTTGTAGCCCCGCTTCACCCAGGCGTCCCTGGCCTGGCGCACCAGCGTCTTCGCCTCGGTGCCCGGCACCCCGGTCAGCTGGTACGACAGCGTGACCTGCTGGCGCTCGCCGGCGCTGTGATCGTCGGCGACACAGGCTCCGACCGGCGTCAGCCCGGTGCGCTTGAGGGTCGGCTTGGGAGACATGCCGTCCACAGCCTGGTGGATGATTTCCTCGGCGCGCTTCGTTGCCTGCTGCTCGTCCATGGTGACCTGCTTCGATGCTGTGCTGCCGCCGCTGCTTCCCGTCTGCCCGGACCCGCACGCCGCCACCGCGACGGACGCAGTCAATACGGCGATGATCGACATCGCCCGGGACAGCCTCATGAGGTTCCTCCAGTCACAATCTTCGCCATGTTGGTCAGAGAGTCGCCCTCCCAGTACTGCGAGTGCGCCGGCATGAGACCGTCCGTGCCCGGCAGCTTTCCGTCAGCGACATTGAAGGTCCGCCCGCCGAATTCATCGGATGTCGGATCATTTCCGTACATAACTGAGTGATCGTTGAAGAGGCGCCAGTATGCCATCGGGTTCAGGGGAGCCAGCGTCCCGGCCGGCGGCGGGGCGAGGTTCACCAGATCGTTCTCGGCGGTGGCTGCCCAGACATGGTCGGCCCCGATGTGCAGGTCCTTGGCGTGATTCACGCCTACACCGGGGCTGCCCACCAGAATCGCGTTGTCCACGGGCAGATCGGGGTGGTCCCGCATGGTCTCGCCGGCCACAAGGGTGCCGTAGCTGTGACCAAGTACCGTGGAGTTCACCGATCCGTGATGGGTAGTGTCAATCCCGGTCAGGAAGTTGCTCAGCGGCTCGCGGGCGGCGTCAGCGTACTTGGCGTCGGTCGCGTCGCCGAGGAGACTCTGCGGGGCGTCGTAGCCGAGCCACATGATCGACGCCGTCTTATGGGTGGGGTCGGTGAAGCTCGCCCGGTCCTGGAGCAGTTCCGCGCGGCGGATATCACCGTCGATGCTGCTCAGTTTGGTACCCGTGCCGGGCACGTAGGTCGCCACGTTGTCGGCGGTGTCGGGGTTGCCGATGGAGATGATGACGCGGCCGTTGTTCTTGTCGTCGAAGCCGAGCAGGTATGGGCGCTTGCTCTCGTCGGCGTAGTTGTCGAAGCGTTTCTGGATCGCCTCCATCCCGTCGAGCCGGCCCCGGGCGTTCTTCCGTGCCTCTTCCCAGTCCTTCCACGCCTGGGTTTCGACCTTGCCGCCCTGCATCCCGGTGTGCAGGTTGACGTAGGTCTCGTATCGCCTGGGCTCCGGGTGGTTCTTCAGCCAGGCGTCGTATCCGCCCTGCGCAACACCGTGTGCCTCGGCGAGCACCATCCGGTTCGCCTCGTCCCGAACCGTGGCGGGCAGTCCGTCGAGCGCGCCCACGGAGTCGGGTCGCATGGAGATCCACGCGGCCCGGTCCTCCGCGCTGAGCCCCTTCCACCATTGCGCGTTGTCCTTGGGGCTGCCGTTCTTGGGCGGCTGCGGCAGCGAGTCGAGATACTTCTTGCCCGCATCGTTCACGCCGCTCGTGTCCGAGGACACGTCGGCCCAGTCCTTGTCGGAGACGGTCAGATCGTCGTCCGCCTTCAGCGCCCGCAGCTTCGGCGCCCACTTCTCGTCGGCCTCCGTCGCCTCCTTGAGGGCACCGGCTATCTGATCCGCGTACTCCTGCGCGAGGCGGTGGTTGGGGTTGGGGTCGACGTTGGCCGCCTGACGGCCCACCGCGGAGGCCATGGCGTCCGTGAAGCCACTTACCGTGCCACCGTCCGGAACCTTTCCGTCCTCGCCCTTTTCCCCGCCCGGCTGATAGGTGATCGAGCCGTCGGCGTTCACGGTGAGGTTCGCCGCCTGCGCACCGTCGAGGGCCGCTTCAAGCTTCTTCTTGGCCGCTCCAGCCTCGTACGAGAACGCCTCGAGCGCCGTACTGACGAGGCCGCATTCGACCTGAACGTACTGGAAGTTCTTGCCCAGCTCCGCCAGTTGCTTGATCGCCGCGGTCGCGGCCTCGCCCTCGAGGGAGTTCCTCATGGCCACGGAGATCTGGTTCTCGATGCGGTCCTTGGCCCCGCGGGCCATGTCACCGGTGCTGCGGTATCCGTGGGCCGCCTCCAGAAACTCCGTCGGCTTGAGGGCCTTGAGTGTTGCAAGGTCCATGACTTCTGGTTACCGCCCCTTGTCCTGACCGCCGACAGCCGGAGTATCCGCGTAGTCCACCTTGAGGTTGCCGATCTCGGCCTCGACGGCCTCATCGGTCTTCAGCTGGTCACTGCCCGCTTTCTCCAGCAGACTCGAGAGCTTCCCGCAGCGCCCGCTCACCGCCTTGACGTAGCGCTCCCACGAGTCGTGAACCTCCTTCTGCGCCCCCGCAGTCAGGCAGCCGGCCTCGTCACCAAGGCCCTTCTGACCGTCCGCCAGCTTGCCCAGCGCCTTGGTGATGTCGTCACGGAGCGAGCCGACGTCCTGGCCTGCCTTGGACCAGGCCGGCTTGTTCGAAACCAATGTGCCGGACCCACCCGGATCCATCGGTATGTGGTTCAGCCGCATCTGGGCAGAATGCCGCTCGGCCGCCGCGGTCTTGAGCTGTTCCCACTCCTGCCACGCCATGAGTGGTTCCCCCTTGTTATGTCGTATCCCGAACAGACGTGAGCCTGGCGATGGTGCGAGTTCGCAGCAGGTACGTTGCGCTGATCGACTTGTACCGTATCCCTACGATCACTTCGCGCCATCCGGACAGGCGACCAAACCGACTGAGTATCCGTACTCATGTGTGACGAGCGTGGCGGCCTTGCCTCGTGCGGGGCTGGGATCCGTGGGGCGTCGAGCGCCGCAGTACTGGCCGGACCCGTCCCAATGCCGACCCTGTCCCCGGCAGGGCAGCCCTTGCCGCACCTGACAGGCCGACTACGGGTAAGGACGAGCGCCCGCGGGCCGGTCGGTGTCCGGCACGGCACTCCGTGCGGCTAACCGACCGAGCGACGACGGCGGCTGATGACGACGGCAGCGGTGGCTCCGCCGAGCAGTACGACGGCACCGATCCCCAGTGCGCCCCAGAGGACGCCGTTGCCGCCGTCCGATGCGGAGTCCGCCGCGCTGACGCCGTCACCCTTCGCCGACGCATCCGAACCCTTCGAGCTCTCGGAGCCCTTGGCGGCACCGGCACCGGCACCTGGAGAAGACGAGGCGCCCGCCCCGGCGGCGGTAAAGTCCGGCAACGGATAGACGTTGGCCGGCCCCGGGTCGCCGGGGTTCTGCAGGGCGATGCGCGGGCGGACGATGCCGTAGCCGATGGAGTCGTTGCGCTTGGCGCCGTTCGTGGGGCCGCCGACGGTGTTGAGCATGACGCGGAGGACCTGGTTGTTGGTCCAGTTCGGGTGCTTGGACCAGATGAGGGCGGCGCTGGCGGAGGCTATGGCGGTGGCGTCGCTGGTGCCGTAACTCTTGCAGAGACCGGTCTTACCGCCGCAGGCGTGCACCATGTCGTCGCCCGGGGCCGAGACGTCCACTTGAGGGCCGTACGTGGACCATGGCGTGCGACTGAGGTTCTTGCCCACGGCGGCCACCCCGACGACACCGGGTGTGGCCGCCGGATATTCGACAGGATTCCCCTTGTCGCCGTCATTGCCCACCGCTGCGAAAATGAGCGACCCGTGCTGCAAGGCGTACTTCACAGCGGCAGTCAGTTGGGGTGACTGAACCGTCGAACCCGAGGAAATGTTAATCACCCGGGCACCGGAGTCTGTCGCGTAGCGAATAGCTTTGCTGACGTAGGACGGTCCCGAAAAGGGGTTGTCGTCCTGCTGGCCCGGCATGCGGACAGGAAGGATCTTCACACCTGGCGCGAGTCCGAACGCGCCCTTGCCGCCCTCGTATGCCCCCGTACCTGCAATGAGCCCAGCCATCCCCGTACCGTGGCCGTCATAGTCCGTGTGCTCATCGCCGGAACGGCGTGCAGCCAGGTCCAACCCGTCGAGAACGCGTCCCCTGAGATCGGGGTTGTCCGAGTCCACTCCGGTATCAATCACGGCCACAGTGATCCCCGTGCCCGTGCTCGTCCGCCACATCTCGTCAGCGTGCATGGCATCCAGGAACCACTGCTGAGAACGTGTGGAGTCGGCGTGAGCCTGCGCCGTCGTACCGCCTACGAGCAGCAGGCCGACGGCCGTCGAGGCCAAGGCACGAATTCCGCTGTGCCACGTCTTGCCCGTGGGCTTGTGCATAGTTCTCGTGTCCCCTGATCGTCAGTCGGTAGTAGGCGGTTCGCTTCGGCGGTCGCTCTTCCGCTTGTCATTCCGCTGCCGGACACGACCGGCCGATCCACTCGCGACACCGCGCACGCCACCCCTTGCACCGGTCTCACTCGGCATACCACCGGAGATGCCTCCCCGTATCGGCGCAGAGGGTACCGATGACCCAGGGCGCGCCGGAGTGCGGCCCGTCCGCTGCGGGGTACCGCCAACGATGCCGTCGCGGGGCGTGGCCCCAGGGCGTCCGGCGGCGCGTGCAGGGCTGCCGGTTACAGGCTGTCCCGTTGCTCCCGTAATCGGCAGGCGGCCGGCCGAACCGCGGCTGACGGCAGGTTCTCCACCAAGTGGGGCACCGGGTAGCCGACTCGTCGAGCGTCCGGTGGCCGAGGGTGTAGCCGGACGCCCACCAGTGATTCCCGATACGGGCGGAGTACCGCGGCCGGGGGTGGGACCCTCGCCGAAGGAGCCCCGGCCAGTTGTCCCACTGGGGCTCGGCAGATTGCGGCCAGGGGCAGGACTGATTCCGGTGACTCCACGTCCGGGGAGTGGATTGACGGGTCCTCGCCCGGACTGGGTTGGCACGCGCTCTTCTCCGACTGGCCTCCCCAGCCCTCCTGAAGGCACGCGCAGAGGACCACCTGACATCGGCGGGATCGGCGCGCCCATCGGCGGCACGATTCCTACCTCGGGGGCCACGGGGGCGGGCGGCCTGGCCACTGGGCCCGGGGCGGGCCGGTGGACTTCCGGCGGTGCAGACACTGAGTCGATGCCGACGTGCGTGGCAGGCTCGATCACCGACGGACGCTCGTGACCGGACGGCGTCCGGCTCGTGGGTGGATCCATATGGGGGCCAGAGGTCACCGCATCCCGATGCGCTTTTCCTACAGTGCCGGCGCTTCCCACGGTTCCGGCACCGCCTCCAGGTCCCAGACCACCGGACGTACCACCGCCCTGGCGAGCCAGATCCTGGGAGCCTCCGGCATGCGGTGGCTGGACAGCCTTCGGCGGCGGCGGGAACTTGGGCCGCTCCAGGCCGTTCATCTGTGTTGCGGACAGTTCGTAGGACTGGCCCAGCTTTCGCATCTGGGCAGCTGCCTCCTGGCGGACCTTTTCGCGGTCGGCCTTCAGGGCGGCCAGTTCGCCTGCGGACTTGGTGCGGATCGCTGCCGCGTCCGGGTCGTTGTGGGCCGCTGTCGCCGCGTCCAGGTTCGCCTGTGCGCTCTTGGTGTCGCGTGGGATGGAGGCCTGGGCGGTGGCGATCGCGTTCGACGCCTCGCCGAGCCACTTCCCGGCGCCCTCGCTGAAGTCGCCCAGGCGGTGGGTGGAGTTGGCCAGGTCGCCGGCCCACGCGCGGAACGCGTCCGCGCCGTCACCCTTCCACTCCACCCACTGCGGACGGACCTTGAGCTCCTCCGCGATCTTGCGGATCTCCTTCGCGGCCGCGGTCAGGCGGTCGGCCGCGGCCTGGACCTCTCCGGAGTTGGCCTGGTCGAGCCACGCCAGCATCTGCTCGTGGCTCATGCTCTCGAAGGACGTACCGCCGCCGGAACCGTTGCCGGCCATCAGAGAGCCCCCGTCCGCTTCGTTTCCATCAGATCCACGTGGTCCATGTGGTCCATCACGTCCATCAGATCGAACCGCCCGAGTCGCCGGCCGGCGGCTGCGTCCCCTGCTCCGGCTGACCGCCATCGTGGCTCTTCTTCGGCAGCGACGGGTCGTAGCTCCCGCCGTAGTGCTTCGTCGTCTCCGCGCTGATCGCCGCCATGCGGTCGCGGATGTCCAGGTCGACGTTCTGGTAGCCCTTGTGGGAGGCCATGACCGCGATGCCCATGCCCTCCATGGAGTCCGACAGCAGCTTCGACAGCGTCTCCAGCTCGCTGATCACCGTCTCGTACGCCGAGTACACGCCGGACGCCTCCGACCAGGAACCGCCTCCACCGCCGAACTGGTGGCGCGCGAGCTGGGCCTCCCCGACCTTGGTCGGTCCCGCGTCGGAACCCTTCAGGTCGCGGATCAGGTCGTCAACTCGCTTCTGGAACTTGGTGAATGACGCGTACTCCGCAGCCATCTCGGCCTGGGCACCGATGGCGTCGCGCGTCGCTTCGACCAGGCCGGACAGACCGGAAAACAACGACGGCGCCGCCGCCCCGGACCCGGCATCGCTCGGCAACACAACGTCCTCCCCCGTGAGTTCGTAAAGCGGAAGCCTCGGTAGCAACTGTAGCTACACCCGGTGACAGTCCTGGCTCGGGCCGCGCCTCGGTGATCCATCCAAGCCAGGGCTGCGGGGCGGCACATGAGCGCTCGTACTCAGATACGCGGGTTTCTCGACGCCTACGACACGAGCCCTCCGGGTGGCATGTGCAGGTCACCTAGTTAAGGTTCCGGTGGGACACCTCACCGGGTCCGGTCGTCCGAGCCGTTGTCTTCCCGCAGCCCAGGGTGTTTACGGTGGCGGGGAAGTAGGCCCGCATGAACTTCTCGATGTCCTTGCGGTGGGTCTGGTCCGTGAGCTTGATACGGGGCAGCTGGAGGGTGAGCGTGAAGTACTGGCCGCCCTTGGTCTTGCAGCGCGTCGTGGAGATCGCCCCGTCGGTGCCGACGACCATCTTGTAGGGGGAGGCTATTTCACGGGGGTCCGTTACGCCCGAGATCGAGCCGGTGTTCTTGGCGAGGTACATGAGGTCCATCGGATTCTCGTCCCATGAGAAGCGAAAGCGGATGGCCAGGTGGTTCTGCACCTGAACCAAGCAAGGAGCTGTGATGGCTTCGGAACGGTCCACCCGGTCGTACTCATGCCAGTCCTCGGCGGAAGTGACGAGCGGGCGCATCAGATCGGGATCCATACGCGTGCCACAGATGCTCTTCGGGATCTCCTGGTCAGCCGCACCATCACAGGACACGCCGAAGCCCCAGAGCGAGAACGCGATGAGACTCATAGCTCGGCAGCGTGCACTCACTTCGGCTGCTCCCCCGATACGCCCGTCGCGTGTGCCATGCCGTCCTGAGCGGACCTGCCGATCTCCGCTTTGGCGTCGAAACTGTCGCCGACTCGACGGGTCCTGGTCCACTCCTCCGCAAGTCCCATCAACTGGCCGTTTCTCGCGTCGTAGGCCCTGAAGTTCTCGTCCGCCCGCTCCTCATCCAGCCTCCTCTGTTCATCCTCCAGCCACTTCTCCGTCACGTAATCGAACCCCTCCTGCACGTCCTCGCTCACCACAGGGATGTAACCGATCGCCTTGTCGAAAAGCGGCTTGGATTCGAATTCCGCGGTTTTTGGGTCGCCCTGGGCCTGGATACGCGCCTCTTCCAGGAAGCCCACCGTGCGGCCCGCGCGTACCAGGGGCTCCGGTGACTTCGAGTGGTCACCGTGGATGGTCGACACCATCGCCTGGTTGAGGCCTCCGTTCAGCGTGCCGTAGGCGTTCTTGTCCTTGGAGATCTGTTTGACGACCTCGAAGAGTTCGTCCTGTTTCAGGGGGGACTGGGAGATGTCGACCTCGCTCATCGACGCGTGCACCGTGGCGCCGTGGTTGACCAGGATGTCGGCCATCGGGGCGCGCAGGGACGGGGGGAAGTCGTCGCCCTGGGCCGCGAGGTGGCCGAGTGCCGAGTTCAGCACCGCCTCGTTCTGGCGGCTGTGCGTCACGTAGTGCGCGTGCCGGTCGGACGGGTCCATCCCCGTCGTCGCCGCCCGGAGGGCCGCGCCGAAACCCGCGCGGTCGTCTCCGTCCAGGCCGGGGGTGTATGCGTCGGCCTTGCCGCCACCTCCCTGTTCGTGGAGCGTGACGTTCCAGTCGCGGTCCCTCATCAGGTAGTTCATGTGGGCGTCGGAACCCAGGTAGTGCGCCGCAGTACCGGGGTCGTGGCTCATGATGCCGAGCGTGCCGTCCACCGGGTCGTTGGCGAACCAGCCGTCGTGCCTGCCGGCGTACTCGCCCTTCAGGTGCCAGATGCCGGGGTCCTTCCTCTCCGCGGCGATCATGTCGTCGGTGAGGTCCTCCAGCATGCCGCGCCCGTAGCCGTGGCCCCGCCGCATCAGCGTGACCAATGACTGGTAGCCGACCGCCTTGTCCAGGTGCGCGCCCTGGGCGTCGGTGGCGTACCGCTGCACGCCCGCGTGCCGCATCTCGGCGCGCCAGTGCTCGTACCACTTCGAGTGCGGGTCCCTTGTGGCCGTGGCCAGTGTGTCCGCCAAGCCCGTTTCGATCGTCGCGTAGGCACCGGCTCCGCCTTCGCCTTCGCCGCGGACGTGGATCAGGTCGTTGAGTTCGTTCGTCAGCCTGATCGTGCCCGCCGCGCCCAGGTCGTCCAGCAGCGTGCGCGAGAACGCCTCGTCGCCGCTGTTGTCGCGCAACGTTCGCCGCAGGGCGGTGAGTTCGGCATGGGACAGGTGTCCGCCCCGGCTCAGCTTCTCCAGCGGCCCTTCGGCCGCCTCGGCTTCGTACCTCTCAATGTCCCCCAGCGCCCCGCCGTTGAAGCCCCTGCCCCCGGGCGGCGCGTCCGGGCCGACCATCACCGCCGTCAACGCGATCCGGACGCCGGTGTCCGCGTCAGTGACGTCCCGGACCGCCTTGTCGATGCGGTCCTGCCAGGCGTGGACGGTGGACTCGCCGGGATGGCGGGCAGCCCGTTCCGTGCCCTTGGCGCGGTCGGGGTCCGGGCTCACCAGTCCCCGTTCCGACACCCTCATCCCCGCCCCGACGGCTTCGCGGCGCGCTGCCTCCAGCCTGCCCCGCAGCCGCGCGAACTGCGTGTACGCGTCCCGCAGCAGCGACGCGACCGCCTTCGCCTGCGTCTGTGCGTACTGGAACTGCTTGAGCGTGATCTCGAAGCGGGCGTTCGCCGCGTCGGCGCTCAGGCCCGTCCAGGTGGGGCCCATGGCGATGCCGTGGACATGCTGTCGGTACGCCTTCTCCTGCCTCTCGAACTCGTCCGCCATGCCGTCCCAGCGGTCGGCCGCGGTGGTGAGCGCGCAGAGGTCGGTGCTCATGATCTCGTGGTACGTCGGCATGCCCGGCCTCCCGCGCCCGGGTCAGAACCGGTCCAGTGCCGACGCCTGCCGCAGCGTCGAACCGGTCGCCAGGTCGGTGCTCGTCAGAACCCTGTTGGTGCTTCGCAGCGCGTCCTTCTCCGCGGCCAGGCGGTCCATCAGGCTCCTCACCTGGTCGCCCCACGTCCGGTGGGCCTTCCTCAGCGCGGTGGACGTGAGCCAGCCCTCGCCGTCCTTCGCGCCGAGGGCCCGCACCGCCGCCCCCGTCTCCTCGTCCGCCCAGTTCCCCGCCCGGTGTGTGCCGGGCAGGACATGGTTCTCCACCGCTGTCGCCGCCGCCCGCTTCTCGGCGGGTGAGGAGGCCAGACCCTGCACCGCTGTGGAACTGCCGCCCACCGCCCACCCCCGACTGCGCCAACGCCGAACATGCCGATACGTCCAGTACTTCAACCGAGCGGCGCCGGGCTTCGTCACGGTGGCCCGGGGTGCTCGATGTTGACGTCGACGGCCGATCCAGCCTGAGTACGCCGACGCGTACTTCTTGAGTACGTACGCCGGTGTGGCCGAGGTGCGTCCGCCGGTTCACTGCTCGCATGGACATGACCGCACAGCACATCGCGACACCCACCGTTCCCGCGCACACGGCCGAGCGGGACCGCCGGGCCTGGGTGGCTCCGGTGGTCGCCACGGCCCTGCTCACCGTGCTGGGCCCCGCCGCAGTCCTGTTCGGCGGGCTGTCCGCCATGGCCACGGACAGCTGCGGTCCCGACGACTGCTCGGCGGCGCTGAACACGTCGCTGGCTTGGATCTACGGCATGCTCTTCCTCGGCGGTCCGGTCGCCGTCGCGGCCCTGCTCACCGCGTGGCTGCTGCCCTGGAGGCGCCGCTGGGCGGCGGCGCGGCGCTGGGCGGCCGTCGCCGCGCTGGTGCCGCCCCTGACCGTGCTGTTCCTGGTGTTCACGCTCCCCTCCCCGTGACGACCCCCTCCCGTGACGCCACCTCGCCGTGACTCCCGTGACGCCACCTCGCCGTGACGCCACCTCGCCGTGACTCCCGTGACGCCACCTCGCCCTGACTCTCGTGACGGCACCCCGCCGTGACGGCCCGCCGGCGTGACAGCCGCACCCCGCACTGCCGCCGGAAACGCGAAGAGGCCCGTACGACCGAAGTCGTACGGGCCTCTTGGAGACCTGCTGGTCTACCGGGTCAGTCCAGGATCACTTGGTGATCTTGGTGACCTGGCCGGCGCCCACGGTGCGGCCACCCTCGCGGATGGCGAACTTCAGGCCCTCTTCCATGGCGATGGGCTGGATGAGCTCCACCTTCATCTCGGTGTTGTCACCCGGCATGACCATCTCGGTGCCCTCGGGGAGGGTCACCACGCCGGTCACGTCCGTCGTACGGAAGTAGAACTGCGGGCGGTAGTTGTTGAAGAACGGCGTGTGGCGGCCACCCTCGTCCTTGGAGAGGATGTAGGCCTGCGCCTCGAACTCGGTGTGCGGGGTGACCGAGCCCGGCTTGATGATGACCTGGCCGCGCTCGACGTCCTCGCGCTTGATGCCGCGGAGGAGCAGACCGACGTTCTCACCGGCCTGGCCCTCGTCGAGCAGCTTGCGGAACATCTCGATGCCGGTGACCGTGGTGGTGGTCTTCTCGGTCTTGATGCCGATGATGTCCACGGTCTCGTTGACCTTGAGGATACCGCGCTCGATACGACCGGTGACGACCGTGCCACGACCGGTGATCGTGAAGACGTCCTCGATCGGCATCAGGAACGGCTTGTCGACGTCGCGCTCCGGCTCCGGGATCGCGGTGTCGACGGCGTTCATGAGGTCCAGGACGGACTGCGTCCACTCCTTGTCGCCCTCGAGCGCCTTCAGAGCGGAGACCTTGACGACCGGAACGTCGTCGCCCGGGAACTCGTACTCGGAGAGGAGCTCACGGACCTCGAGCTCGACGAGCTCCAGGATCTCCTCGTCGTCCACCATGTCGGCCTTGTTCAGGGCGACAACGATGTAGGGAACGCCGACCTGGCGGGCCAGGAGCACGTGCTCCTTGGTCTGCGGCATCGGGCCGTCGGTGGCGGCCACGACCAGGATCGCGCCGTCCATCTGGGCGGCACCGGTGATCATGTTCTTGATGTAGTCCGCGTGACCCGGGCAGTCGACGTGGGCGTAGTGGCGCGCCTCGGTCTGGTACTCGACGTGCGCGATGGAGATGGTGATACCGCGCTGACGCTCCTCGGGCGCCTTGTCGATGTTGTCGAACGGGGTGGCCTCGTTCAGGTCCGGGTACGCGTCGTGCAGCACCTTGGTAATGGCGGCCGTGAGGGTCGTCTTACCGTGGTCGATGTGACCGATGGTGCCGATGTTGACGTGCGGCTTAGTCCGCTCGAACTTCGCCTTCGCCACTGGGGTCCTCCTGTGGAGTGGTTCTGTACGCCTTACTTCATCGGCGCCAGGTGATCTTTGCTGGATGGCCCGGATCCCCGGGGCATTCCGTCCACGATTGCGACGGAATGCCCCGTGAGGCTCCGGAGTCAAGCCTAAAGGCTGGAACTCGGGTGAGTTACTCGCCCTTGGCCTTCGCGATGATCTCCTCGGCGACGTTCCGCGGAACCTCGGCGTAGGAGTCGAACTGCATCGAGTAGCTTGCGCGACCCGACGTCTTGCTGCGGAGGTCTCCGACGTAGCCGAACATCTCCGAGAGGGGCACGAGGCCCTTCACGACGCGGGCACCGGCCCGCTCCTCCATGGCCTGGATCTGGCCACGGCGGGAGTTGATGTCGCCGATGACCTCACCCATGTAGTCCTCGGGCGTGGTGACCTCTACGGCCATCATCGGCTCAAGGAGAACGGGGCTGGCCTTGCGCGCGGCCTCCTTGAAGGCCTGCGAACCGGCGATCTTGAAGGCGAGCTCGGAGGAGTCGACCTCGTGGTAGGCGCCGTCGAGCAGCGTCACGCGGACACCGGTCATCTCGTAACCGGCGAGGATGCCGAACTGCATGGCCTCCTGCGCACCGGCGTCGACCGAAGGGATGTACTCCTTCGGCACACGGCCACCGGTGACCTGGTTGACGAACTCGTACGAGCTGTCGCCACCCTCGATCGGCTCGACCGCGATGATGACGCGAGCGAACTGGCCGGTACCACCCGTCTGCTTCTTGTGGGTGTACTCGACCTTCTCGACCGCCTTGCGGATGGTCTCGCGGTACGCGACCTGCGGCTTGCCGACGTTGGCCTCGACCTTGAACTCACGGCGCATACGGTCGACCAGCACCTCGAGGTGCAGCTCGCCCATACCACCGATGATGGTCTGGCCGGTCTCCTCGTCCGAGTGGACCTGGAAGGACGGGTCCTCCTCGGCCAGGCGCTGGATGGCGACACCCAGCTTCTCCTGGTCGCCCTTGGACTTGGGCTCGATGGCGACCTGGATGACCGGGGCCGGGAAGTCCATGGACTCCAGGATCACCGGGTTCTTCTCGTCGCTCAGCGTCTCACCGGTGGTGGTCTGCTTCAGGCCCATGACGGCGACGATGTCGCCGGCGCCCACCGAATCGATCTCCTCACGCTTGTTGGCGTGCATGCGGTAGATCTTGCCGATGCGCTCCTTGCGGCCCTTGACGGAGTTCAGCACGGCGGTGCCGGACTCCAGACGGCCGGAGTACACGCGGACGAAGGTGAGCTTGCCGAGGTGCGGGTCGCTCATGATCTTGAACGCCAGCGCCGCAAGCGGCTCCTCGTCCGACGGCTTGCGCTTGATGACCTGCTCCGGGTCCTTGACGTCGTGGCCCTCGATGGCCTCGATGTCGACGGGGGAGGGCAGATAGCGCACGACCGCGTCGAGCAGCGGCTGGACACCCTTGTTCTTGAACGCGGTACCGCAGAACACCGGGGTCACCGTGGTGCCGGTGCCCTTGCCGGACGCGATGGTGATACGACGGATCGCCGCGTACAGCTGCTCCACGGAGGGCTCCTCGCCCTCCAGGTACAGCTCCATCAGCTCCTCGTCGTTCTCCGCGACGGCCTCGAGCAGCTTGCCGCGCCACTCCTCGGCAGCCTCGGTGTGCGTGGCCGGGATGTCGACGGTGTCGTACATCTCGCCCTTGGTCGCCTCGGCCGACCAGACCAGGGCCTTCATCGTCACCAGGTCGACGACGCCCTTGAAGTCCGCCTCGGCACCGATCGGCAGCTGCATGACCAGCGGCTGCGCACCCAGGCGGTCGGAGATCATGTCGACACAGCGGTGGAACTCGGCACCGGTACGGTCGAGCTTGTTGACGAAGCAGATGCGCGGAACGCCGTAGCGGTCCGCCTGACGCCACACCGTCTCGGACTGGGGCTCGACACCGGCGACGCCGTCGAACACCGTCACGGCACCGTCGAGCACGCGCAGCGAACGCTCCACCTCGACGGTGAAGTCGACGTGGCCCGGCGTGTCGATGATGTTGATGGTGTGGTCGACGTCTTCCAGCGGCCAGTGACAGGTGGTGGCAGCAGAGGTGATCGTGATGCCACGCTCCTGCTCCTGCTCCATCCAGTCCATGGTGGCAGCGCCGTCGTGGACCTCACCGATCTTGTAGGACACACCGGTGTAGAACAGGATCCGCTCGGTGGTGGTCGTCTTGCCCGCGTCGATGTGGGCCATGATGCCGATGTTGCGCACCTTGGCCAGGTCAAGTGAAGTGGTAGCCATAAGGCTTCAGTCTTCTCTCGGTCTCGATGTGGGTAGCGACTACCAGCGGTAGTGCGCGAAGGCCTTGTTGGACTCGGCCATCTTGTGGGTGTCCTCGCGCTTCTTCACAGCGGCACCGAGGCCGTTGGAGGCGTCGAGAAGCTCGTTGAGCAGACGCTCGGTCATGGTCTTCTCGCGACGGGCGCGGGAGTAACCGACCAGCCAGCGCAGCGCGAGCGTGTTGGCACGACCGGGCTTGACCTCGATCGGAACCTGGTACGTCGCACCACCGACACGGCGGGACTTGACCTCGAGGGTCGGCTTGATGTTCTCCAGTGCGCGCTTCAGCGTGATGATCGGGTCGTTGCCCGTCTTCTCACGCAGACCCTCCATGGCGCCGTAGACGATGCGCTCGGCGGTGGAGCGCTTGCCGTTCAGCAGCACCTTGTTGATGAGGGAGGTCACCAGAGGAGAACCGTAGACCGGGTCGATGATGACCGGGCGCTTCGGGGCGGGGCCCTTACGAGGCATTCTTACTTCTCCTTCTTGGCGCCGTAACGGCTGCGAGCCTGCTTGCGGTTCTTGACACCCTGGGTGTCGAGCGAACCGCGGATGATCTTGTAGCGAACACCCGGCAGGTCCTTCACACGGCCGCCGCGCACGAGCACGATGGAGTGCTCCTGCAGGTTGTGTCCCTCACCCGGAATGTAAGCGGTGACCTCGATCCCGCTGGTCAGACGCACACGCGCGACCTTACGCAGGGCCGAGTTCGGCTTCTTCGGGGTGGTCGTGAACACACGCGTGCAGACGCCGCGACGCTGAGGGGAACCCTCGAGTGCGGGCGTCTTGTTCTTCTCGACCTTGTCCTGCCGGCCCTTGCGGACCAGCTGCTGGATCGTAGGCACTACTTCTCCGGTTTCTGTGTGCCGATGGGTACAGCTAACCTGGAACATCTCCGACCCACGCGGTCGGGTGTGTCGAATCCCGCAGACTCCCGCCGCAAGGCAGGGAGAGGCGCAGATTACGGTGGCCGATGGCAGCTCCCGGTGCGGTTTGGAGGCACGCACGAGAGCCAGGGCACACCCCAGGCACAAGGTCTGAGCGTACCTACCTCACGGACTTCGGTCAAAACAAACGGAGCGGGCTGCGACACGCCGGACTTCTCACCTCCTCACCTGGATTTCGTCCCACTTGTCCGCCGCCCCCTGGACGATCGCCGCGCAGGGCCACGCGGCTGGTCGAGGCGGGTACGGCGACCTTCGGTCACAGATGGCTGGTTTGCGCTCTTTCACGCGCCCCGGTTTTGCGCTTTCAGTACGTTGATCCGTCCGCTGCGGGTGAGCAATCGGGGGATGGGCATGACAACTGCGTGGACGGCCGCGTACTCGCCGGACGACGGCGGCCTGGACGACCGGGTGCCCTTTCTGGCGCGGCTTGAGACCGACGACCGGGCAGCACTGCTCGGGCTCGGCCGGGAACTGGCGTTCACGGCCCGGATGGTGCTGATCCACCAGCACGAGCCGTCCGCACACGTGCTCTTCCTCGTGTACGGCTGGACCAAGGTGACCGCGTCGGCCGCCAACGGCTACGAGGCGCTGCTCGCGCTGCGCGGCCCCGGTGACATCGTCGGCGAGTCGGCCGCGCTGACGGGGCGGCCTCGGTCGGCGACGGTGACCGCGCTGGAGCCGGTGCGGGCCCTGGCCGTGGAGCACGAGCGGTTCAGGGACTTCCTGGGCCGCTCCCCCGCCGTCGCCTTCGCCCTGCTGGGCCTGACCGCGGACCGGACCCGCGCGGCCGACCGGCGCCGGCTGGAGTTCGCCTCCATGAGCGTGCGGGAGCGTTTCGCCGTCCTGCTCCTGGACCTGGCCCGCACCCACGGCCGCCGCACCGCCGACGGCATCGAGCTGTCGGTCCCGCTCAGCAAGCAGGAACTGGCGGGCTCGGTGGGTGCCTCCCGGGAGATGGTCCAACGCCTGCTGAAGGAACTCCGTGCCAAGCAGGCGGTCACCACGGGCCGCCGCACCCTCCTCATCCACCGCCCCGACATCCTCCGCCGGATCGCAGCATCGGCCCCGGCCCCGGGAATCCCCACACCGCCGGGCCCCACGGAACCCTGACGACCACACGCCGACGCAGCCACGAGCCCGAAGCCACTGCTGAGCCCGAGGGCATCCTCGGCTCGCGCCCGTATCAGCGGACCCCAGCACTGCGGCGAGGCCCACGGCGCCCACCGCCCACGGCACCCACCCCGCCCGCTGAACCCACCCCCGGCCCACTGAACCCCCCTCGACCTCGCGGAGCGCGGAGCGCTCTGTGCACACGGTCACACTCCGACTGCGTCATCCGTCCTCACCGCCGCAGCCCCTCCCCCGCCAGTCTGCTCATCTGCACGGCCGACCCCCCGGAGAGGCGACCATGACCGACCCCGTGAGCCGCACGATCCTGCTGCTGGACATCGAGAGGTTCAGCGACCGGGACGACGTGGAGCAGGCCTATCTGCGCCGCATGCTCTACGACATCACCGACCGCACGCTGGAGCGCGCCGGCATCGACGAGACCCGGCGGCTGCGGGCCGACCGCGGCGACTCGGTGATGGAGCTCATCGACGCGAACACTCCGGTCACCGCCCTGCTGCGGGCCCTGCTCACGGAGGTTCCGGCGCAGCTGCGCGCGGTCAACCGCATGGCGTCCCGGTCCGCGCAGATCCGGCTGCGCGGCGTCGTCGCCACCGGCTACGTCGCCGTGGACGACCACGACGGCTGGGTCGGCTCCGACCTGAACCACGCCTGCCGGCTGCTGGACGCCGGCCTGCTGCGCGAGGCCCTGCGCGAGCGGCCCGACGACTTCGCGCTGTGCGTCTCGGACGCGCTGTACGCGGGGGTGGTGCGCCACGACCACGTCGGCATCCCCGCCGCCGACTTCCACCCGGTGACGGTGGACAGCAAGAACGGCCCCCTGAAGGCCTGGCTGCACGGTCCGCTGCCGGGCCGCGCCGCCGGGGAGGCGGAGGGCCACCAAGACCACGGTGACACGGGGGCGGGGGAGGCGCCGGGCGGTTCGGGGGACCGCCCGGCGCCGCGGGTTCCCCCGCAGGGCGGCCCCCGCGAGGACAGCCCGGCGCCGGGCGGATCACGGGGAGCCCCGGCGCCGGGCCCGGTCGTCAACGTCCACGGAGGCACGTTCAGCGGCGGCTTGATCGGCGGCAACCAGTACGGCGGCATCAGCGGCGGCCACTTCTCCGGCGACGTCACCCTCGGCGACGGCGGCGACCGCACGCGGGGTGAGGGCGCATGAACGCACCGGAAGCAGAGGCGCCGCCCCGCCCGGCCGCCGGACCCGCCGCGCCGACGCCTGAGCCGCCCCCGGAAGAGCCCGGGTCCGCCGACGACACCCGGAGCGACACCGGGAGCGAGTCCGAGGAACGGGACCAGCCGCAGAACGCCTGGTCGGCTCGGCGCGACCTGGTCGACCACAGCCCGCGGACCATGAACGTCGGCGCCCGGGCCCACTTCAGCGGCGGCCTGCTCGGCGGCGACCAGCACGGCGGCATCAGCGGCGGCCACTTCTCCGGCGACGTCTTCCTGGGCAGCAAGACGGAGATATTCCAGCTCGCCGTCCCCGGCCCCGGCGCTGCCGCCTCCGCCTCCGGCGAGGTCCCGCAGGCCACCCTGGAGGAGCTGGCGAACGGGTTCGTCGCCGACGAGGAGCTGATGTCCCACCTGCTGGACCGGCTGCGCGAGGACCGCGTGCTGGTGCTGGCCGGCGGCCGCTTCACCGGCCGGCGCACCGCCGCCCTGATGCTGCTGCACCGCCTCGGCGCTCTCCCGGTACGCACCCTGGTCCGCGACACCACCGCAAGCGGCCTGGCCGACCAGTTCACCGGCGAGCACCAGGCCCGCGGCCACGTCCTGTGCGACCTCACCCCGCGCCGCGACGAACCGCTGCGCTGGACCCACCTGCTGGCCGCCCGCGACCGGCTCGCCGAGCGGAACGCCTACCTCGTCGTCACCCTCGACCCCGGCGCCGCCCTGGACGACGTGACCGCCGTGGAGTGGCGCCCGCCGGCCGCGGCCGCCGTCCTCGCCGCCCATCTGCGCGCCCGCACCGGCGAGGAGACCGCCGCCAAGCTGCTCGCCCTGCCGCAGGTGACCGCCTTCCTGGAGCGCAGCCACCAGCCGCGCGAGGCCGCCGCCTTCGCCCGGTTGCTCGGCAGGTACGCCGCCGGGGAGGTCACGGAAGACGCGGTCGGGCAGTTCTCCCTGGTCTCTCTGGAGAAGCAGGTCCAGGAGTGGTTCGAGGAGGACGAGACCTGCCTCCACCTGCGCGACAAGGCGTTCCTCATCGCCCTGGCCGCCTTCGACGGCGGGCCGTACGCGCTCACCGCCGAGCTGAGCGACCTGCTCTACCGCTTCCTGCAGGAGACCGAGAACCCGGCCGGCGTCCCCGAGGTCCCGGTCTTCGGCACCCACGTCGGTAAACGCCTCCAACTGGCCCGTGCCGAGAAGTACTTGGAGAACGAGCACACCGAGTGGGGGCCGGTGCCCCAGCAGAAGGCGAGGTTCCGCGACGAGCGGGCCTCCCTCGTGCTGCTGCGCGAGGTGTGGACCGGCCACCCCTCGGCGCGGCCCGCCCTGATCCGCTGGCTGCGCCGGCTCGCGGACGACGGCCGCCCACTGGTGCGCACCCGCGCCGCGTCCACCGTCGCCGTCCTGGCCCGCACCGACCTGCCGTCCGCGATGGCGCTGGTCATCGAGCCCTGGGGCACCTCCAGGCGGTACCGGCACCGGCTCGTGGCCGTCAACGCCCTCACCCTCGCCCACCTGGTCGACACGCCCAACATCCCGCGCATCCTCGACGCCTGGTGCGCGGGCGACGACCCACGACTGCGCTGGGTGGCGGTGCGGGCGTACGGGCTGCTCGGACCGGAGCGCCCGGAGCAGGCCCTCGCCGCGCTGCGCGGCGCCGTACGGCGGCTGTACGTCGACGCCCCCGACGACATCGACGGCGAACTGGCGCGGGAACTCGCCGAGGCCGTGGGGCTGTTGCTGCTGTCGGCGGCGAGCGACCGCGTCCTCGCCGAGCTGCGCGCCCACCTCGACGACGACCGGGCCGTGCGCGACCTGACGCTCGGCGGCTTCGTCGGCGCGTGCCGGCGCACCCAGGACGAGGAGCGCTACGGCCGGCCCCTCGTCCTGGAGTGGTTCGCCCGCGCGGCCACCGAGGGCGGGACCGCCGCGCAGGGCGTCCCATACCTGTGGCGGGCCGCGCTGGCCGATCCGCGCACCACCCGGCAGGCGCTCGACGTGCTGCGCGAGTGGGTACTGATCGCCGACCGGTCCACGGCCGTCGAGTGGGCGCTGGCCGCGCTGCTGCCCGCCCTGGTCACCACGTCCACCGAGCACCTGCGGCTGGGCCACCTGCTGCGCACCATGCCCGGCGAGGACGGTGCCCCACCACCACAGGTCGCCGCCCGCCTGCTGACCACGCTTCCCGCCCGCTGACCCACATCAGACGACCGCCGGACCACCGTCCCCGCCCCGGTCGCACCGGTACGTCCGAGGAGACACGCACCATGCCCACCTTCCGCCAGCCCGAGTGGCAGCAGCCCGCCGACCGGCACACGCAGCTGGTCGACCCCGTTCTGACCGTGCGCCAGCTGTCGCGCTTCGAGTTCAACTTCAGATCGCTGGTCCGCATCGACCACGCGCTTGTCTTCTCCACGCCGAAGGGTTCCTACGAGGCGTATCTGCCTCCGTCGCGGCCTACGCGCGCCGAGATCGCGGCCAGGCGGTACACCGCTGTCTACGAGGTGGACATGGGCGTCCACCCGTACACGGCGGAACTCACGCTGCCGAGCGACAACGACGCCTTCGAGTTCACGGCCGAGGTCGACCTGTCCTGGCAGGTGCTGGACCCGGCCCGGTTCGTGGCGAGCGGGCACCGGGACGTACCGGCGCTGGTGCTCGGCGAACTCCAGCAGGCGGCGCGGCCGGTGACCCGGCGTTTCCCGATCGCCGAGAGCGCGGCGGCCGAAGGGGAACTGCTGCAGGCGGTCACGGTGCTGGGGCCGCTGGGTGCGCCGGCCGGACTGCAGGTCACATGGACTCTGCGGGTCAGGCGGGACCAGGCCAACATCGAGCACCAGCAGCGCCTCCAGGCCATCGACCACTCCGCCGTCGAGCAGGTCCACGTGGCCCAGCGCGGCATGGAGGTCGACGTCGAGATGGACCGCCGCCAGCGGCAGCAGGACTCCCTGCAGATCGATCGGGCCATGGCGTACGGCACGCAGCAGCAGGAGCTGATCCTGCAACAGCAGCGCTGGCAGTACGAGCAGGCGATGCTGGCGAGCGGGCAGCAGCACCAACTCGCCCTTCAGCAGGGGCATCAGCAGCTGGAGCTGCAGCAGATCGAGGCCCAGAAGATCGCGTACTACCAGTGGCACCTCCAACAGGGCGGCGTGCACACCTGGGCCCTGCACCTCGCCCAGCACCCTGAGGACTCGCAGCTGGTCATGTCCAGCATGCGCGACGACCAACTCCGCATGATCCGCGCCCAGATGGACCTGGTGAAGCAGCTGCTGAGCGGGGACACGGCGGAGAATTACGAGCTGGAGGGGCCCAAGCAGCTGGCTCTGCGCACGGTCAGCGACATCCTCAACCAACGCCTCCCCGGCGTTCCGCAGACCCCGCCTCCCCTTCCCGAGGGGGCGGGTCCGGCCTATCCGGCGAACGCGCAGACACCACCGGCGGGCGAGTGGGCGGCGCAGCCGGGGGCCACGGACGGCTCCCAGGCGGTGCCGCCGCCCCCGGAGGACGCGGCCGCGCAGGGCTCACGAGCATGGGATGCGGGCTCGGCGCCCTCCCCCGCGGGGCTCGACCGCGAGTCGGGGCCATCGGTCGGCGCCGCATCGGCCGGGGCGCCGTCACCTACGGGCCCCTACCAGGCCGCGGCCGCTCACACCGCGTCCATGCCGGGCCCCGCACCGACGGCGACGCCCTCCGCCCCGCCGATCCCGGACGCGACGCCCTTCGGCTTCGCCCCACAGGCCGGCACACCTCAGACCCCGATGCCGAGCCCGCTCCCGGGACCAGGACCCACCACGAGCCCGTTCACCTCACCGATCCCGGGCACGGGCCCGACCATCCCACCGATCCCGGGCACGAGCCCGACAACGCCGCCGATCCCGGGTGCGAGCCCGTTCAGCCCACCGATCCCGGGCACGGGCCCGCTCAACCCACCAATCCCGGGCACGAGCCCGCTCAACCCACCGATCCCCACCACGGGCCCGAGCACCCCACCGTTGCCGGGAACGAGCACACCCCCGGCCGTGGCCCCGGATCCACTCGTGCCGCCGCCTCCGGGGACGGACACGCCCTACGGCGCCACGCCCGCGCATGGTGCCGCCACGCCGAATCTCCAGCCGCCCGCTGCGGCCTACGCCCCGCCGCCTCCCGCCTGGGAGCCTCCCCCGGGATACGGCACGACACCGACCGTGCCCGGCCGGCAGGCCCCGGCGGCGTCGGCGGAGGAAGCGGCAGCACCGGCGACCGCCACCACCGCCGACGGCCGCCCCGACACGACCGGCGGAACCAGCGGTGACGCCCCCGAGAAGAGCGGCACATGACGGCCCTCGACCCCACACCGTCCACCACCCAGCCCACCGGCGCCCTCCCCTCCCCCGGCTCCCTCGGCTCTCCGGGCGCTCCCGACGCCGACCCCGCCGTACTCACCCGGCTCTGTGAGCGGCTGCTCTCGGAGTTGCGGGGCGAGATCGCCCGCGCCGACAGCAAGGCCTCGGTGCTGGTCGCCGCGCTCGGGATGACCGCCGGTGTCTTCAGCGGTCTGCTCGCCGGGCGCAAGTGGACCCCGGCCGCGCTGTCCGGCGTGGGCACCGTCCTGTGGTGGGCCGGAGCCGTCTGCCTCGCGCTCTCCCTGTTCGCCCTGCTGCTCGCCGTGCTCCCCCGCTACCGCTCGGGCACCTGGGCACCCGGCGAACCCCTGTCGTACTTCGGCGACATCCAGCAGGCCGTCCGCCAGGGGCACTTGGAGACCGCGCTCGCCGACACCGAGCGTCATCCCGCGGCCGGACTGACCCGCGCCCTCACCGAGACGAGCCGGATCGCCGCGCGCAAGCACCAGTGGATCCGCGTCGGCCTCGTCGCCTTCTGCACCGGCACGGTCCTGCTGCCCGCGTCCCTGCTGATCGGCTGACCCGTCCGCCGACCAGCCGTCCCCGCACCTGCAAGTGAAGGAACGAACGACCACCATGACCCAGCCCCCGCCGTCATCCCCGGAGTATCCCGAGCCGCCCACCCAGGCCACCCCGCAGCAGCCGATACCGCCGCAGTACACCCACGAGTTCGCGCAGGCTCCCCAGTACCCGGAGGCCACCCCTCCGTACCCGGAGCCCACACCCTCGTACCCCCAGGCCACACCCACGTATCCGCAGGCCACCCCTCCGTACCCGGAGCCCACACCCTCGTACCCCCAGGCCACACCCTCGTACCCCCAGGCCACACCCCTGCGCCCGCATGCAGCCCCGCCCTACCCGCAGGCCGCTCCGCCGGTCACACCGCCGACGCCTGCCGCGCCCCCCACGCCCCCGGCAGCCTCCCCCTCCCCCGACGACCCGGCGCACCCGCACCACATCAGCACCGGCCACCGCCGCGTGCACATCTCCCGGGACCAGCGCCGGACGGACGTCACGGCCGTCGGCAATCTGCTGCTCTACCTGCCCAACTTCCTGTGCAGCCTCTTCGTCGTGGGCCTGATCTCCGCCTTCTTCGGCGGCTTCGCCGTCGTGGTCGTCCTGGTCTGGCTCGCAAGCGGCGCACTCGTGTTCCACCGGCCGACCGAAAGCGCCCTCGCGCGCCATCTGCTCCATCTGCGCTACCCCACTCCACAGGAACGAGCCAAACTCGAACCGGTCTGGCGGGAGGTCACGGCCCGTGCCGGCATCGAGGGCCGTAATTACGAACTCTGGGTGGAGGACAGCGACGGCCTGAACGCGGTCGCCGCCGCCGGCCACATCGTCGGCGTCACCCGCTTCGCCATGAACGAGCTCCCCAACGGCGAGCTGGCCGCCGTCATGGCGCACGAACTGGGCCACCATGTCGGCGGCCACGCCTGGTCCTCGCTGCTCGGCTACTGGTACGCCCTGCCGGGCCGCCTCGCCTGGCGCTTCCTGAAGGCGTTCTCCGGCATCGTCTTCAAGGTGTCGCGCGCCTTCGGCTGTGTCGGTGTGGCCGCCGTGGTGATGGTCATCGGCGCCGTCGCCGTCGCCACGGTCAGCACGCTCTACGGTCTGCCGCTGCTGGTGCTGGCCGTGCCGTACGCGCTCGCCGCCGTCGGCCGCCGCGCGGAGCTGCGTGCCGACGAGCACGCGGCCGCACTCGGCTTCGCCCCGATGCTGGCCTCCGTACTCCACAAGCTGCACCAGCAGGAACAGCAGGAGGAGGCCGAGCTGACCGCCCGGAACGGCGGTGTCCCCGTCGAGGAGAGCGCCCTCAGCCGGCTGCTGTCGTCCCACCCGGACCACCACACCCGGCTGCACCACCTGCAGCCGTACCTCCAGCCGCAGCGCCCCTGAGTCCGCACACGCCGAAGGGCGGCCACCCCGCAGTCGGAGTGGCCGCCCTTCATGCTGCTCGCTTACTGGTTGTACGGACCGTAGTCGTAGTCCTCCAGCGGAACGGCCTGGCCGGAGCCCGTGCCGAACGGCGAGTAGTCGATGTCGTCGTAGCCCACGGCCGAGTACATCGCGGCCTTGGCCTCCTCGGTCGGCTCGACCCGGATGTTGCGGTAGCGGGACAGGCCCGTACCGGCCGGGATGAGCTTACCGATGATGACGTTCTCCTTGAGGCCGATCAGAGAGTCGGACTTGGCGTTGATCGCCGCGTCCGTGAGGACCCTGGTCGTCTCCTGGAAGGACGCCGCCGACAGCCAGGACTCGGTCGCCAGCGAGGCCTTGGTGATACCCATGAGCTGCGGACGACCGGAGGCCGGGTGACCGCCCTCCTGGACCACACGACGGTTCTCGGTCTCGAACTTCGAGCGCTCGACCAGCTCGCCGGGCAGCAGCTCGGCGTCGCCGGACTCGATGATCGTCACACGGCGGAGCATCTGCCGGATGATGATCTCGATGTGCTTGTCGTGGATCGACACACCCTGCGAGTTGTACACCTTCTGGACCTCGCCGACCAGGTGGACCTGGACGGCACGCTGACCCAGGATGCGCAGCACGTCGTGCGGGTTGACGGCACCCACGGTGAGCTTCTGGCCCACCTCGACGTGGTCGCCCTCGCCGACCAGGAGCCGGGCGCGCTTCGAGATCGGGTACGCCGTCTCGTCGCTGCCGTCGTCCGGGGTGATGACGATCTTCTTGGTCTTCTCGGTCTCCTCGATCCGCACGCGGCCGGAGGCCTCGGAGATCGGGGCGACACCCTTCGGGGTACGGGCCTCGAAGAGCTCGACGACACGCGGCAGACCCTGGGTGATGTCGTCACCGGCCACACCACCGGTGTGGAAGGTACGCATCGTCAGCTGGGTACCGGGCTCACCGATGGACTGGGCGGCGATGATGCCGACCGCCTCACCGATGTCGACCAGCTTGCCGGTGGCGAGCGAACGGCCGTAGCACATGGCGCAGGTGCCGACGGCGGACTCGCAGGTCAGGACCGAGCGGGTCTTGACCTCCGCGACGCCACGGGCCACCAGTTCCTCGATGAGGACGTCACCGAGGTCGGTGCCGGCCGGGGCCAGGACCTGACCGTCGACCACGATGTCCTCGGCGAGGCAGCGCGCGTACACGGACGTCTCGACGTTCTCCGCCTTGCGCAGCACGCCGTCCGCACCGACCTCCGCGATCTGGAGCTTGAGGCCGCGGTCGGTGCCGCAGTCCTCCTCGCGGATGATGACGTCCTGGGAGACGTCGACCAGACGACGGGTGAGGTAACCCGAGTCGGCGGTACGCAGAGCGGTGTCGGCGAGACCCTTACGGGCACCGTGCGTGGAGATGAAGTACTCCAGCACGGACAGACCCTCACGGAAGGACGCCTTGATGGGCCGCGGGATGGTCTCGTTCTTCGCGTTCGACACCAGACCACGCATACCGGCAATCTGACGCATCTGCATCATGTTGCCTCGTGCACCCGAGTTCACCATCATGAAGATCGGGTTGGTCTTCGGGAAGTTGTCGTTCATCGCCTCGGCGACCTCGTTGGTCGCCTTGGTCCAGATCGCGATGAGCTCCTGCGTGCGCTCGTCCTTGGTGATCAGACCACGCTCGTACTGCTTCTGGACCTTCTCGTCCTGCGCCTCGTAGCCCTTGACGATCTCCTTCTTCGCCTCGGGAACGACGACGTCGGAGATGGCCACGGTGACGCCGGACCGGGTGGCCCAGTAGAAGCCGGCCGCCTTCAGGTTGTCGAGCGTCGCCGCCACGATGACCTTCGGGTAGCGCTCGGCGAGGTCGTTGACGATCTCGGAGAGCTGCTTCTTGCCGACCTCGTAGTCGACGAACGGGTAGTCCTCGGGCAGCAGCTCGTTGAAGAGCGCGCGGCCCAGGGTCGTCTTCAGACGGAAGGAGTCACCCTGCTGCCACTCCGGCTCGCCCTCCTCGCGGGCCGGCGGGGTCCAGCCGCGCGGCGGGATGGTGCCCACCGGGAAGCGGATGTCCACCTTCGACTGCAGCGACAGCTCGCCGGCGTCGAACGCCATGATCGCCTCGGCCACGGACGCGAACGAGCGGCCCTCGCCCTTGACGTCACGCATCTCGGCGTCGGTGGTGAGGAAGAACAGACCGAGGACCATGTCCTGGGTCGGCATCGTCACCGGACGGCCGTCGGCCGGCTTGAGGATGTTGTTCGAGGACAGCATCAGGATGCGGGCCTCGGCCTGCGCCTCCGCGGACAGCGGCAGGTGCACGGCCATCTGGTCACCGTCGAAGTCCGCGTTGAACGCGGTGCAGACGAGCGGGTGGATCTGGATGGCCTTGCCCTCGACCAGCTGCGGCTCGAAGGCCTGGATGCCGAGGCGGTGCAGGGTGGGCGCACGGTTCAGCAGAACCGGGTGCTCCGCGATGACCTCTTCCAGCACGTCGTACACGACCGTACGGCCGCGCTCGACCATGCGCTTGGCGCTCTTGATGTTCTGCGCGTGGTTCAGGTCGACCAGGCGCTTCATCACGAACGGCTTGAAGAGCTCCAGCGCCATCGCCTTCGGCAGACCGCACTGGTGCAGCTTCAGCTGCGGGCCGACGACGATCACGGAACGCGCCGAGTAGTCGACACGCTTGCCGAGCAGGTTCTGACGGAAGCGGCCCTGCTTGCCCTTCAGCATGTCGCTGAGGGACTTCAGCGGGCGGTTGCCGGGGCCCGTCACCGGGCGGCCGCGACGACCGTTGTCGAAGAGGGCGTCAACAGCCTCCTGAAGCATGCGCTTCTCGTTGTTGACGATGATCTCCGGGGCACCGAGGTCCAGGAGCCGCTTCAGACGGTTGTTGCGGTTGATGACACGGCGGTACAGGTCGTTCAGGTCGGAGGTCGCGAAGCGGCCACCGTCCAGCTGCACCATCGGACGCAGGTCCGGCGGGATGACCGGCACGCAGTCCAGAACCATGCCCTTGGGGCTGTTGGACGTCTGCAGGAACGCGGAGACGACCTTCAGCCGCTTGAGGGCACGGGTCTTCTTCTGGCCCTTGCCGGTACGGATGATCTCGCGGAGCCTCTCCGCCTCCTCCTCCAGGTCGAAGGACTCCAGGCGCTTCTGCAGCGCCGCGGCACCCATCGAACCGTCGAAGTACGTGCCGAAGCGGTCACGCAGCTCGCGGTAGAGGAGTTCGTCGCCCTCCAGGTCCTGGACCTTGAGGTTCTTGAAGCGGGTCCACACCTCGTCGAGACGGTCGATCTCGCGCTGCGCGCGGTCGCGCAGCTGCTTCATCTCGCGCTCGGCGCCCTCGCGCACCTTGCGGCGCACGTCGGCCTTGGCACCCTCGGCCTCCAGCTCGGCGAGGTCCGCCTCGAGCTTCTTGGCGCGGGCCTCCAGGTCGGCGTCGCGGCGCTGCTCGATCTGCTGGCGCTCGACGGAGACGTGCGCCTCCAGCGAGGGCAGGTCCCGGGTACGGCGCTCCTCGTCGACGTACGTGATCATGTACGCCGCGAAGTAGATGACCTTCTCCAGGTCCTTCGGGGCCAGGTCGAGCAGGTAGCCCAGGCGCGACGGGACGCCCTTGAAGTACCAGATGTGCGTGACGGGCGCGGCGAGCTCGATGTGGCCCATCCGCTCACGGCGCACCTTCGCGCGAGTGACCTCGACGCCACAGCGCTCGCAGATGATGCCCTTGAAGCGGACACGCTTGTACTTGCCGCAGTAGCACTCCCAGTCCCGGGTGGGGCCGAAGATCTTCTCGCAGAAGAGTCCGTCCTTTTCCGGCTTGAGGGTGCGGTAGTTGATGGTCTCGGGCTTCTTGACCTCACCGTGGCTCCACTGACGGATGTCGTCAGCGGTGGCCAGGCCGATCCGGAGCTCGTCGAAGAAGTTGACGTCGAGCACTATGCGTCAATCCCTCTCAGGGTCGTAAGTCTTTGGGTCTGATACGGGGGTCCTGGGGCCGGCCGGGGCTTGGTGAACCCCGGCCGGACTCCCGTCAGACCTCTTCGACGCTGCTCGGCTCACGCCGGGACAGGTCGATGCCGAGCTCCTCCGCAGCGCGGAAGACGTCCTCGTCGGTGTCACGCATCTCGATGGACATACCGTCGCTGGACAGCACCTCCACGTTCAGGCACAGGGACTGCATCTCCTTGATGAGCACCTTGAAGGACTCGGGGATGCCGGGTTCGGGGATGTTCTCGCCCTTGACGATGGCCTCGTAGACCTTCACGCGGCCGGTGACGTCGTCGGACTTGATGGTCAGCAGCTCCTGGAGGGCGTAGGCGGCACCGTAGGCCTCAAGTGCCCACACCTCCATCTCGCCGAACCGCTGACCACCGAACTGGGCCTTACCACCCAGCGGCTGCTGGGTGATCATCGAGTACGGACCGGTCGAACGGGCGTGCAGCTTGTCGTCGACCAAGTGGTGCAGCTTCAGGATGTACATGTAGCCGACCGAGATCGGGTCCGGGAACGGCTCACCGCTGCGGCCGTCGAACAGCCGCGCCTTGCCGGACGGGAGGACCATGCGGTCGCCGTCGCGGTTCGGCAGGGTGTTCTCCAGCAGACCGGCCAGCTCGTCCTCGCGGGCACCGTCGAAGACCGGGGTCGCCACGTTGGTGCGCGGGTCGACCTGGTCGGCGCCGATGACCTGCAGACGCTGGGCCCACTCGTCGGCCAGGCCGGAGACGTCCCAGCCCTGGCTGGCGAGCCAGCCGAGGTGGATCTCCAGGACCTGTCCCGGGTTCATTCGGGACGGCACACCCAGCGGGTTGAGGATGATGTCGACCGGGGTGCCGTCCTCCAGGAACGGCATGTCCTCGATCGGCAGGATCTTGGAGATGACGCCCTTGTTGCCGTGGCGGCCGGCGAGCTTGTCACCGTCGGTGATCTTGCGCTTCTGCGCCACGTAGACGCGCACAAGCTGGTTCACACCGGGGGGAAGCTCGTCGCCCTCCTCGCGGTCGAAGACACGCACGCCGATGACCTTGCCGGTCTCGCCGTGCGGCACCTTCAGCGAGGTGTCACGGACCTCACGGGCCTTCTCACCGAAGATCGCGCGCAGCAGGCGCTCCTCGGGGGTCAGCTCGGTCTCACCCTTCGGGGTCACCTTGCCGACGAGGATGTCGCCGGCGATGACCTCGGCACCGATGCGGATGATGCCGCGCTCGTCGAGGTCGGCGAGGACCTCCTCGGAGACGTTCGGGATGTCCCGGGTGATCTCCTCGGGGCCGAGCTTGGTGTCACGGGCGTCGACCTCGTGCTCCTCGATGTGGATCGAGGAGAGGACGTCGTCCTGCACGAGGCGCTGCGACAGGATGATCGCGTCCTCGTAGTTGTGACCCTCCCACGGCATGAACGCCACGAGCAGGTTCTTGCCGAGCGCCATCTCGCCGTTCTGGGTGGCCGGACCGTCGGCGAGGACCTGGCCCTCGATGACGCGGTCGCCCTCGTTGACGATGACCTTCTGGTTGACCGAGGTGCCCTGGTTGGAGCGGGCGAACTTGGCCAGGCGGTACGTGATGTACGTGCCGTCGTCGTTGGCGGTGGTGATGTAGTCCGCGGAGACCTCCTGGACCACGCCCGCCTTCTCGGCCTTGACCACGTCGCCGGCGTCGACGGCGGAGCGGTACTCCATGCCGGTGCCGACGAGCGGGGACTCGGACTTAATCAGCGGCACGGCCTGACGCATCATGTTCGCGCCCATGAGGGCACGGTTGGCGTCGTCGTGCTCGAGGAAGGGGATCATGGCGGTCGCGACCGACACCATCTGGCGCGGCGAGACGTCCATGTAGTCGACGTCCTCGGGGCTGACGTAGTCGACCTCACCGCCACGGCGGCGGACCAGGACACGCGCCTCGGCGAACCGCAGCTCGTCGTTCAGCGTGGCGTTGGCCTGCGCGATGACGAAGCGGTCCTCCTCGTCGGCCGTCAGGTAGTCGACCTCGTCGGTGACCTGGCCGTCGATGACCTTGCGGTACGGGGTCTCGACGAAACCGAACGCGTTGACCCGGCCGTAGGAGGCGAGCGAGCCGATCAGACCGATGTTCGGGCCTTCCGGCGTCTCGATCGGGCACATACGGCCGTAGTGCGACGGGTGCACGTCACGGACCTCGAAGCCGGCCCGCTCACGGGACAGACCACCCGGGCCCAGCGCGGACAGACGCCGCTTGTGCGTCAGCCCGGACAGCGGGTTGTTCTGGTCCATGAACTGGGACAGCTGGCTGGTGCCGAAGAACTCCTTGATGGAGGCGACGACCGGCCGGATGTTGATCAGGGTCTGCGGCGTGATCGCCTCGACGTCCTGCGTGGTCATGCGCTCGCGGACGACGCGCTCCATACGGGCCAGACCGGTGCGGACCTGGTTCTGGATGAGCTCGCCCACGCTGCGCAGACGGCGGTTGCCGAAGTGGTCGATGTCGTCGGTCTCGACGACGATCGTGTCACCGTTGTCACCGGTGGTCTCGGTCTCGCCGGCGTGCAGCTGCACCAGGTACTTGATCGTCGAGATGATGTCCTCGACGGTCAGGATGCCCGCGTCGAGCGGGGCGTCCGCACCCAGCTTCTTGTTGACCTTGTAGCGGCCGACCTTGGCGAGGTCGTAGCGCTTGGGGTTGAAGTAGAGGTTCTCCAGCAGCGTCTGCGCGGCCTCACGCGTGGGGGGCTCACCCGGACGCAGCTTGCGGTAGATGTCGAGCAGCGCGTCGTCCTGGCCCTGGGTGTGGTCCTTCTCCAGGGTGGCGCGCATCGACTCGTAGTCGCCGAACTCCTCGAGGATCTGCTCGTTGGTCCAGCCGAGCGCCTTCAGCAGGACGGTGACGGACTGCTTGCGCTTGCGGTCGATGCGGACACCGACCATGTCGCGCTTGTCGATCTCCATCTCCAGCCAGGCACCCCGGGACGGGATGATCTTGGCCGAGAAGATGTCCTTGTCGGACGTCTTGTCGATGGTGGAGTCGAAGTACACACCCGGCGAACGGACCAGCTGCGACACCACGACACGCTCGGTGCCGTTGATGACGAAGGTGCCCTTGTTCGTCATGAGCGGGAAGTCGCCCATGAAGACGGTCTGGGACTTGATCTCGCCGGTCTCGTTGTTGGTGAACTCGGCCGTCACGAAGAGGGGCGCGGCGTACGTGAAGTCGCGCTCCTTGCACTCGTCGATGGAGTTCTTCGGCGGCTCGAAGCGGTGGTCGCGGAAGGTCAGCGACATCGACCCGGAGAAGTCCTCGATCGGGGAGATCTCCTCGAAGATCTCCTCCAGTCCGGACTTGGTGGGGACGTCCTGACCGTTCTCCAGAGCCTCCTCGACGCGAGCCTTCCATGCGTCATTGCCGAGCAGCCAGTCGAAGCTCTCGGTTTGCAGCGCGAGAAGGTTCGGAACCTCGAGGGGCTCCTTGATCTTTGCAAAGGAGATGCGCAGCGGGGCGGTGCTGGCGCCGTTGTTCATATTCGCGGTCGAGGCAGTGCGCGAGGCGGCCAAGAGGGGGTCCTTCCGAGGGCTCGGACTCACTACGCGCGTACCGGCCCCTCACCGCCGCACCAAGACAGACGGTTCCTCATCTGGCTGAATAGCCAGGTCAGACGTGTCTGGTCATCGATGCTGAGGCGAGGGCATGCCCCTGGTGACGGGCAGGGGACAGCTAACAGGCAGCGCAAAGGGTCAGTGTAGCCACTTGGCACACTGATGTCCAGTGCGGGTTTTTCGAGACCCTTGATGTTGTCAACGCCTGCGGCATGCCTGCCCTCAACGCACGTTGATACTGCCCTCTTCGCCGTCGATCCATGCCTCGGATTCGGATCCTCGTGACGACGCGTCCTGAGAATTGCGCGCTGCGTGCGGTTCGTCAAGGCCCCCCAAGCCCAAAACGGATGCTGCCATCGTCACT
This sequence comes from Streptomyces sp. NPDC046197, assembly GCF_040646295.1. NCBI lineage: Bacteria > Bacillati > Actinomycetota > Actinomycetes > Kitasatosporales > Streptomycetaceae > Streptomyces > Streptomyces sp. NPDC046197. The sequence continues at coordinate 207,249 of NZ_JBEYZY010000002.1, read as the reverse complement.
TGCAACCTGCCACCAGGGGAGCTCGGGGCACGACGATGATCACCATACCCCTCCCCGCCACGGGTGCAAGGCAGCCACCACCACCCCCGGGGAACGCCGAAGAGCGACCACCCAAATGGATGATCGCTCCTCGGTGCGTTCGCGTTACAGCCCTGGGGGGCTGCTCTCAGCGCGCGGGGATCGGAGAGACTCCGACCCGTCGAACGTCAAGGTCTTACTTGACCTCGACGGAGGCGCCGGCGCCCTTGAGGGACTCGGCGGCCTTCTCGGCGGCGTCCTTGGCGACCTTCTCGAGAACGGGCTTCGGGGCGCCGTCCACGAGGTCCTTGGCCTCCTTCAGACCCAGCGAGGTCAGCTCACGCACGACCTTGATGACCTGGATCTTCTTGTCGCCGGCGCCGGTGAGGATGACGTCGAACTCGTCCTTCTCCTCCTCGGCAGCGGCCTCGCCGCCACCGGCGACGCCGCCGGCGACCATGACCGGGGCAGCCGCGGCAGCGGTGACGTCGAACTTGTCCTCGAAGGCCTTCACGAACTCGGAGAGCTCGATGAGGGTCATCTCCTCGAACTGGGCAAGCAGCTCGTCCTGGGTGAGCTTCGCCATGATGGCGGTCCTTCCACTCAATCGGCAGGTGCCGGATGTACTGGATGAGGCGGGCGTACGTCGGCCCGCTAAGACCCTCGCCTCACGTCGGCGAGGATCGGAAAGCGAGCCGAGTTACTCGGCACCGCCCTGCTCGGCCTGCTTGGCGCGCAGCGCGTCCACGGTGCGGACGAGCTTCGACGGCAGCGCCTGGAAGACGGAGGCAGCCTGGGACTGCTTCGCCTTGAAGGCACCGGCCAGCTTGCTGAGCAGAACCTCGCGGGACTCGAGGTCCGCAAGCTTCTTGATCTCGTCGGCGGTCAGCGCCTTGCCGTCAAGGACACCGCCCTTGATGACGAGATTCGGGTTGTCCTTGGCGAAGTCACGGAGACCCTTCGCCGACTCCACCGGGTCACCGGTGACGAAGGCGACGGCCGTCGGACCAGCGAAGAGCTGGTCGTCCAGCGTGATCCCGGCCTCGTTGGCCGCAATCTTGGTCAGCGTGTTCTTCACCACGGCGTACTGGGCGTTCTCACCGAGCGACCGGCGCAGCGTCTTGAGCTGCGCCACGGTGAGACCGCGGTACTCGGTCAGCACGGCGGCGTTGGAGCTACGGAACTTGTCCGTCAGCTCGGCAACCGCGGCAGCCTTGTCGGGCCTCGCCATAGAGCCTCGGCCTCCTTCCGGGTGATTCGGACCGCGCGGACCCGAAGGAGGACTGGGGAAAACGAAACGCCCCGGCGCAGGCGCACGGGGCGGACTCGACCGGACGGACGTGCGACGACGCGCGTACTCCGGGAGTTCTTCCACTGTCACCTGCGCGGGTCGTCCGCACTTCAGCGGATCCTTCGGCCACCGCGCCCTCGTTCGAGCGCACGGTAACGACCAGCGGTCTTTGGCTTCTGTAGGAGAGTAAGGGAACGGGTCCCCGTCAAGCAAATCCGCCCCGGGCGGTCACCGTCAGGCGTGCCGCCCGGGGCTTCGTGCCGACCCGGCCATGCGCTCCCGGCGGCCCCTGCTCCGGCATCCGGCCGCTCGTGCGGTGGCTCGGTTCAGTTCGTGGTGGTCCGGCCGGCCGCGGTGTCCGCCGAGGCGCCCTGCTTCTTCAGCAGCTTGGTGAAGTCCTCGGTGTCGGCGGCCGGGGGCGGGGTGACCGAGACCTTGACCCCGTAGTCCCGGTAGTAGGCGGTGCTGGTCATGGTGCCGGCCGCAATGGTGCCCTTCTCGACCTTCTTGACCAGCAGGTTCTGGTCGTTGATCCAGATGTCGACGGTCTCGGTGGTGACGCCTGCCCGGCTGAGCTGCTTCTTCAACTGGGCGAGCTGGCCGGCGGAGAGGTCCTTGTTGCTCCGGTCGGCGAAGTCCGCGACGTTCACCGTCCCGGCGTAGTGCGTGGTGTGTTCGCCGGAGAGCTGCTCCTCTCCGACCTTCTTCACGTCCCCGGAGGCCAGCAGCAGCTTCACCGTCTGGTTCGGGGTGTTGTTCTGCAGCTGGTCCTGGAGGTAGGCGCCGGAGCCACCGCCGAGCCGGGCCATCTCGTCGTACCCGTACCGCAGCCAGTGCTTGCCGCCCGCCTGCTGCGCGAACGTATCGGTCATCTTCGCGTAGTACGCGTCGGGCAGGTACCTCGCCTGCATCGACGTGCTTCCGGCCTTGCGCATGACCTCGGCCAGGGTGCCGCCGGTGTAGGTGATCGTGATGTTGCCGGTCAGGCCATGGCCCCAGCTGAGCGCGCCCTGGGCCTTCATGGACATCGCGGTGCCGACGCTGATCGTGCCGTCCACCCGGGCGGAGTCGGCCTTGTCCGTCGACTGCTCGGCGGTCCGCAGGGCGGCAATGGGGCTGACGTGCGTCACGCCCTGCCCGCCGCTGCCGGACGCGCCGGAGGATCCCGACAAGCCGCAGGCGGAGACCCCCGTCAGCGCGGTCGCCACCGCGATCGAGAGGGTCGCGCGGCGCACGGTCGTGCTCTTCATTTTTCGTCCCACCCCTTGTGATTGCCGTGCTCCGCACGCTAGCGCAGGGCACCGACAGACGTTCGCGAATAACCGCGGCGGACAACCGCGCCCGCGTACGGCCCCCGGGCATACGGCCTCCGCACATGGGGACGGGCCCCGCACCTCGGAGGTTGCGGGGCCCGTCGTCCGACTGGGGTGAACCGTCAGGCTCAGACCGCGGCCGGGTCCTCCTCGACGAGGAGGTTGCGGGTGCGGTTCGGGTCGACCGGAATGCCGGGGCCCATCGTGGTGGTGATGGCGGCCTTCTTGATGTAGCGACCCTTGGCGGCGGACGGCTTCAGACGGAGGATCTCCTCCAGCGCGGCGCCGTAGTTCTCCACCAGCTTGCTGTCGTCGAACGACGTCTTGCCGATGATGAAGTGCAGGTTCGAGTGCTTGTCGACACGGAACTCGATCTTGCCGCCCTTGATCTCGGTGACGGCCTTGGCGGTGTCGGGGGTGACGGTGCCGGTCTTCGGGTTCGGCATCAGACCACGCGGGCCGAGGACGCGGCCGAGGCGGCCGACCTTGCCCATGAGGTCCGGGGTGGCGACGACGGCGTCGAAGTCCAGACGGCCCTTCGCCACCTCGTCGATCAGCTCGTCGGCACCGACGATGTCGGCGCCCGCGGCACGCGCGGCCTCGGCACGGTCGCCGGTCGCGAAGACCAGGACCCGGGCGGTCTTACCGGTGCCGTGCGGAAGGTTCACGGTGCCACGGACCATCTGGTCGGCCTTGCGCGGGTCGACACCCAGACGGAAGGCGACCTCGACGGTGCCGTCGAACTTGGTCGTGGAGGTCTCCTTGGCGAGACGGACGGCCTCGAGCGGGGCGTAGAGCTTCTCCCGGTCGACCTTGGCGTCCGCAGCGCGGAGAGCCTTGCTGCGCTTGCTCACAACTGCTCCTGTGTGTTCTGAAGGAGGCGTGGTACGGGCCGAGCAGGCCCTGCCACGCGCGGCAGACCGTGCCTGCCGCGATGTTCTACGAAGGTGGGGTCAGCCCTCGACCGTGACGCCCATGGAACGGGCGGTGCCGGCGATGATCTTCGCGGCAGCGTCCAGGTCGTTGGCGTTGAGGTCGGGCATCTTGGTCTGGGCGATCTCGCGGACCTGCGCCTCGGTGATCTTGGCGACCTTGGTCTTGTGCGGCTCGCCGGAGCCCTTCTCGACGCCCGCGGCCTTGAGGATCATCTTGGCGGCCGGCGGAGTCTTGGTGATGAAGGTGAAGGAACGGTCCTCGTAGACCGTGATCTCCACCGGGATGACCCAACCGCGCTGCGACTCGGTCGCGGCATTGTAGGCCTTGCAGAACTCCATGATGTTGACGCCGTGCTGACCCAGCGCCGGGCCGACCGGCGGGGCCGGGTTGGCGGCGCCGGCCTGGATCTGGAGCTTGATGAGCCCCGTGACCTTCTTCTTCTTGGGAGGCATGCTCTCTCCGGGTCCTTAGTGAGAGTTGTTTCGCCTCCACCCTCGTGGGTGATCCCGATCGTCCGGATCATCCGGATGGAGGCATACCGCACAACGATAACGGGTATTGATGCGCAGCCAAAAACCGAGCAGGTCAGACCGGCTTCGGCAGCCTGTCTGACCTGCTCGGAAGTGCTGGGTCCGAAAGGACGTCAGTTCTTCTGGATCTGGTCGAAGGAGAGCTCGACCGGCGTCTCGCGGCCGAAGATCTCCACCAGGCCCTTGACCTTCTTCGAGTCGGGGTTGATCTCGTTGATGGTCGCCTGCAGCGTGGCGAACGGGCCGTCGGTGACGGTGACCGAGTCGCCGACCTCGAAGTCCAGCACCTGGACCTCGACCTTGCGCTGCGGGGCCGGCTTGCCCTCGGCCTCGGCGGCCTCGCGGGCGGCCTTCTCCTCGGCCTCCGGGGCGAGCATCTTGACGATCTCGTCCAGGGACAGCGGGTACGGGTCGTAGGCGTTGCCGACGAAGCCCGTGACGCCCGGCGTGTTGCGGACGACGCCCCACGACTCGTTCGTCAGGTCCATGCGAACGAGGACGTAGCCGGGCAGCTTGTTCTGCCGGACGGTCTTGCGCTCGCCGTTCTTGATCTGGACGATCTCTTCCTCGGGCACCTCGGCCTGGTAGATGAAGTCCTCGACGTTCAGCGAGACGGCGCGCTGCTCCAGGTTGGCCTTCACGCGCTTCTCGTAGCCCGCGTAGGTGTGGATGACGTACCACTCGCCGGGCAGTGTGCGCAGTTCCTCGCGGAGCTTGGTGACCGGGTCGAGCTCGGCCTCGGGCTCCTCCGCGGCGGCTTCTTCCTCGGTGGCCTCGTCCTCGACGACCTCGTGCTCGTCCACCACGTGGACGGCGGCCGACTCGGCCGGCTCGCCCGCGGCGGCTTCGACAGCCTCGGCCTCGTCGACCTCGTCCGCGCCCTCGACGATGTCGAGCTCGTCATCCACGGACTCGACGGCCTCCCCGCGAGGCTCCATGGCGTCGTTCAGGTTCGGGTCAGACACGGTGGCTGCTTCTTCCTGGATACATAGGGGTGGAACATGCGAAAACGGGCGCCGGTAACCGCGGCGCCCTTCGCTCTTTGCTCAGCCGAAGACGTACTTGGTCGCGTGGTTGAGCCCATAGTCAATCACGGTCACCAGGGCGATCATGATGGCAACGAAGAAGATGACCACGGTGGTGTACGACGTCAGCTGGTTACGCGTGGGCCAGACGACCTTGCGGAGCTCCGCGATGATCTGACGGTAGAAGGTGGCAAGGCGCTTGAGCGGGCCCTTCTTGGCCCGCTTGCCACCCTTGCGGGCCTTCTTCTTGGTCTCCGTGACCTCGTCCTGGGCATCAGGCGTGTCGATGGAGCCCACGGCGTCCGTCATTCGTCCTCACCTGATTCCGGGTCGTGGCCGTGCCGCTTGCCCGGTCGAGCCGCACGGCGGTGCATTTCTGTACGTACATGCGCACACATCCTGGCGAAGGTGTGTGTAGCAGGGCCGGAGGGACTTGAACCCCCAACCGCCGGTTTTGGAGACCGGTGCTCTACCAATTGAGCTACGACCCTTTGTGTGTCCCCCAACGTACCGCATCCGACCGGATGCTCGGTGTGCACCGGGTGCAGCAGCGGCTGCTGAAGGCCAACGAGGTGAGAGTGTACGTGGTCCCGCGCCGGTCGTCGAACAGAAAGTGTCCGTCGGGGTTTTCGGAGCGGAAGATCGCCTGGCCGAGGCCCGGATCCGGACGGATGTTCTGAGACGTGACACATCCTGTTCAGTCTGTGAAACCCGTGTGCCGCGGCCGTTTCCGGTCTGAAACGATGGACCGCATGAGCGCTGCAACCCCTCCCACCGAGCGCCGGGTCTCCGCCCGAGTCGGCGCGATCTCCGAGTCCGCCACCCTCGCCGTGGACGCCAAGGCCAAGGCCCTCAAGGCCGCCGGGCGTCCGGTGATCGGCTTCGGCGCCGGCGAGCCCGACTTCCCGACCCCGGACTACATCGTCGAGGCCGCGATCGAGGCCTGCAAGAACCCCAAGTACCACCGCTACACCCCGGCCGGCGGCCTGCCCGAGCTGAAGTCCGCCATCGCCGCCAAGACGCTGCGCGACTCCGGCTGGGAGCCGGACGTCTCGCAGATCCTGGTCACCAACGGTGGCAAGCAGGCCATCTACGAGGCCTTCGCGGCGATCCTGGACCCGGGCGACGAGGTCATCGTGCCCGCGCCTTACTGGACGACGTACCCGGAGTCGATCCGCCTGGCCGGCGGCGTCCCGGTGGAGGTCGTCGCGGACGAGACCACCGGCTACCGCGTCACGGTCGAGCAGCTGGAGGCCGCCCGTACCGACAAGACCAAGGTCGTGCTCTTCGTCTCCCCCTCCAACCCCACCGGCGCGGTGTACTCCGAGGCCGAGACGGAGGCCGTCGGCCGCTGGGCCGTGGAGCACGGCCTGTGGGTGCTGACCGACGAGATCTACGAGCACCTGGTGTACGGCGACGCGGTCTCCGTGTCACTGCCGGCGCTCCTGCCCGAGCTGCGCGACAAGTGCGTCGTGGTCAACGGCGTCGCCAAGACGTACGCCATGACCGGCTGGCGCGTGGGCTGGATCATCGGTCCCAAGGACGTGGTGAAGGCCGCGACGAACCTCCAGTCGCACGCCACCTCGAACGTCTCGAACGTCGCCCAGGTCGCGGCCCTGGCCGCGGTCTCCGGCGGCCTGGAGGCGGTCGCGAAGATGCGCGAGGCCTTCGACCGCCGCCGCCGGACCATCGTGCGCATGCTCAACGAGATCGACGGTGTGCTCTGCCCGGAGCCGGAGGGCGCGTTCTACGCGTACCCGTCGGTGAAGGCGCTGATCGGCAAGGAGATCCGCGGCAAGCGCCCGCAGAACACGGTCGAGCTGGCCGCGCTGATCCTGGAGGAGGCCGAGGTCGCCGTCGTCCCGGGCGAGGCCTTCGGCACGCCGGGCTACCTGCGGCTTTCGTACGCCCTCGGTGACGAGGACCTGGTCGAGGGCGTGAGCCGGATCCAGAAGCTGCTGTCGGAGGCGCGGGACTGACGTCCCACGTCTCACGTAACGGACCACCGGGTGTCTTGACCCGGTGGTCCGTTTCTTTTGCGAGCAAGACCACTTGTTTGTGCGAGCAAGGCCACGAACGGGGAAAACGCTACCGGGACCCGCGGGACGTACGGCAGGATCCTGGAATGGAGCGTGTACGTGATGTCTCTGAGCTGCCGAAAGCCCATCTGCACCTGCACTTCACCGGGTCGATGCGGCCCACCACCGTGCTGGAACTGGCCGACAAGTACGGCGTACGACTGCCCGACGCCCTGACGGAGGCCCTCACCAGCGGGGAGCCACCGCAGCTGCGGGCGACCGACGAGCGGGGCTGGTTCCGCTTCCAGCGCCTGTACGACGCCGCGCGCTCGTGCCTGCGGGAGCCGGAGGACATCCAGCGGCTGGTGCGGGAGGCGGCGGAGGAGGACATCAGGGACGGCTCCGGCTGGCTGGAGATCCAGGTGGACCCGACCTCGTACGCGCCGCGCCTGGGCGGGCTGATCCCGGCGCTGGAGATCATCCTGGACGCGGTGGAGACGGCGTCGCGCGAGACGGGCCTCGGGATGCGGGTCCTGGTGGCAGCCAACCGCATGAAGCACCCCCTGGACGCGCGCACGCTGGCCCGCCTGGCGGTTCGCCACCGCGACCGGGGGGTGGTCGGCTTCGGCCTGTCGAACGACGAACGCCGGGGCATGGCACGGGACTTCGACCGGGCGTTCGCGATCGCGCGGGACGGCGGCCTGTTGTCGGCGCCGCACGGCGGCGAGCTGACGGGCCCGGCCTCGGTCCGCGACTGCCTGGACGACCTGCACGCCGACCGGGTGGGCCACGGGGTGCGCGCCGCGGAGGACCCCCGCCTGCTCCGGCGCCTGGCGGACCGGGGCGTGACCTGCGAGGTGTGCCCGGCGTCGAACGTGGCGCTCGGGGTCTACGAGAAGCCGGAGGACGTCCCACTGCGGACGCTGTACGAGGCCGGCGTCCCGATGGCCCTGGGCGCCGACGACCCCCTGCTGTTCGGCTCCCGGCTGGCGGCCCAGTACGAGATCGCGCGCCGGCACCACGCCTTCACGGACGAGCAGCTCGCGGAGCTGGCCCGCCAGTCCATCCGCGCGTCGGCGGCCCCGGAGGACGTGCGCACGAAGCTGCTGTCGGGGGTGGACGACTGGCTCGGCGGTCCGGCCGTCCGTGGCGGGTACGGGACGGAAACGGCCTGAGACGGATCAGGACCCCGGGGCCCGGGTGGGAAGCCCGGTGAGTGTCCTCACAGGTTCACGCCCACCGTCACCGGCTCGTTCACGAGGGTGACGCCGAAGGCCTCGCGGACCCCCGCCACGACCTCGCGGGCGAGCGCCAGCAGGTCTTCCGTCGTCGCCCCGCCGCGGTTGGTGAGGGCGAGCGTGTGCTTGGTGGAGATGCGGGCCGGGCCGGTGCCGTAGCCCTTGGTGAAGCCCGCCTTGTCGATCAGCCAGGCCGCCGAGGTCTTGGTGTGCCCCTGCCCCGCCGGATACGCGGGCGGCTCGACGCCGTCGCCCAGCCGCTCCCGCACGCGCGCGTGGAAGGCGGCGAAGTCGGCATCGGTGAGGATCGGATTGGTGAAGAAGGACCCGGCCGACCAGGTGTCGTGGTCCTCGGGGTCGAGAACCATGCCCTTCCCGGCACGCAGCTTGAGGACGGTGTCACGGGCCGTGGCGAGCGGCACCCGGTCGCCCGCCTGCACGCCCAGCACCCGGGCCGTCTCGGCGTACTTGACCGGCGCCGACAGCCCCTCCGCGTCCTCCAGCTCGAAGCGCACCCGCAGGACGACGTACCGCTCGGGGTCCGCCTTGAAGCGGCTGTGCCGGTAGGAGAACGCGCACTTCTCGTTCGCCAGGGTGACCGTCTCGCCCGCCCTGCGGTCGTAGGCGATGACCTCGGTGATCGTGGAGGAGACCTCCTGGCCGTACGCTCCGACGTTCTGGATCGGCGTCGCACCCGCGGAACCGGGGATGCCGGCCAGGCACTCGATGCCGGCCAGCCCGGCCTCGACGGTGCGGGCGACGGCGTCGGTCCACACCTCGCCGGCCGCCAGCTCCAGCGTGGTGCCGCGCAGCTCGACGCCGCGGGTGGCGATGCGCAGGGCGGTACCGTCGAAGCCCTTGTCGCCGATGACCAGGTTCGAGCCGCCGCCGATGACCAGCAGGGGCGTGCCTGCGGCGTCGGCCTCGCGCACGGCGTCGATCACCTCGGCGTCGGTGGTCGCGGTGATCAGCCGGGTCGCGGGGCCGCCCAGCCGGAAGGTGGTCAGCGGAGCCAGGGGCGCGTCGTGGAGTTCCTGCACGCGCCCAAGACTACGAGACGCCCCGGACACCCCGGCGCCCCCGTCGGGTGACCGGCCCCGCGGCCCCGCCCTGCCATGGGACGCGCGGACGCGTGCCGCGGCACGCAGACTCTGGCCCCCCGCCCCGCGCCGCGGCTCGGCGCGGGGCGGGGCCAGAGCCTGCGTGCCGGAGGTGTCGTCCGCCGCTGCCGGGGTGCCCGGCCGCCGTGGAGGAGACGCCGAACGCGCGGCAACGGGTATGCGGCCACGGGTATGCAACGGGGTATGGGATGCGCGGCTTCGCGAGTGTGCGTGCGCGTGCGCGTGGACCCCGTCCGGCCCGGGACGGGGTCCACGCGTGGGGTCAGTGGGCGGCGGTCTGGACGACAGGGGTCTCGGGGAGCGGTGCGGGCTCCGCGGTGGCCGCGTCCTGGGGGGCGCGGCGCCGGGCCGGGATCAGCAGGGCCGCGACACCGGCGAGGGCGACCATCGCGGCGCCCACGACGAGGGCCGGGCGCAGCCCGTCCACAAAGGTCTGGGCGCTCTCGTAGCCGCCGCGGGCGGTGAAGATCGACGACATGATCGCGATGCCGAGCGCGCCACCCACCTCGCGCAGCGCGTTGTTGGCGCCGGAGGCGATGCCCTGTTCCCTGGTGCCGACGCTGGACATGACCAGGTTGGAGGCGGGGGCGAAGAAGAGGGCCATGCCGACGCCACTGAGGATCAGGGCGGGCAGCTGGGCGGCGTAAGAGACGTCGGCGGACACCACGGACGCCATGTAGGCCAGCCCGGTGGCCTGCAGGAACAGTCCGGCGGCGACCACGGGCCGGCCGCCGATGCGGTCGGAGAGGATGCCGGCCACCGGCGCCACGAGCATCGGCATGCCGGTCCACGGCAGCATCCGCAGGCCCGCCTCGGTGGGCGAGTAGCCGAGCACACCCTGCATGTACTGGCTGAGCAGGAAGATCGACCCGAACATCCCGAGGAACATCAGCAGGCTCGCCGCGTTGATCCCGGAGAAGGCCCGGGAGCGGAACAGCCGCATCGGCAGCATGGGGTTCTTCGCGCGGATGCCGTGCACGACGAACGCCGTCAGCAGAGCGCTGCCCGCGATCAGGCCCGTAAGGACCAGCGAGTCGGTCCAGCCGTCGGCGGGCGCGCGGACCAGGCCGTAGACGATCCCGAACAGGCCGCCGCTGGCGAGCAGGGTGCCGTTGACGTCGAGCGGGGCACCGCTGCCGTGGGACTCGGCGAGGCGCAGACGGGCCAGCGGCAGCAGGACCAGCCCCAGCGGGACGTTCAGCCAGAAGATCCAGTGCCAGGACACGTGCTCGGTGAGGCTGCCCCCGATGAGCGGCCCGGAGGCGACCGCGAGCCCGTTGACGGCGCCCCATATGCCGTAGGCCATGCCGCGCCGGTGCGTGGGGACCGCGGCGGTCAGCAGGGTGAGGGTCAGCGGCATCATGATCGCGGCGCCGACGCCCTGCACCGCCCGGGCGGCGATCAGGGAGTCGATGCCGGGCGCCATGGCCGCCGCGGCGGACGCCCCGGTGAAGACGGTGAGCCCGGCGAGGAAGAGCCGGCGACGGCCGAACCGGTCGCCCAGGGCGGCACCGAACATGAGCAGAACGGCGAAGGTGAGCGTGTAGGCGCTCACGGTCCATTCCAGTTCGTCCAGCGCCCCGCCGAGATCGCGGCGGATGGACGGCAGTGCGGTGGTGACGACGAGGTTGTCGAGCGCCGCCATGAACCCGGCCACGCTGGTGATGACGAGGGCCCAGCCGACTGCGCCGCGGGGTGCGGCCGGTGCCGTGTTCGGTGCGGTCGTCGGGTCGGGTGTGGTCGGTGCTGACATCTCTCCCCCAGAGAGAATCGAGGTTAGTTATTGCTGACTAACTTCCGCGGCCATGAAGAACGGACGGCCGCCTCGCGATGATGCTTCCGGGTGCTTCCGGTCTGCGGTGGTCGGGCTACTTCTCCAGCCGCCCCTCGAGCCGGGCCGAGGTGTACAGCCCCTCCCAGACCCGGTGTTCGGGCGGGAAGCCCATGGACACCAGGCAGTTGATGAGCATGCCGTACGCCATGAAGGTCGTCGTCTCGTTCAGGTCCGCGCCGAGCGGCAGGTGCACGGTGTCCCAGAGCCGCATCCACCCGGTCCGCACCGCCTCGCCGAACTCGTGGTCGCCGGCCTCCTCGGCGGCGGCCACCGCGACGTACATCTGCATCTGCAGCATCAGCAGCTCGGGCCGCTCCGCGATGACCTCGGTGTAGGCGTGCGCCATGGCATGCACCGCCTCTTCGCCCTCCAGCCCCTCGGAGGCCTCCTGGAAGGTCCGGATGGTGTCGTCGACACACCGGTCGGCGGCTGCCAGGAAGATCGCCTTCTTGCCGGGAAAGAGCCGGAAGAGGTACGGCTGCGAGACCCCGACGCGCTTGGCGATCGCCTCGGTGGACGTGCCGTGGTAGCCACCCCGCGCGAACTCGCTCGTCGCCGCGCGGATGACGCTCTCACGGCGTTCTTCTGCGCTCATCCTGACCATGCGATGAAGTTAGTACTCAATCACTAACTTCGTCAAGGCCGCCGACGGCACAGGTAAGACGGCACAGGTAAGGGGCGCCCGCCCTTGCGGAACGCCCCTTACTCGGCTGCCGGACCCCGGTTACTCGCCTGCCGGACTTCGCCGCGTGACCGTCAGGCCAGCCGCACGACCGCCCGCGACATCCCGAGCACCTTCTGGCCGTCGCTCATGGCCGTCAGGTCCACCCGCACCGCGTTGTCGTCGAGCTTGGCCGCTACCTTGCCGGTGACCTCGATCGTGGCGCCCTTGTCGTCGTTGGGGACGACGACGGGCCTGGTGAAACGGACGCCGTACTCGGCCACCGCGCCCGGGTCGCCCACCCAGTCGGTAACGACGCGGATCGCCTCGGCCATGGTGAACATGCCGTGCGCGATCACGTCCGGCAGCCCGACCTCCTTGGCGAACTTCTCGTTCCAGTGGATCGGGTTGAAGTCGCCCGAGGCACCCGCGTACTGCACGAGGGTGGCGCGGGTCACCGGGAAGGTCCGAGCCGGCAGTTCGGTGCCGACCTCGACGTCGTCGTACGCGATCTTCGCCGTCATCGCCTCACGCCTCCTCGGCCGCACGGGCCACGAGCTTGGTCCAGGCGGTCACGACGTGCTCGCCCGCCTCGTCGTGCACCTCGCCGCGGATGTCCAGGATGTCGTTGCCGGCCAGGGACTTGATGCCCTCGATCGTCGAGGTGACCGAGAGCCGGTCGCCGGCCCGGACCGGGCGGTGGTAGGCGAACTTCTGATCGCCGTGCACCACGCGGCTGTAGTCGAGTCCGAGCCGCGGGTCCTCGACGACCTGGCCGGCCGCCTTGAAGGTGATCGCGAACACGAAGGTCGGCGGGGCGATCACATCGGGGTGACCGAGCGCCTTGGCGGCCTCCGGATCCGTGTACGCCGGGTTGGTGTCCCCGACCGCCTCGGCGAACTCACGGATCTTCTCCCGGCCCACCTCGTAGGGGGCGGGGGACGGGTAGGACCGCCCCACGAAGGACTGGTCGAGCGCCATGGCTCGGCACCTCCTGGGTGTCACTTGCTGTCGAACAACATGAGGAAACAACATGAGGCCGCCCCCTTGTTGCGGGGGCGGCCTCATGAGTGAGCCTTGGTTATCGCGTCTCGCGGTGCGCGGTGTGCGCGTTGCAACGCGGGCAGTGCTTCTTCATCTCAAGACGGTCCGGGTTGTTACGCCGGTTCTTCTTGGTGATGTAGTTCCGCTCCTTGCACTCCACGCAGGCCAGCGTGATCTTCGGGCGGACGTCGGTGGCAGCCACGTGAGTGCTCCTAAGACGAACGGGTGGGCTAGTTCAACGCAAGAAAGAGTAGCCGATCGAAGGACCGACCCCGCAATCGGCTACTGTCAGTAGCGGTGACCGGACTTGAACCGGTGACACAGCGATTATGAGCCGCTTGCTCTACCGACTGAGCTACACCGCTTTGATGAGATCGGCCCCGCCTCGCGGCGGGAACCTCTCACACCAGAGCCCCAAAACGGAATCGAACCGTTGACCTTCTCCTTACCATGGAGACGCTCTGCCGACTGAGCTATTGGGGCGAGCGATGAAGACATTACACGCTCGGCCGCCGTTCACCCAAATCCGTTTCGCGGCACTCGCGCCACGCACTCCGCCGTCCGGTACCCCGGCCGTTCGCACGCACCTCACGGGCGCCCCGGAGTCCCGCGCGGCGCCCGACGCCCCGACGGCCGGCGGCCACGCCGGTACGACTATTGCGCTCCTCCCCCGACCCGAAGGAGGGCCGCCATAGGCTCGACTCACTCTGCGTGATCTTGCACCCGCGTACGCAGTTACGAGCCGTCCGCCCCGAGCACCCGTCACCCGTCACCCGTCACTCGTCAGCCATTACCCATCACCCATGACCCATCACCCGCCCATCAACGGTCATCCGTCGCCCGTCCCCCGTCATCCGGCGCCCCCGCCCGTGGCCCGTCGCCCGTCCCCCGTCCTGTCAACCGTCGTACCTGGAGCACGATGCCCGAGAGTCAGTCGCAGCCGCCCGACTCGTTCTCGTCGTCGGGTTCGGCATCGGACTCGTCACCGGGTTCGGCATCGGATTCGACGTCGGGCTCGTCCGGTTCGTCGGGTTCATCGGGCTCGTCCGGCGGCTCGTCCGGATCGCCCGGGTCGTCCGGCTCGTCGGGACGGGCCGACGGGGGCGGGTTGCTGCTGTGCGGGGCCCGGCTGACCGACGGGCGGACCGTGGACGTACGGCTGGCCCGCGGACGTATCGAGGCGGTGGGCACGGCCGGAAGCCTCGGCACGGGCGGCAACCGCGCCGACGGGGCACGCGTGGATCTCAGCGGCTATCTCCTGCTGCCCGCCCCGGCCGAGCCCCACGCCCACGGCGACACGGCCCTGACCGCCGACGGCGACGGCGACGGCGACGGACCGGTGTCGTACGACCCGGAGGACGTCCAGCGCCGGGCGACCGAGGCCGCACTGCTCCAACTGGGCCATGGGGCGACCGCGCTGCGCGCACATGTGCGCGTGGGCGACGTGCAGGGGCTCGGCGCCCTGACCGCCGTCCTGCGGGCGCGGCGGGCGCTGCGCGGGCTCACCGAGCTGACGACGGTGGCGGTTCCCCGAGTGCTGACCGGGGCGGCCGGTGCGAACGGGCTGGCGATGCTGCGGGATGCGCTGAAGATGGGCGCGTGCGTGGTGGGCGGCTGCCCCGACATGGACCCCGACCCCACGGGCTACGTCGAGGCGGTCCTGGAGGTCGCCTCGGAGCACGGCTCACCCGTCGACCTGCACACCGACGGTGCCGATCCGGCCCGCCTGGCCCGGATCGCGGCGATGGCCGGACAGCTGCGTCCCGGGGTGACACTCGGGCCCTGCGGAGGCCTGGCACGGCTGCCCGCGGAGCTCGCATCGCGAGCGGCGGACCAACTGGCCGCGGCCGGGATCACGGTCGTGTGCCTGCCGCAGGGCGGCTGCGGGGTCGCCGAGCGACGCGGGACGGCTCCGGTACGGCTGCTGCGGGCGGCCGGGGTGCGCGTGGCCGCGGGCAGCGGGGCCCTGCGGGACGCGTCGAACCCGGTGGGCCGCGGGGATCCCCTCGAGGCGGCGTACCTGCTGGCCTCACGGCACGGTCTGCGGCCCGAGGACGCCTACGAGTCGGTGAGCACGTCGGTCCGGGCGGTGCTCGGACTGCCCGAGGTCCGGGTCGAGGCGGGCTTCCCCGCCGAACTGCTCGCGGTGCGCGGGGACCGGCTCGCGGGGGCGCTGTCACTCGCGTACAGCCGCATCGTGGTGCACCGCGGGCGCGTGGTGGCACGCACGAGCGCGGTCCGGGAGTTCTGCGACTCGGCGGCGGCGGTGGAACTGGGGCTGCCGCGGCAGGGGCGGGGGGAGTTGTCGTGACGGGAAGCCGGGGTCCGCAGGCGGGGGCGGTTGGGGTTTCCAGGTGCTGGTCGGGGTGACCAGGGCATGGCTGGGGTGGCCAGCGGCTGGTCGGGGTGACCAGGGCATGGCTGGGGTGGCCAGCGGCTGGTCGGGGTGACCAGGGGATGGCTGGGGTGGCCAGCGGCTGGTCGGGGTGACCAGGGGATGGCTGGGGTGGCCAGGGATGGTTGGGGTGGTCAGGGGCGTGGCTGAAGTCGTGCGGCGGATGCGGCCGTCCGGGCGTACGGTCGGAAACATGCGCATTGTCATCGCTGGAGGTCATGGTCAGATCGCGCTGCGGCTGCAGCGGCTGCTCGCCGCGCGCGGGGACGAGGTCGCGGGGATCATCCGCCGCGCCGAACAGGGCGACGACCTGCGGGAGGCGGGCGCCGAACCCCTCGTACTCGACCTGGAGTCGGCCTCGGTCGAGGAGGTCACGGAGCAACTGCGGGGCGCGGACGCCGCGGTCTTCGCGGCGGGCGCGGGCCCGGGCAGCGGAACGGCCCGCAAGGAGACGGTGGACAAGCAAGCGGCGATCCTGTTCGCGGACGCGGCGGTCCGGGCGGGCGTACGCCGTCATCTGGTCGTCTCGTCGATGGGCGCCGACGCGAACCACGAGGGCGATGAGGTGTTCGACGTCTACCTGCGCGCCAAGGGCGAGGCGGACGACTACGTCCGCAGCCAGGAGGCCCTCGACTGGACCATCCTGCGCCCCGGCTCGCTGACGAACGACGCCGGCACCGGTCTGGTACGCCTCGAGGCCCACACCGGCCGCGGCACGATCCCGCGCGACGACGTGGCCGCCGTACTGGCCGAACTGGTGGACACCCCGGCGACCGCCGGCCTGACCCTCGAAGTGATCAGCGGTTCGACGCCGGTTTCGGTGGCGGTGAAGTCGGTGGCGGGGAACTGAGGATGACGACCCGGGGTGGGCATCGGAGGAGCGGCCTCCGGATGAGCGGCCTCCGGATGAGCAGGTTCCGGTTGAGCGGGTTCCGGCAGGGCAGCTAGAAGAGCGGCAGCTGACCCGGAAACTCGGGAACGACGTACCCGTCCAACGATGGCTGTGCGGCCCCGAGTTGGGCTGCCCTCCGCGAGCCCGGGCAGGAGACGAGTTCGCCGCGGTCCTGCACTCCGGGCGGATCGTGCCGGGCGAACCGCCCGGCGACGACGGCGATTTCGCGACGGCACTCGGGGCAGGGTCTGCGGCGGGAGGACATGGGCCCAGTGTGCCCGCTGCGGCAGACGTACGCGCAGGGGGCGTGTGCCCGCGGGGCCGTGGGCACGGAAGGCCTGCGACGCCGTGGGCGCGGAAGGACCGCGACGCCGTGGGCACGGAAGGACCGCGACGCCGTGGGCACGGAAGGCCGGCGACGCCGTGGGCGCGGAAGGACCGCGACGCCGTGGGCACGGAAGGCCGGCGACGCCGCGGGCGCGGAAGGACCGCGACGCAGTGGGCACGGAAGGCCGGCGACGCCGCGGGCGCGGAAGGACCGCGACGCAGTGGGCGCGGGACGGTCCGCGGTCGTCTCCCGCCCGCTCAGCGACGCGGCGCGGGCGGCCGCAGGTCGAACGCGGCGGTGTTCAGGTAGCGCCGCATGACCAGTGCGATCGGGCGCTCGACGAACCGGTGTGCGAAGTACGACAGGACGATCAGGCCGCTCACCGTGACCCCGACCAGAAGCCAGGGGTCGACCCGGTCACCGTAGTGGTGCACGATGGTCATCCCGATGCTGTCGTGCAGCAGGTAGAGCGGAAAGGTCATCGTTCCCGCCACGGTCAGCCCTCGCCAGCGGATCCAGCGGGTCCAGCCGAGCGCGATGGCCGCGATCAGCAGGAAGAACACCGTGGTCAACAGCACCAGCCAGCCGCGCCAGGGCGACCAGGTGTCCCAGTTGTTACGACCCCCGACGGGCGCCAGCAGGAAGTGCAGCGCCAGCAGCCACGACATGGCGACGATGCCCCACAGCAGCGGTGTCGGGCGGTACCGGTACATCAGGTAGAAGGCCATGCCGGCGATGAAGTACGGCGCGGACGTCGGATTGACCAGCAGCGTGAGCAGCGGGATGCGCGCGCCGGGCGCCAGCACCGAGGCGACCGTCCACAACCCGCAGAAGATCACCACCCGCTGGTAGGTGAGGCCCTTCCACACCACGACCGCGAACGTGAGGTAGAAGCAGAGCTCGGGCCAGAGCGTCCAGTAGACCGGGTCCAGGTTGGGCACGCCGAGCGGGGCCTGGAGCATCGTGAAGTTCGCGAAGAGCAGCCGCGGGTTGGGGTGCCCGAACGGGCTGTCGGCGAAGTAGATGACGCACGACGACACCACGATCGCGATCCAGTACATCGGGTACAGCCGGGTGACCCGCGAGATGAAGAAGTCACGCGGGGTGCGCCCCCACGCGCTCATGCAGATGACGAAGCCGCTGATCAGGAAGAACAGGTCGACACCGAGCCGCCCGAAGGCGAAGTATCCGTGCGCTACGGGGAAGGTGCTCTGGTACGGCCGGCCCCAGATGCCGATCATCGACCAGGGGGTCTGGCCGACGAAGTGGAAGAGGACGACCGCCAGCGCCGCCAGGAAGCGCAGTCCGTCCAGAGCCACGAGCCGGCCCCTGCGGGCCTGCCGCCCAGCCACGATCACCCGTGCTCCGGATGCCGTCTGCGGCAACGACACTTCCGACGCGACCACCCCCTCGCTGCCCCGTAGCGTGCCCGTGTCGGCCGGACCCCTGTGATCCGTCTGGGTCATGCATCCCCCGTTCCGGTTTCAGTTGCTGACAGGGCCCTGGAACCCTCGATCACATGACCGGCGGGCAGACGGAATGGTTGCCGGGCCGCTACGGACCTTCCACTCGGAACGGCACAATCCGCTCCAACGGCTCCAAAGCCTCCGACCACACGGACGGCCCCGACGGCTCTCGAGGTGTCACGGTGCCTGCGCAGGTCGGGCGAGCGGTCGACGGCCGGGTCCCGGGCGGGCTGAGGGGTGAACACGCAGGTCCTTACTCCTTGCTACGAGCCCCGCCATCGAGTGGTTTTCCGGCCGCCGCAGGGCCCTGGGAGTCGGGGAGTGAGTTGCACATTCACCGACTTGCAGCCGTCGAGGCCGCTTCCCTTCTTCCACGAACCCAAACCCTCGGATGGGCCTGGCGGGTGATCACGTTCCCACGCGCCGGTGCGGAGCACCAGCGATATCCAGGCAAGAGGGTACGGCGCCGGACAGACCGCCTCGGCAGCCCGTCGTCGTCTCAGCTTAGTCCAGCCGGGACACCTGGTAATGACTGATGTACCAGCCGTCGTCCACGCACCTCACCAGAACGCCGAGGTTGACGCCCAGTGTGGGGCGGTCCGTGAACCCGAAGTCGACACCCAGATAGCCGAAGACGAGATCGTCGGCGAGTCGTCGAGTCTCGAGGACGCGGTAGTCGGCCGTCAGGCCGAGGGGCTGGGAGGCGTAGTAGTCGGCGATGCCCTGCCGTCCGACGCTGTACGGGTGCAGTCCCTGGAAGACGGCGTCTTCGGTGAACTGGGCGGCCACCTCCTGGGGCCGGTGACCGTCGACGGCTGCCTTCCACCGGTCGAGGACGGCACCGAGTACCGTCCCGGTCTCCGCGGTGGTGTCGGTGGTGTTGGTGGTGTCCGTGGCATCGGTGGTGTCGATGGCATCGGTGGTGTCGTCGGTGTCGGTGGTGTCGGTCTTCGGGGCCCCGGGGTCGAGGGGCAGCGACAGGGCGTCCTTGGCTTTCCTGGTCTCCTCGTCGGCGAGGACTTCGACGCGGTCGTCGGCGAGGGCCCGCACGGTCTGCTCGGCCACCTCGGCCGCACTGATCTTCGGCGCGTCCGTCCAGGCACTGAGTTCGGTGTCCACGAAGCCGGCATGTACGCCGACCACGAGGGTGCCCTGCTCCCGCAGCGCCTTCCGCAAGGCGTCCGTGAGTGACCACTGCGCCGCCTTTGCGGCCGCGTAACCCGGGAACAGCGGCTGTCCCACCCAGGAGGCCAGCGACAGCATGTTCACCAGTGCGCCACCGCCGTTGCGCGCCAGCACCGGCGCGAACGCCCGCGAAACCGCCCACGTACCGAAGTAGTTGACGTCCATCGCCCGGCGTGCCCCGTCGAAGGGCCCCTCCAGGAGCTTGGTACTCGCGCCGCCGATCCCCGCGTTGTTGACGACGACGGTGACGTCACCGGCCACGGCGGCGGCATCGGCGACCTGCTGGTGATCGGTCACGTCCAGGCGCAGCGGGGTGACGTCCTGATCCACCACCTTCGCCGGATCGCGGGCGCCCGCATAGACCTTGGCCGCGCCGTGTTCGATCAGGGCTCGGGCGAATGCGCGGCCGATGCCGCGATTGGCGCCCGTGACCAGGGCGACCGATCCTTCGATGTCCATGACGCCTCCTGTGTCCTCCTGGGCCCCTGGGCCGCTGCTCTCATGGTCCGCCTGCGCCGCGACCGCCGCAGCCACCGGACGAGGCCAGGGCCCGCAGGCAGCCCCCGGTGAGTCCCACGCCGCAGGCAGCCACTCGGCGAGGCCAGGGCCGCAGGCAGCCACCGGGCGAGGCCAGGGCCCGCAGGCAGCCACCGGTGAGTCCCACGCCGCAGGCAGCCACTCGGCGAGGCCAGGGCCGCAGGCAGCCACCGGGCGAGGCCAGGGCCCGCAGGCAGCCACCGGTGAGTCC
>NZ_JBEYZY010000002.1:179105-187110 GCF_040646295.1 Streptomyces sp. NPDC046197 | reverse complement strand
GTCCCACGCCGCAGGCAGCCACTCGGCGAGGCCGGGGGCCACGGAGTACTCAGCCCTGAGGCACCCCGCCTGGCGGTGGAAAACCGCTTCACCGGCTGATCCCGGTATGGGCATGATTCCCCCCGTGCACGAGGACAGGGACCATCGCGAACAAGGCCGGTACACCCTGACCGAGACGGAGCACGGCCGCGCCTGGGGCGTGTGCGCCGAAGTGGGCCGAAGTGGACGGGCTGTTCGGGCAACCCGCGCGCGGGACGTACGAAATGTTCGGCTGGGTTCCGGAAGGGGCCGAGGTGCGTGGCTGGGCCGGCACACGGGTGTGGCTGGTGCCGGAGGACGAGGCACTCGGACCCTGGCTCCTGGAAGACGCGGAGAGCCTCGGACAGCACCCGGGGACGGACAGCCTCGTACTCACGGGCGTGGACGACTACGAAGACCCGCCCGAGGAGCACCTGGGTTCCGTCCGAGTGCACGACGGGCACCGGTGGTTGGGCTCCTGCCGGACCTTCGCCCGCATCCTCCCGCCCGAGCGGACGGCGCCCCCTCTCATCCTGCGAGGGCTCGCCCAGAGTGAACGACTCCGGCGGGCACTGATGACAGGGACTCGGCGTGCGCTGGACCTGGAGGAGGCCGGCCTGGAAATACGGGACGGCCGGGGCGAGCCGCTCACCGAGCGGTTGCTGTGGACCAGCGTCGGCGGCCGGCGGCCGGCGGCCGTCCACCCTCGGGCGGATCTGATCGACCTGGAGCTGGACGGGAGGCTCTTCACGCCGGTCCCGGAATACGCCCGGCCGATCTGGGAGCGGTGGCTCGCCGGGCCGCCGGAGACACGCGGCGCCTGGGCCGGCCTCGACACCCGGCGGCGCGGAGCCTGGCTCGATATGGTCCGGGAGCGGGTCTGCCGACAAGAGCGCGCTGACGGGCCGGCCGGTCACGCATACGAGCTCGACGGCCGGTACATCACCGACGTCCCGGGCTTCTACTTGGCCCTCGGCGAAGCGGTGAACGGGCAGGGCGGCTACTTCGGCGGCTGCCTGGCCGCCCTCGACGACTGCCTGCGCGGCGCCTTCGGCTACACCGCCCCAGCCACCCTGCTATGGCGGGACGCCACGACCGTACGCGAGCACCTGTCCTGCCTCCTGACCCCGGACGGCAGGCGGTACGATCTGTTCACCGAGATCCTCGACACCCTGGCCGGGGGCGGGATGCACGTCACCCTGGCGTGACCCGGGCCAGGCCACGGCGTCCGGCCCGCAGCTGGTCCGGATCCTGCACCGGAACCAGGCTCTGACACTCCGCACATGGCCGTCCTATGGCCGTCCTATGGCCGTCCTATGGCCGTCATATGACCGTCTCTCTCCCGGACCGTGCCACAAGGCTGACCGATTGGAGAGCGAGTCGGATGTGACTGAGCGCTTCGGTCCCCTCGGGCGGTTGTGGCCGACTCATGAGACGGTGCCGGCCGTCCCGCCGCCTCCGGCGGCGACGCTGCCGCTCGGCTTGGGTGCGGCGAAGGGAGGCGTGTCCGGTCGGCACGTCGTTCCGACCGGCGGGAGGGTGCCGTCGATGAGGTAGCGGCTCTCGTGGGCCTTGACGCAGCTGCTGGGGTTGACCAGTGCCGTGTGCCCGTATCCGTCGTGGGTGAGCAGGCGGGCGTCGGCCAGTTCCTCGACCATGGCCTGCGAGCCCGAGTAGGGAGTGGCGGGGTCGTAGACGGTGCCGACCACCAGGACGGGGTGCGCCGTGGGCTTGTTCCACGGGCCGCGGTAACGGTTGGCGGCAACCGCCGGCCAGGTCGCACACCCCTCGGCGGCCCACGTCCAGAAGCGTCCGGCGTCACCCGCACGGCTGGCGCTGGCCTCCTCCAGAGCGTGGTAGACACCGGGATCACGGGGATTGGGGCTGTCACCGCAGAACACCGCAGCGGCCTGTTCCTCACCCAAGTACGGATTCGGATGCGGGACCGGTGGTGCGGGCGGGAGCCGGGACGGCTTCGGGACGCGGCCCCGCCACAGGTCCTGCAGCCTGCCGGCGAGGTCCGTCCACCCGGGGTGAACGACGTAGAGGCTGTTCACCACGTCAGCGACCGTGCCGGCATAGGTCGACGTGCCCACGGGGTGCTTCCGGAGCCGCCGCATCAGTTGGTCGAACTTGTCCCGGGTCGCTTTCGGGCTGCCGGCGGAGAAGGCGCAGCGGGCGGTGGTGGTGGACCCGCACAGGGCGAGGAACCTGTCCAGGGTTGCTGCCGCGCTGCGGTCCGAGCCCGAGCGCAGGAGTGCCGTGAGCCGGGGTTCGACGTCGGACGCGTGATTCGTCCAGGCCTGCGGATCCCAGTTGCTGTCGAGGACCATGGCGCGCACCTTGCCCGGGAAGAGGTTGGCGTAGCTGGCGCCCAGGAACGTGCCGTAGGAGATCCCGAGGTAGGTGAGTTGTGACTCGCCCGTCGCCCGGCGGAGCTGGTCGAGGTCGTGAGCGGTGTCGGCGGTAGACACATGCCGCAGGAGCTCGGGGTCACGCCGCTCGCAGCGCCGGCCCAGGTCCTTGTACGCGGCGATCCAGGCCGCCCGCTCCTTTTCGCCCACCGGGAAGCCCGCCGCTTTGCTCGCAGTCCAGTCGGCGGCTTCGTCACGGCTCGCGAAGCAGTTCACCGCCGTGCTGCTGCCGATCCCGCGGGGGTCCCAGCTGACGATGTCGAACCGCTCCCGCACCTCGCGCGGGAAGAACTCGTAGTTCTGTGGCATCTGGACCGTTCCTGGCCCGCCGGGTCCGCCGGGGTTGAAGAACAGCGTGCCGATGCGTCGACCGGGGTCGGTCGCCTTCCGTTTGATGACCGCCAGTTCGATGGTGCGACCCGCTGGGTTGTTGTAGTCCAGCGGCACCTTCGCGGTCGCGCAGTCGAACGGGCTGCCTTGAACGCAGGGTCCCCAGTCCAGCTTCGGGGCCGGCACCGAAGCTGTGGGAATACCTCCAGCCAGGGCGAGGTCGTGCCCGGTCAGAACGGGCGAGCAGGTCACCAGCGCGGCGACGGCCGCGGCACAAACCCGACGGCCCGCCGCCGGTCCGGATATGTGCATGCCATGTCCTTCCACGGCTGAGCGCCGGACGCCCTTCTGCGTCGGACGTCGGCACCCATCCGTGTCAACGGCACCGCGCCCCCACAACGCGCGCGAGCCGACCGCGGCCAAATGGCCGAACCACCGTCACCCGTGTCGCCGACGACGGGGCCCGTAGCCCCGGTCGGCTCCTGGCCTTCCACCGCAGGGGCGACTCGAGGGGCCAACTACGGCGCACGGTCTGGCCATCCATCGCCCTCAAGGGCCAAATGAAGCGCCCGGTCACATCGGATCCTCATGACGTGCAGGTCCCACTCGCCCCCGTGGGCACTGCGGCGGGATGCCGCCCCCTAAGCGGCGGATCGCCCACGCCCCGTCCGTTTTCGATTCATACCGAACACGTGGGCTCGAATACGAAAAGACCCCCTCCGTGCTGCGTCTACGCAGTTCGGAGGGGGTCTTCCCCACTGTGGCGGCGCTAGGATTCGAACCTAGGAAGGCTGAGCCGGCAGATTTACAGGCCGCGCGCGGGACGCATCCTGACCAGCACACACGCATCGTCGCCAGCATCTGCCCCACCCCTGCCCCGCAAGGCCATTGAAGGGTGAAAGCGCCGTGCTTACCCCCTACGACCTTCGGGATTCCTTGATCCTGGTCCTATCAGGTGGCGCCTGGGGAACCCGCGCCTGCTAAGCAGCACCCCGCCTAGCCGCGGGCTGCGCCGGATGCCCCGAGCGCGGCAAGCGTGAAGCCATCCCGTAGCTCTCCCGCAAGGATCGCCTTTGCGATTTCGTGCGGACTCCACCAGCGCGCGGCGGCGATCTCGCCATCGTCAACCGTGCCGGGGCGCAGCGGGGCATCGCCCTGAACCGAGACCTCGACGACGGCGACCTCGTTCTCCAGCAGGCCAGAGTCGATGTCCAGGTACGCCACTGCAACCGCCGCGGAGCCCACCAGTCCCGCCTCCTCAACTAGTTCGCGCAGCGCGTCCGAGACAGGATCGGTCTCGCCGAATCCGCGCGGCAGTTCCCAGGCCCACCGACCGATCGTCGGCCGCCACTGGCGAACCAGCAGAATGTCATCGCCGCGTCGTGCCAGCACCACGACTCCTGTACGGCCACCGCCGACGCGGATGCGGTGCCGGACGGTCTCCTCGCCGGAGGGCAAGCGGTAGGTGTCCAGGTAAACCTCGCACCATCGCCCGCCGTCAGCATCGGTGTAGGCCTTGTGGGTATGCGTACGCGGCGCCTCAGTGTCCATCAGACCCTCCTCGCAGCACCCCGGGGAGCTCTATCACGTCGTACCGCCCTCGGAAGTCGACCAAGCGGGTCACACCCGTTGCTACGGCCGCAACGACAACCGGCGCGAGCGCTCCACCTGCGCCAGCCGCAAACACTCCAGGCGTCCCCTCGCCGAGCAGGCTAGTCGCCAAGCTCATTCCACCGCCCGCAACCATCTGAGCAGTGACCCCACGCGCGCTCTGTGCGAACCGCTGGAGTCGGGTCACCGACACCTCGCCCACGTCAGCGGCCAGGGGCTCTTTCGTACGCTCCGCGAGCAGGTCGCCCACCTCCTGCAGAGCAGCAAGGTCACGCCGGTGCCACCAACTGGTGAGGGCGTCGGCGGCGTCATCGGTGTAACGCTGCCATTGAGCACCGCTCATCAGGCCCAGCCGCAGTTCGAACCGGGTCGGAAAGATCACGACCGGCGTCTGCTCCCCCAACGCCGCCGCCTCTCGGCGCCGGATGCCGCGACGAGGCGAAGGCAACCCGAGCAGGCAGCCTTCGCTCGCCGCGATGGCTCTGTAGTACGTCTCGTCGAAGGACTCGCGCAGCATCTGCGCATCCGCTTGCGCCGCGGGGTCACCGGAGCGCAGTAGAGGGTCAAGTCTCTCGTACAGGCGGCTACGGCTGGGCAGCCCGGTCACGTCAAACTCCCCGCTGGTCCAGGCAGCAAGCACAGCCCGGCCCTCGCCACTGGCCACATCCTCCGGGCGCGGCGGGGGCCGCAACGCGTACGCGGTCGCGTAGTCGGCCGGCACCAGGGGGCTGACGTCCAAAAGGCCGCGCTCGGCCGCCTCCAGCCAGTCACCCCACCGGGCAACTGTGCGCCGCCGCAGCGGAGTCTCAAGGACATTAGTCGCCGCCAGCAACCGGTCCGCCATACCGACCGGCCCCTCCGTGGCCAGGGCTGCGACCGCGGACTCGACGTCTGCGCGGACGGCCAGCTCCCGCTGTAGTCGCAAGCACTGGTCCTCTGAGATCGGGAGGGAAGAGAAGAGGAAACCAGTGGAGAGCATCGCGATCAGCTGCCCGGCCAGGTCTGCGTTCCGGGAGTTCACCCGGATCGGCAACACGGCGCCGCCGCCGATCGCCCGAATCGCTAGCTCGTCAAGGAGTGCGGCGGGCCGGAGCGCAGCGAAGACGGCACCATCCAGCAGTTGAGGATAGGTCAGGAACAGAGAGCCGCCCTGGATGACTTCCCAGCGCAGCCGCCCGAGCAACCCCACCCGCTCGATCGTGGTCAGCCGCTCCATCGGAGCCGCAACCCCGGCCACTTGGGCGCTCAGCCTGGCCCGCTGCCGTACGCTGTCCCACTCTGTGCTGAGGACCGCGGTCATGTGCCAGCCCCTTCTGCGGCGTCCATACGCGAGTCAGTTCAGCATGCGCCGATGAGCGGAGCAATGGACAGTGAGGGTTTTCAGCGTTGCCTCTCGAGGGTGAGGACGGCTTTGGCGATGACCGTCATGCGATTGGGGCTGCAGCGGGCTCTGCGGAAGATCCGCCAGGACTTCAGTCTCGCGATGCTTCGTTCGACTGGCGCCCGCGCCGCCGACAGGGTTCGGTTGATCGTCCGCTGGGTCGGGTTGAGGTCCTGGTGCGGGAGTCGCCTGATCGGCGTGGTCACCCAGGGGCCGGCCCCGATGTAGGCGCGGTCGGCGAGGATGGGAACGTCTTGGCGTTCGCAGAACCGGATGATTCGGTGGGTGCGGGCTGCGGTCAGGTCGTGGGTGCGTCCGGGCAGTGTGGGCGAGATCCACAGCAGCTCGCCCGCGGGATCGGCGATGACCTGCACGTTCACGCCGTGTCGGCGGTGCTTGTGCGAGAAGTCGGCCCGGCTGTCGCCGACCCGGTCGCACTCGGCGAGCGTGCCGTCGAGCAGGACATGCTCGGGATCGGTCTCCCGCAGGACTCGCAGCAGGCCGGGCGCCCGCCGGGCGAGGTGGTCGACGACGGCAGTGACGTAGGCGTGGGCGGTGCCGACGGATATGCCGAACCCGGC
Organism: Streptomyces sp. NPDC046197; assembly: GCF_040646295.1. Lineage (NCBI taxonomy): Bacteria > Bacillati > Actinomycetota > Actinomycetes > Kitasatosporales > Streptomycetaceae > Streptomyces > Streptomyces sp. NPDC046197. The sequence goes on along the minus strand of NZ_JBEYZY010000002.1, from coordinate 180,775 downwards.
GGCGATCTGCGTAAGCGGGTCGTGCCGGCGCAGGTAGACCAGGGCGACGAGAGCACGCTGGTGAGGCGGGAGCTTGCAGCGTCGGTCACCCTCACGGGTGACGATGAGCATGGTTACCCACTCGACGAGGGCGCGAGGCAGGTCGAGTGCGGCAGGATGGGGAACCAACGAGGCTCCTGCGCTGATGAGTTGAGACGTCGAACACCTCGCTCAACGGCACGGGAGCCTCGTGCGTTGCGGGACACCGACCCGTCACCCGATCAGTGGCCACGCTGAAAGAGCTCAGTCGTTCACCGCCTTCGATCCGCGACTTGCCCAGCGCCGGGGAGAGCCGCGAACCGGCTGCCCCGCTGTTCTGGTACGTCCGCACCGACAGCCGTCAGCTTTACAGCGGGCTCAGTTCACCTACGACGGCCTGCGGATTTCCCTGTGCCGCCTGCTGTCGGAGGACACCTGGGGGAAGCAGAGCCAGGTCAAGGGGTCTGCGCAGACATCCATGGCGGGCGGATGAGCACTGATTTAGGAGTTTCGATCAACTGAGCGGTCCGCCTGCCTACCCAGCCCATCGCTGGGCATGGCGAGAGCCCTGAAAGTCGCTCAAGTCAGTCGAGTGTCCTGACGTTGCCGTCAGAGACTGCCGTCACGACCTCTTCCTGCTGTACTACGGGCTGCAGGCTTCGGGACGCTGGTCAGGTGCTTACCAGGGTCAGGTGACTGGTGGTCAGCTGCGATTTCGGTGGTTGCTGCACTCCGTTGGTGAGGCCCGGGATAGACGGATGTGGATCAGTCCTGGTCCGAGGCGGGGTCTTGTATTGCGTTGAGTGTTTCTTCGATGGTGATGTCGATGTACCGGTCGCGGTCTGCGGGGCTGAGAGCCGGTTGGGGTGTTTCCGCTCGGTCGAGTCGGATGCGGACGTGGCGGGTGATGACGTCGCGGTGGGGTGTGGGGGTTTGCTTTCTGAGGTCGCTGTAGACCGTCCAGGCAAGGCTGGCGACGCTCACGATGAGCGCGCCGAGCGAGATGGGGTCCAGGTACTGATCGGGGCGGGTGGTGGTCTCGCGGGCATGGAGGGCAGCTTCCACGTCGGTTGCGAGGTCGAGATCGTTCGGGGCGGCGAGGCGCTGTGCTGCGGCTCGTGCGACCTGTCCTACCGGGTCGGCCATGCGGTGTTCTCCTTTTGAGGTCAGAGGGCGGTGGAAGGGTCTGTGATGACGTGGTGGCGTACCGCGGAGGGCAGGCAGTTGCCGGTGACGGCCTGCCAGGTCTGTTCGAGGGCGGCGATTCCCAGCACATGTGTGAGCCGTTTGAGATGACCGGGGCCCGGTCCGGTTGCCGGGTGCGGGAACTGATCAAAAAGGGCCACGCATCGGACCACCCATTGCAATGCCTCCTCGGTCTGCTGCCGTGCCTCAGCCAGTAGACCCAGTGCCCCGTAGCTGCTGGCCATGCCGGGCCGGTTGCCGAGGTTCTCTTCGATGATGAGCGATTGGCGGTACCAGTCCTCGGCCTCCTCCAGCCGCCCCCGCTCCTGGGCGACCATGCCGAGCTGGTGGTAGGCGCCGGCCATGCCGGGACGGTTGCCGAGGTTCTCTTCGATGATGAGCGATTGGCGGTACCAGTCCTCGGCCTCCTCCAGCCGCCCCCGCTCCTGGGCGACCATGCCGAGCTG
>NZ_JBEYZY010000002.1:0-179007 GCF_040646295.1 Streptomyces sp. NPDC046197 | reverse complement strand
CGGTGGTAGGTGGTGGCCATGCCGGGACGGTTGTTGAGGTCTTCGTTGATGGTGAGGGATTGGCGGTACCAGTCCTCGGCCTCCTCCAGCCGCCCCCGCAACGTGGCGACGTTGCCGAGCTGGTGGTAGGTGCCGGCCATGCCGGGACGGTTACCGAGGTCTTCTTTGATGGTGAGGGATTGGCGGTACCAGTCCTCGGCCTCCTCCAGCCGCCCCCGGTCCTGGGCGACCGTGCCGAGCTGGTGGTAGGCGGTGGCCATGCCGGGACGGTTGCGGAGGTCTTCGTCGATGGTGAGGGATTGGCGGTACCAGTCCTCGGCCTCCTCCAGCCGCCCCCGCTCCTGGGCGACCGTGCCGAGCTGGTGGTAGGCGGTGGCCATGCCGGGCCGGTTGTTGAGGTCTTCTTTGATGGTGAGGGATTGGCGGTACCAGTCCTCGGCCTCCTCCAGCCGCCCCCGGTCCTGCGCGACCATGCCGAGCTGGTGGTAGGCGGTGGCGAGATGGGCACGTTGTTGGGGTGTGGTGGGCTGCTGTTGCAGGGCGTTGAGGATCTCGCGATAGGTCCGTCCCGCTTGGTCCAACTGGCCCTGAGTCGTCTGTCGGTTGGCTTGGGAGCCGGTCAGGAACAGCCACAGGGAGCCAGCTGGGGTGTCCAGGTCGGGCGGGGTGCCGTCAGGGGTTTCGAGGACCAGCCGTGCCCTGTCAACCCATGCACGGGCCTCTTCCGTCAGTCCCCGCGCGTTCCAGTAGTCGCCCAGCGGCTGGGCGATGTCCTGGGCTTGGGTCCACATGCTGTGGTCGAGGGCGTAGCTGAGCATGCTGCCCAGCGTCCGCTCCTGATAGCTGATCAATGCCATGGCGAACTGGGCGTCACCGCTGCGGATCTGTTGCATGAGCCAGTTGCCAAGTGCGGCGTGCGCGTCCAGCAGCGCGCGCAGGGCGGCGGTGTGCTGGTCGCGGTAGGTGTCGAGTGCTTGGGTTTGCCAGTGTGTGGTGAGGTAGGCGGGCAGGGCCGGGTGGATGCGGTATATGCCCGCCCCCAGTGGCGTCAGCAGTCCCACCCCCGCCGCCCGGTCCAGCAGGTGTCTCCACTCGGCGGCCGTGTGGCCACGAAACGGCTCGGGAACGTTCGGGTGTGCGGAGAACATGGCCAGGACGGCGGCGTGGGCGACGCCGTGGAGGAGGCTGAGCGCGGCCAGGGTGTGCTGGTCGGTGGTGGGCAGGTGGGTGAAGGAGTAGGTGATGCTGGTGGCGAGGCAGGTGGTGCGCTCGCCAGTTGTGGTGTCGGGCAGGGGCGTGGTGCCCTGGAGGCCGGCCAGCAGGTCCTGCGGGTTGGTGGTGTTCAGATGCGGCAGGATGATCCGCATGCTCAGCGGGTGCCCGTCCAGCCATTGCATCAGCTCCCCGAACGCCTTTAATTCCCGGCGTGGTTGGGCATCGGGGTAGGGGATGAGGAGGTGGTCGGCGTACTGGCCGGCTTCCTCAGTGTCCAGGCCGGGCACCTTCACCCGGCGCACCTGGGGGCCGAGCCATGTTTCGGGGTTGCGGCTGGTGACGATGACCGCGCTGGTGCCGTGGGCTGCGATACGAGTCAGGAAGTCGCGTAGCTTGTTGCGCTCGGCCTCGGGCAGGGGCGGGGTGGCCTGGGTGGGGTCGGGCATGGTGTGCACGGATTCGAAGTTGTCCCACACCAGCAGCAGCCGGCGCTCGCACAAGATCTCTTCCACCAGACTCTGGCGCTGGTCGGGGTCGAGCAGGGCGAACTGGGTGCCGAACAGGCGCAGTCCGATGCTGGTGATCACGCCGTCCAGGCCGAAGGAGGCGACGCCGGGTTCGAAGGAGTGCCAGATCACCCCGTCCGGATGGTCCAGCGCACCGGTGTCGCGCCACCAACGGCCGAAGGCCTTGGCCAGCTCGGTCTTGCCCGTTCCGCCGGGCCCGTGCAGCACCACCACATGCTGGAGCCGGGCGGCCAGGTCCAGGGTATAGAGCAGGGCGTCGCGGCCGATGAACTCCCCTACCGCCTCCAGCACCGCCTCCGGGGGCGTCTCCCCGGTGTGGGGACGCTCGCGGATGCGGTCCAGCATCTCCTCAAGCGACTGCCCGGCCTGGCGTTCGGTGCGCAGCCCGGGAAAGCGGACCTCGCTGCGCGAGTACAGCACCGGCACCACCCAGTCGGCCAGCGGCATCCTGCCCTTGGGCGACGGCCGCAGATCCTGCTGGGCCAAGCGGCGACGGCCGGCGGCCACCGCCTCGGTCACCCGGTCTCCGGCGAACAGTCGCTCGTAGAAAGCCGCCATGAACTCGGCGGCCGCCACCGCATACACGCTGTAGGCCATGGCCACCACGGCCGCGGTGCCCTCCTGCAGCAGCCGGGTGGCCACCGCCGCCTCGACCTGGGATCCCACCACCGCGGACTGGCAGGCGTTGAGCACCACCACCGGCACCCGCGCCTGCTTGAGCACCCGCGCCACGTCATCGGCGGCCACCAGATCGGATCCGCCCTCCGGCTTCTCGAACGCCAGCATCCCCTGCGGCCCTGGCCCCCGGAACATCACCGGCCTCCCTGCCCCGCCCAACGGGCCAGCTAGCTGGCCGAACACCCCATGCCCGTCGAAGTGCACGATCTGGAACGGCTCGCCCGCCTCCCGAGCCTGCTCCAGCACCTGCTGCAGGTGTTCCAGGGTCGGCGGGCGCAGCACCACCAGCTCCACCTGCCCGCGCACCGCCGCCAGCCGGTCCAACAACGGGCGGGCGATCATCTGATAGCCCACGTCCCGGGTGCCACGCGGCCGGGAGATCACCATCAGCACCCGCAGCCGCGACCCCCCAACCGTGAAAACCTCGCCCAAACTCGCCGTCGGCATGGTGCGCGAGAGTGCCACCTGCGCATCCAGTGCCAACGGCGTCGGCCGCCCCGGATCAGCCATTAGCTCCCACGGCCAGCCCAGCGGCTCCGCCGCCCCCGACACCACCACCAGCTCGACCCGGCCGCCCCGTGCCTCCGCCCGCGCCCGCGCCCGCAGATAGGCATCCCGGGCCGGCCCAGCGCCGAACACCGCCTCGAAGACCTGCTCACCCCACCGTGGCAACTGGGCCGCAGCTTGCGAGCCCCGCTCGCCGTACACCCCGAATGGCGACTGCAGATACTTCTCCAAGTACCAGCGCAACTCCTCCAGCACCGATCCGTCCAACGGCCACACCAACGCCACCGGATCCCCCACCCGACTGGGATACGACTCGCCCTCCGGCCACACCAGCACCGTCACCCGGCCGTCCCCAGTGACCTCCAGCAGCAGACGCTCCGACACAGCCATCACCCCCCGTACAGACCTGCAGCGCGCCACCACGCCCCATCCCCCCAGCGACCGTAGCCACCAAGCCACCCCACCGACGGCAAAACACCCAAACCGGCGCCGAGTACGTGCCCCTGCCACCCTCCGGCAGCAGCGCCTGATCATGGAGTCCGGGGCAGAGCTCCCCGATGGGCTGAGGACAGGCTCTGTTAGTCGTCCACTCACGCGAAGGAACGGCGTTGGCGTAATCCACCAGGAGAGCAGCCTTCCGGCGGGCCCCTCTGGAGTTCATATGGCACTGACCTACGACGTTCGCCTCTACTCCATCGAGGTCCGCAAGGATCGCCCGAAGCCCTACCGTCTGCGCTGGCTGGTCGGGGAGCGCAAGCACTCCAAGAGCTACACGCTCAAGGTCCAAGCCGAGGGACGCCGCTCGGAACTCATGTCGGCCGTGCGGCGCGGTGACCAGTTCGACGAGGAGACGGGCTTGCCGATCTCCGAGCTGCGCGCCAAGCAGGGCGCCATCACGTGGTACGAGCACAGCCGTGCGTACGTCGACCGCAAGTGGGTGCTGGCCCCGGCGAAGTCGCGGAAGAACTATGCCGATGCTCTGGCAACCATCACCCCCGTGCTCGTGAAGACGAAGACGGGAATGCCAGACACCGCGCTTATGCGGCGCGCGCTGTACGGGTGGGCGTACAACCGGAATCGCTGGGCCGAGACCCCGCCGGACGATGTGGCCCGCGCCCTGGCCTGGATCTCCAAGCACTCCATGCCGGTCTCCGCGCTGGAGGACCCGGCGACCGTACGTCTGGCCCTGGACGCGCTGTCCCTACGGCTGGACGGGAAGGAGGCGTCGCCGCGCACCGCGAAGCGGAAGCGAGGCTGCCTCAGTGACGTTCTAGGGCTCGCCGTGGAAGAGCAGTACTTCACCATGCCGGTCAACCCGATCACGGCCGTGAAGTGGACCGCCCCGAAGACCGCGGAAGCGGTGGACCCCGAGAGCGTCGCCAATCCTCGCCAGGTCCGCGCGCTGCTGGCAGGGGTGCGCGAGCAGGGGCCACGTGGGCGGCACCTGGAAGCGTTCTTCGGGTGCCTGTATTACGCGGCCATGCGGCCCGCCGAGGCCGCCGGACTGCGCGTGAGCCAGTGCCACCTCCCGGAGACGGGGTGGGGGATGCTCACCCTGCGGGAAGGAGTTGTCCGGGCCGGACGGAGCTGGACCGACGACGGAACGGCGCATGAGGCTCGCCACCTCAAGGCCCGCGCCAAGAAGGACTCCCGTCCCGTGCCGATCCCGCCGCACTTCGTCCGTCTGCTGCGGCAGCACATCGCCGCACACGGCACGGCGCCCGATGGTCGTCTCTTTCGGACGAACCGCAATGGGCTGCTGCAGGAGACCGGCTATGGGGAGGTGTGGGCCAAGGCCCGGAGGGATGTGCTGAGCGAGACGGAAACGGCCTCGCTGCTGGCCCGCCGTCCCTACGACCTCCGACACACCGGGGTGTCGTTCTGGCTCAGTTCCGGCGTGGATGCGATGGAGTGCGCCCGCCGTGCCGGGCACAGCATCGCAGTGCTGCACAAGGTGTACGCCAAGGTGCTTGACCAGACGCGGGAGCATGCGAACAGCCGCATCGACGCAGCCCTCCGGGAGTGGAACGAACCCGAGTGAGCATGTTCTCCCCTGGGGGACACCTGGGGGACACTCACTGATCAACAGTGGGATATGGGCGGTACGAGGTGAGACACGTCCACGTCGCGTCCACAACGAATCGAACAGGGAAAGCAAACGAGAGACTCCCTCTGACCAGGCAAGTAACCTGGTCAGAGGGAGTCTCTCTCAGAGTGGCGGCGCCAGGATTCGAACCTGGGAAGGCTGAGCCGGCAGATTTACAGTCTGCTCCCTTTGGCCGCTCGGGCACACCGCCGGGTTGCTGCCGTTCGAACCGCCTTTCGACGGTGCTCCCTGGCAACGACGTAAACAATACCCGATGCGGAGGGGTGCTCCGCCACCCAATTGATCGGCATCCTGAGGGCCGGGGATGGCTAGGCTTGTGCGGATGCGGCCCGGATCCACACCGGGCTCGGCGGCCACCCCCACGCCCGCCGATCCGCACCGACACGCACCCCGATACAAGGAGCCACAGGACATGGCCGACTCCAGTTTCGACATCGTCTCGAAGGTCGAGCGGCAGGAGGTCGACAACGCCCTCAACCAGGCCGCCAAGGAGATCTCGCAGCGCTACGACTTCAAGGGCGTGGGTGCCTCGATCTCATGGTCCGGGGACAAGATCCTCATGGAGGCGAACTCCGAGGACCGGGTGAAGGCCGTCCTCGACGTCTTCCAGTCCAAGCTGATCAAGCGCGGCGTCTCGCTGAAGGCCCTGGATGCGGGCGAGCCCCAGCTCTCCGGCAAGGAGTACAAGATCTTCGCGTCGATCGAGGAGGGCATCTCCCAGGAGAACGCGAAGAAGGTGGCGAAGATCATCCGCGACGAGGGCCCGAAGGGCGTCAAGGCCCAGGTCCAGGGTGAGGAACTGCGCGTCAGCTCCAAGAGCCGCGACGACCTTCAGGCCGTGATCGCGCTGCTGAAGGGCAAGGACTTCGACTTCGCACTGCAGTTCGTGAACTACCGGTGATCAACCGCATGTGCCGGTAGCTGCGGCAGCTCTGGGCAGACCCGCGGGCAGGCGCTCGGCGGTCGAACGAGGAAGGGTGGGCACCCGGCTGGTGCCCACCCTTCTCGCCTGCTGGCTGCGGCTCAAGGGCGCGCTCAGTCGCGCGAGTTACCGAACAGGATGCGGTAGGCGATCAGCAGCACGAGTGACCCACCGATCGCCGCGGCCCAGGTGGCGCCGTCGTAGAAGTGCTTGCTGACCGGATGATGCAACCAGCGGGCGGAGATCCAACCGCCGATGAACGCCCCGGCCACGCCGATGAGGGTGGTGCCGATGAAACCGCCCGGGTCACGGCCGGGCAGCAGGAACTTGGCGATGGCCCCGGCCAACAGCCCCAGAATGATCCAGCTGATGATGCTCATGCCCTGAACCTGCCCTTCCGCGCTGTGTCTGCACTGTCCCGGCGCTGTGATCTTCGGCGGACACAGGCAGTGTGCCCGCAGGACGTGCGATTTTCCTGCTCTGTTTCTCATCGTGCGGACGAGACGTCCTCGTCCCGTGCCGGTCGTGCTGCTTGCCACACGCGTGTCCGTGCTGCGTTGCTGAAGAGGACGTCACGACGACACCCGGCGGTTGCATCGGTCAGTAGGGTGCCAGCCATGACGCCATCCGCCTCCACATCCGAGCTGCGACGCACCCTGGGGGCCGGAGACGCCGTGGTCATCGGGCTCGGCTCGATGATCGGGGCCGGGATCTTCGCCGCCCTCGGACCGGCGGCCCGCGCGGCGGGATCATGGCTGCTGGTCGGCCTCGCCGTCGCCGCCGTGGTCGCGTACTGCAACGCCACGTCGTCGGCCCGGCTGGCCGCCCTCTACCCGGCGTCCGGTGGCACCTACGTGTACGGCCGTGAGCGGCTCGGGGCGTTCTGGGGGTACCTCGCGGGCTGGTCGTTCGTCGTGGGGAAGACGGCCTCCTGTGCCGCGATGGCGCTCACCGTGGGCGCGTACGTCTGGCCAGGACAGGCGCATGCGGTGGCGGTCGCATCGGTGGTGGCGCTCACCGCGGTGAACTACGGCGGCATCCAGAAGTCCGCCTGGGTGACGCGCGTGATCGTGGCGGTCGTGCTCGCTGTCCTCGCTTCCGTGGTGGTCGTATGCCTGGGATCCGGTACCGCCGACGCCGGGCGGCTGGCCATCGTGGGTTCCGAGGGCGCCGACGGTGTGCTGCAGGCGGCCGGGCTGCTCTTCTTCGCGTTCGCCGGGTACGCACGGATCGCGACCCTCGGCGAAGAGGTACGGGACCCCGCGCGCACCATCCCTCGTGCCATCCCGCTGGCTCTCGGCATCACGCTGGCCGTGTACGTATGTGTGGCGGTGGCTGTCCTTTCCGTGCTGGGTCCGGCCGGCCTCGGGCAGTCGGGCGCGCCTCTGGCCGACGCGGTGCGCGCGGCGGGGGCACCCGCACTGGTGCCGGTGGTACGGGTCGGCGCCGCCGTGGCCGCTCTGGGCTCGCTGCTCGCCCTGATCCTGGGGGTCTCGCGCACCACCTTGGCCATGGCCCGGGACCGGTATCTGCCCGGCGCGCTCGCGGCCGTGCATCCCCGCTTCCAGGTGCCGCACCGGGCGGAGCCGGCGGTGGGTGCGGTGGTCGCGGTCCTGGCCGCCACGGTCGACGTCCGGGGCGCGATCGGCTTCTCCTCCTTCGGGGTGCTGGCGTATTACGCGGTGGCCAATGCCTCCGCGTGGACCCTCGATCGCGCTCCCGCGTCACGGGTGGTGCCGGCGGTGGGACTCGTCGGCTGCGTGACGCTGGCGTTCGCGTTGCCGTGGGTTTCCGTGGTTGCGGGTGCAGCGGTGCTGGCGGCGGGCGTGGCTGCGTACGGCGCGCGGCGGTGGGTGGCGGCGCGGTAGCCACCCCAGCGGCACCGCGTGCGCGAGCGGAGCCCGGCACCTTCGTGCGCGCGGCGCCTGTCACCCTTGGCGCGCGTGTGCCTGTCAGGGCGCCGGTAGCGGTGCCGTGCGTATGCGGGGGTCGGACCAGGGAAGCATCTCCGGCTCCTCGGCGCTCTCCTCGTACCACCCCGTGCCTTCGACCCAGGCGCGCAGCCAGTCGGCGAGGCTGGGGGCGTCCACGAACCAGGCGAGGTCGGGGTCGCCCGGGTTCGGCTCGAAGAGCAGCACCGTGGCCTGCGGCGAGCGACAGTCCACGCACGCGTACATCGCGCAACCCCAGTGGGATATCGGCAGCACGCCCTCGGGCCAGGGCCAGTCCGGGTCCTTCCGGCCGCTCTCACGGTTGGCGAGGTACTGCGCAACGGCGGCGGGCTCACCGGCCGGCGCGCTGTCGAGCAGGGGCAACAGGCCGTACTCGGGGCCGAATCCGCCGTTTCCTATGCGCAGGTAGAGATCCGCGAGCAGGGTGGGCAGACGGAACCCCAACGCGGCCTCGGCGCGGGCGATGGTGTCCGCATCCGCGGGGGCGGGAAGCGAAGGCCAGCCCCATGGACGGGTGTTGCGGGCCTTGGCCTCCACCTGTGACAGCAACTGCTCGTGCTCGGTCATGGGTTCATCATGCAGGCCGCCACCGACAGCCGGGCCGGCCTGTGGAAAACCGGCGGGTTGTGGACAACCAGCAGTCGGCAGGTTGTGGAAAACGGACGTCAGCGCGTCGCGAACGGCTCGTCCGTGCGGACGATCTCGCGGCCCAGCGGAAACAGGGAGACCGGGATCAGCTTGAAGTTGGCGATGCCGAACGGGATGCCGATGATCGTCAGGCACAGGGCGATGCCCGTGGCGATGTGGGCGAGGGCCAGCCACCAGCCGGCGAGGACCAGCCACAGTACGTTGCCGACGCAGGAGGGGGCGCCGGCGTCACGGCGCTCGACGGTGGTGTACCCGAAGGGCCACAGGGCGTAGACACCGATTCGGAAGGCCGCGATCCCGAACGGGATGCCGATGATGGTGATGCATAGCAGCACGCCCGCGAGGAGGTACCCGAGGAACAGCCAGAAGCCGCTCAGGATCAGCCAAATGACGTTGAGGATGGTCTTCACTGGTGGCGCCCCGCCATCTGTTGGAGTCGGGCGATGCGTTCCGCCATCGGCGGGTGGGTCGAGAACATCTTGGCCAGTCCTTGGTCCGGGCGGAAGGGATTCGCGATCATCATGTGGCTCGTGGCCTGGATGCGCGGCTCGGGCGGCAGGGGCAGCTGCTGGGTGCCGGCCTCCAGCTTGCGCAGGGCGCTGGCGAGGGCGAGGGGGTCGCCGGTGATCCGGGCACCGGAGGCGTCTGCCTCGTACTCCCTCGAACGGCTGATGGCCAGTTGGATGAGCGTGGCCGCGAGCGGGCCCAGGATCATGATCAGGAGCATGCCGAGGATGCCGGGGCCGTCGTCGTCGTCGGAGCGCCCGACGGGAATCAGCCAGGCGAAGTTGACCAGGAACATGATCACGGAGGCGAGGGCGCCGGCGACGGACGAGATCAGGATGTCGCGGTTGTAGACGTGGCTGAGCTCGTGGCCGATGACGCCCCGCAGCTCGCGCTCGTCCAGCAGGCGCAGAATGCCTTCGGTGCAGCACACGGCGGCGTTGCGCGGGTTACGGCCGGTCGCGAAGGCGTTCGGTGCCTCCGTCGGGGAGATGTACAGGCGCGGCATGGGCTGGCGGGCCTGGGTGGAGAGCTCGCGGACCATGCGGTACAGGGCGGGGGCCTCGAACTCGCTGACCGGGCGGGCGCGCATCGAACGCAGTGCCAGTTTGTCGCTGTTCCAGTACGCGTACGCGTTGGTGCCGAGAGCCACGAGGACCGCGACGATCAGGCCGGTGCGGCCGAAAAAGCTGCCGATGACGATGATGAGTGCGGACAGTCCCCCAAGGAGTACTGCGGTCCTGAGCCCGTTGTGCCGGCGGTGCACGGTACACCCTCCAAGTGGTGCGGCAGGGGAACCCTTCGCTTGCTGCTTCGACGCCACTGGTGTCGTGTCGTCACATCCAGTGGACCCTTCCGTACTGGTCAACGCCAGGCGAGGGCCGCGGGTTCCCCGGTGGGTGCGACGGCGCGCGGGCCGTCCGGGTGAGCGGGACGCCGGGCGGCACGCGCGCGTGCGGGTCGAGTGCCCCCTGCGCGCGTGGAGACGTCCTGGGTGTTCAGAACAGGCCGGTGTTCGCGAACCGCAGCACGAGCTGGGGTGCTCCGGACAGGGCGATGCCCAGTACGGCCGTCAGGGTGATCGCGGCCGTGAGGGGGGCCGGGACACGGTGTTTGACGGGTTCGCCCTCGGGGGCGCGGAACAGCAGTGCCGTCCACTGGAGGTAGTAGAACAGCGCGATGACGACGTTGACGGCCATGACGACGGCGAGCCAGCCGAGTCCGGCGTCGACGGCCGCGGAGAACACGGTGACCTTCGCGAAGAGGCCGATGACGCCCGGCGGCAGCCCTGCGAGGCACAGCAGGAAGAAGGCCAGGAGCAGGGCGGTGAGCGGGTTCGTGGTGTACAGGCCGCGGTAGTCCGTGACGCGGTTGCGGGTCCGCGCACGGCCCACGACCGCGACCACGGCGAAGGCTCCGAGGTTCACCGCGGCGTACATGAGGGCGTACGCGACCGTGGAGCCGATCGCCTTCTGGGCGTCCTGGGAGTACCCGGCGGCGGCGATCGGTACGAGGAGGTAACCGGCCTGGCCGACGGAGGACCAGGCCAGCAGCCGTACCGCGCTGTACGCGCGCGTGCCCTGCTGGCGCAGGGCACCGACGTTGCCGACGGTCATGGTGAGCGCCGCGAGCGCGGCCAGCGCGGGTCCCCACACGTCGGCGTACGACGGGAAGGCGACCACGGTGACGAGGATCAGGCCGGTGAAGCCGACCGCCTTGCCGACGACCGACAGGTAGGCGGCGATCGGCAGGGGCGCGCCCACGTAGCTGTCGGGCACCCAGAAGTGGAAGGGGACGGCTGCCGTCTTGAAGGCGAAGCCGACGAGGGTGAGGACGACGCCGGTCTGGGCGAGCGTGTGGAGTTGTCCGTCGACGTGCTGGATCCGGCCGGCGATCTGGGTGAGGTAGAGGGTGCCGGTGCAGGCGTAGACGAAGCTGATGCCCAGGAGGCTGACGGAGGTCGCGGTGACCGACGACAGGAAGAACTTCAGGGCCGCGTCGGAGGACTTGCGGTTGCCGTACCGCAGGCCGACCAGTGCGAAGACGGGAAGCGAGGCGACCTCCAGGGCGACGACCAGGGTGGCCAGGTCGCGGGAGGCGGGCAGGAGTGCGGCACCGGCGGCGGCGGACAGCAGCAGGAACCAGTACTCCCCCTCGGGGAGTCCCCCGCGCGCGTCCTTGAGGGTGGTGACCGAGAGCAGGGCGGCGAGGAGGGCGGCGCCGAGGACCAGGAACTGGATGACGAGGGTGAAGTGGTCGGCGGTGTAACTGCAGACGTCTGCGTGCTGCGTCAGGCAGAAGGTGCTGCGGTTACCGTGCAGGAGGGGCAGCAGCATGAGGGCCGCGGCGGCGAGGCCTGCCACGGAGGCCCAGCCGAGGAGGGGCTTGCGCGCCTGTGGCACGAACAGGTCGGCGATGAGCACGGCGATTCCCGCCACCGCGGTGATGGTGGGCGGAGCGATCGCGAGCCAGTCGACGGACTCGACCACCGACTGGACGAGGGGCTGGGCCAGGGCGCTCATCGGGTGCCTCCTGCCAGAAGCTGCTGCACGGCCGGGTCGGTCAGCCCGAGCAGGGCCCTCGGCCACAGCCCGGCGAGGACGGTGAGGGCGACGAGCGGGGTCCAGGCCGCGAACTCGTACGTGTGGACGTCGGCGAGCTTCGGGGCCTGCTGCGGCACGGCTCCCATGCAGACCCGGCGGACCACGACGAGCATGTACGCGGCGGTCAGCAGTGTGCCGAACGCGGCGATGGCCATGAAGGTGAGGAAGGCGGGCCGGCTGAGGTCGGCGGCGGGCTTGAAGGCCCCGAACAGCGCGAGCATCTCTCCCCAGAACCCGGCCAGCCCGGGCAGGCCGAGCGAGGCGACCGCGCCGAACGCGAGCAGACCGCCGAGGCGCGGCGCCTTGCCGTAGAGGCCGGCGCCGGACTCCTCGGCGAGGGTGTCGAGGTCGGTGGTGCCGGTGCGGTCCTTCAGCGCGCCGACCAGGAAGAACAGCAGGCCGGTGATGAGGCCGTGGGCGATGTTGGCGAACAATGCGCCGTTCACGCCGGTCGGGGTCGTGGTGGCGATGCCGAGCAGGACGAAGCCCATGTGGCCGACGGAGGAGTAGGCGATGAGCCGCTTGAGGTCGCCCTTCGCGCCCTGCTTGGCGAGGGCGAGGCAGGCCAGGGACCCGTAGATGATCCCGACGACGGCGAAGGCGGCGAGGTAGGGCGCGAAGGTGTGGAAGCCGTGGGGTGCGATCGGCAGCAGGATTCGGATGAAACCGTACGTACCCATCTTCAGCAGGACGCCGGCCAGCAGGACCGAGCCGACGGTCGGCGCGGAGGTGTGGGCGTCGGGCAGCCAGCTGTGCAGCGGCCACATCGGCGTCTTGACCGCGAGTCCGATCCCGATCGCCAAAACGGCGATGACCTGCACGGATGCGGTCAGCGACCGGCCGTTGTCAGTGGCGAGTGCCACCATGTCGAATGTGCCCGCCTTGATTCCGATCAGGAGCAGGCCGAGCAGCATGACGACGGAACCGAGCAGTGTGTAGAGGATGAAGCGCCAGGCGGCGGCCTGGCGGCCCTCGCCGCCCCAGCGGGCGATGAGGAAGTACATCGGGACGAGCACCGTCTCGAAGGCGAGGAAGAACAACAGCAGATCGAGGACGGCGAAGGTCGCGAGGGTGCCGGACTCCAGGACGAGCAGCAGCGCGACGAAGGCCTTCGGGGTGGGGCCCGAGGGCATCTTGAAGTAGGAGTACAGCGCGCACAGGAAGGTCAGCAGCGCGGTCAGGACGACAAGGGGGAGGGAAATGCCGTCGATGCCGAGGTGGATGCGCACATGGAGCGCGGGAATCCAGCTGATGTCGGTCGTGGCCTGCATCTTCGACGGGTGGCCGTGGTCGAAGCCGAGCGCGAGGACGATGGCGGCGGCGAGGACCACGCCGGTGACGGTCACGCCGTGCCGCAGCACGGCCTGCTCGGGTGACTTCCCCTTCAGCCCGGGCGGGGCCGGCAGGAGGGCGGCGAGCGCGCCGAGGAGCGGGCCGACGACGACGAATGCCAGAAGGAACTGCATCACGGACTCGTTGATATCGATCACGCCTGCTCACGCTCCCGTGGCGACGAGGACGGCGGCGACCACCAGGACGACGGTGCCGGCGAGCAGCGCGCTCACATAGGTCTGCACATTGCCGGTCTGGGCGCGCCGTACGGCGGCCCCGAGCAGGCGGGGTAGGGCGCCGGCGCCGCGTACGTAGGTCTCGACGACCTCGCGGTCGAGGAACCGGACGAGACTTGCTCCGGCCAGGACCGGGCGGACGAAGAGGACCCTGTACACGGTGTCGAGGTGGAAGCCGACGGCCGCGTGCCGGTGCAGCGGGCCGAGCAGCAGCCGTCCCGGGTCCGCGGGGTCGGCCGCGTAGGCGACGTCTCCGTACACCGGCTTGTGCATGGCGATGGCCTCGGCCTCGACCAGGCCGGCGTCGGCCTCCGGGTGAGCCACGACCGCGCCCAGCGGGACTCGGGCTGCTAGAGCCGTCGTGTGCCGCCAGGCGCCGTAGGTGACGATGCCTCCGACCAGGGCCACGCCCGTGCCGAGCACGGAGGTGGCGAGGGTCGGGCTGAGGTCGCGGCCGTCGAACCAGTGAGGCAGCACGCGGAAGGTGAGCCCGCCGAGGGCGAGGGACGGCACGGCGAGCACCCACAGCACGGCGTTCATCGCCAGGGGCTGCTTGCCGTGGTCGGGGGCTTCGGCGCCCCGGCCGCGGAAGGCCAGCAGCCACAGGCGCATGGCGTAGGCGCCGGTGAGCAGGGCGGTGACGAGACCGGCGACCAGGACGATCCAGCCCGTGGCGCCGGGGACGTGGTCGGTGTGGCCGGCGGCGACCCGCTCGGCGGCGCCGAGGACGGACTCCTTGGAGAAGAAGCCGCTGAAGGGCGGGATCGCGGCGAGTGCGAGCAGTGCCACGGTCATCGTCCAGTAGGCGTCGGGGACGCGGTCGCGCAGGTTGCTCATGCGGGACATGGCGGCGAGCGAGTTGGTGCCGGCGGCGTGGATGATCACACCGGCCGCGAGGAAGAGCAGCGCCTTGAAGGCGCCGTGGGACAGGAGGTGGAAGACGGCGGCGCCGCGGTCGCCGACGGCGAGGGCGCCGGTCATGTAGCCGAGCTGGCTGATCGTCGAGTAGGCGAGGACGCGCTTGATGTCGTCCTGGGCGAGCGCGGCGAGGCCCGAGCCGGCCATCGTCACAGCGGCCATGGCGGCGAGGACGATCATCGTGGCCGACGAGGCTTGGAAGACGGGGAGGAGACGGGCGACGAAGTAGACGCCGGCCGCGACCATGGTCGCGGCGTGGATCAGTGCGGAGACGGGTGTCGGGCCCGCCATCGCGTCGGGGAGCCAGGTGTGCAGCGGGAACTGCGCCGACTTGCCCGCCACGCCCGCGAGCAGAAGCAGGCCGATCAGCGTCGGGTGGTGCAGGCCCCCGCTCGCGACGGCGCCGAGCACCTTTGTGATGCGGAAGGAACCGGCGTCGGTGCCGAGCGCGAACAGACCGATCAGGAAGGGCACGTCGCCGAGCTTGGTGACCAGGAAGGCCTTGATGGAGGCGGCACGGGCCTCCGGGGTCTCCCAGTAGTGGCCGACCAGGAAGTACGAGCAGATGCCCATGACTTCCCAGCCGACCAGCAGCACCATCAGGTCGCCCGAGTAAACGACGAGCAGCATCGCGGAGGTGAACAGGGAGACGAGAGCGGCGTACGAGGGGTAGCGCGGGTCGTCGCGCAGGTAGCCCGTCGAGTAGATCTGCACGCAGGTGGCGACGACGCCGACCAGGACGGCGACGAGCGCGGCGAAGCCGTCGATGTACAGGGCGAGGTAGATCGGGACCGAACCGGTGGGGGTGAGCTCGGTTGCGGCGTCGATGGCCTGGCCGCCGCCCTGGTGTACGGCGACCACCACGGCCAGGACCAGGGACGTGAACGTCGGAAGTACGGCGAGCGGTCGGACGAACCCGGGAGCGGTGCGGCCGAGCAGCAGGCCGGCGGCGGCGCCCAGGAACGGAAGGAGAGGGACGAGGACGGCGAGGGTGGTGGTGGTCACGCGGTGGCCTCAGCCTTCTCAGCGGCCTGCGCGGTCGCGGCGGTGTCGCTGTCGGGGCCGTCGTCGTGGCCCTCGGCGGCATCACGGAGCCGGTCGATGTCCGAGGTGCCGCGGTTGCGGTAGACGGCGAGGACGATCGCCAGGCCGATGCCGATCTCGGCGGCCGCGATGGCGATGGTGAACAGGGTCAGGGCCTGGCCGGAGTGCAGGGTCTCCACGGCGGCCTTGCTGAGCCAGACGTCGAAGGCGACCAGGTTGAGGTTGACGGCGTTGAGCATCAGCTCGACCGACATCAGGACCAGGATCGCGTTGCGCCGGGCGAGGACGCCGTACAAGCCCGTGCAGAACAGGAGGGCGGACAGCACGGCGGGATAGGCGAGGTGCATCAGCGGACACCTTCCTTCGCGCCACGGGCTTCGCCGCGGGTGTCCGGGGCGGTCGCCTGGTCGCTCGGCGTGGCGGGAGCGGTGGGGGCGGCCTGGGCGGTCGCGGTGGTCGTCCCGGCCGCGTCCGCGTCCGCCTTCGCCCTGCGGGACAGGACGATCGCGCCGACCAGGGCGGCGAGGAGGAGGACGGAGAGGGCCTCGAAGGGCAGCACCCAGTTCTGGAAGAGGCTTGCGCCGGTGACCTTCGTCGAGCCGGCGGCGGCTCCGTCCAGGTCGATCCAGGTGGTGCGGAAGGCGTCGACGACCACCCAGACCAGGGCGGCCGCGGCGGCGACGGCCACGGTGAGGGCGGCCCAGCGGTTCCCGGAGTCGGCGTCCGGGGAGCGGCCGATGGGGGCCTTGGTGAGCATCAGACCGAACAGGAGGAGAACGACGACGGAACCGACGTAGATGAGGACCTGCATCCAGGCGATGAACTCGGCGGTGAGCAGGAGGTACTCGACGGCGAGGCCGCCGAGGGCCACCACCAGCCAGAGGGCGGCGTGCACCAGCTGCCGGGTGGTGACCGTGACGAGGGCGGCGCCGAAGGTGACCAGGCCGACGAGGAGGAAGGCGATCTCGACGCCGGTCGGGGAGAGAAAGCCGTGGCTCTGCGCGGCGGCGGTCGTCGTGGCGTGCGTCGCGGTGGCAGCAGCGGCTGCGGCGGTGCTCACGATTCTCCCTCCTGCGACTCGGCCTGTTGCTCGGCCCGCGCCGCCGCCAGCTTCTCGGCGGTCTTGCGGGCGGCGGCGATCTCCTTGGGTTCCTCCGCGCCGGGATCCAGGGCGGGCGGGGCGGGGACGGTCCACATCCACTCGCGGAGCTTTTCGCGCTCGTGGGTGAGGTCGCGGATGTCGGTCTCGGCGTACTCGAACTCCGGGGACCAGAACAGGGCGTCGAAAGGACAGACCTCGATGCAGATACCGCAGTACATGCACAGGGAGAAGTCGATGGCGAAGCGGTCGAGGACGTTCCGGCTGCGTTCGCGTCCGCCGGGGGTGGGCGCCGGGACCGTCTCCTTGTGGGAGTCGATGTAGATGCACCAGTCCGGGCACTCGCGGGCGCACAGCATGCAGACCGTGCAGTTCTCCTCGAACAGGCCGATGACGCCGCGGGTGCGCGGCGGGAGGTCCGGCTTGGTCTCCGGGTACTGCTCGGTGACGGTCTTCTTCGTCATCGTGCGCAGGGTGACGGCCAGGCCCTTGGCGAGGCCGGAGCCAGGAATCGGGGCCATCAGGAGATCACCACCTTGACGATGCCGGTGAGGGCGATCTGGGCGAGGGAGAGAGGGACGAGGAGGGTCCAGGAGAGCTTCTGGAGCTGGTCTTCGCGCAGACGGGGATAGGTCACGCGCAGCCAGATGACGACGAAGGCGAGGACGGCCGTCTTCAGGAGGGTCCAGAGCCAGCCGAGGCCGTCGGCGCCCCAGGGGCCGTGCCAGCCGCCCAGGAAGAGAACGGTGGTCAGGCCGCACAGGACGATGATTCCGGCGTACTCGGCGAGGAGGAACAGGGCGAAGCGCAGACCGGTGTACTCGGTGTACGCGCCGAAGATGATCTCCGAGTCGGCGACGGGCATGTCGAACGGGGGACGTTGCAGTTCGGCGAGTCCGGCGACGAAGAAGACGATCGCGCCGACGATCTGCCAGGGCAGCCACCACCAGTGGAAGGCGTGGAGGATGCCGGGGATCGAGACGGTGCCGGCCGCCATCGCGACGGAGGCGGCGGCGAGCAGCATCGGGAGTTCGTAGGCGAGGAGCTGAGCGGCGGTGCGCAGACCGCCGAGGAGGGAGAACTTGTTGGCGGAGGCCCAGCCGGCCATGAGGGAGCCGAGGACGCCGACGCCCATGACCGCGAGCACGAAGAAGATGCCCGCGTCGAGGACCTGTCCGACGGCTCCTTCACCGGGGCCGATCGGAATGGCGAGCAGGATCAGGAGATACGGGAGCAGCGCCACGGCGGGGGCGAGCTGGAAGATGCGGCGGTCAGCGCCGGCCGGGACCACGTCCTCCTTCTGCACAAACTTCACGCCGTCCGCGACCAGTTGGGCCCAGCCGTGGAAGCCGCCCGCGTACATCGGGCCGAGGCGGCCCTGCATGTGGGCCATCACCTTGTGCTCGGTCTGACCGACGATCAGGGGGAAGGTGAGGAAGACGACGAAGACGATGAGGAGTCGCAGGGCGACGTCCACCGCGTCGTTCACTGCGGGCCTCCTTCGGGGTCGTCGGTGGTCTGGGCTTCGGCCGGGTCGCCCGGGAGCTGGTCGGCCGTGGGGCCGGGCTTCTTGCCGGTGTCGGATCCGGGCCGGTGCCGGGCCGCGGCTCCGGTCCGGTCGTCATGCGCGGACTCGGCCGGGTCATCCGATGTCGGCCCGGGCCGGTCGTCGCGCGCGGGCTGGTCGCGTGCGGGCTCGGGCAGGTGGCCGGTGGCCTGCGGTGCGGGGGCGGGTTCTGTCGCGGGCGGTTCCTCGGGGGTTCGCGCTGCCTTTGGTTCGGGGGCGTCGAAGGCCGGCCGGGCGTGGTGCCAGGGGGCGTCCGAGCCGCGCGGGGGCGTGGGCGGCTCGGGCGGCGTGGAGGCTGCCGACCGGGCTCGCTGAGAGGCCGAATCCTCAGAGGCGCTGCGGGCACGGTGGGGTCCGGCCGGCCGGGAGGTCTGTTCGGCGGCGTCCGACAGTTCCGTTCGCTGCGACGCCGAGCCCCCGGAGGCACTCCGGGCACGGTGGGGTCCGGCCGGCCGGGAGGTCTGTTCGGCGGCGTCCGACAGTTCCGTTCGCTGCGACGCCGAGCCCCCGGAGGCGCTGCGGGCACGACGCGGGCCGCCGGCACGTGCGGCACCGGCCGCACCTGCACCCGAGCCCGCACCAGCACCTGCACCCGCGCCCGAGCCCGCACCCGGACCCACCGGCTCCTGCGCCCCGGAAGGCTCCGCAGCCGGCCTTTCCACCGTCGGGGTCTCCGTCGGGGTCTCCGTCGATGTCTCCGCCGGCGCCTTCGTCGATGTCTCCGCCGGCGCCTTCGTCGATGTCTCCGCCGGCGCCTTCGTCGATGTCTCCGCCGGCGCCTCCGTCGATGTCCCCGTCAGCGCAGCCTCAGCCGCGGCCTGCTGCTCCGTCGCCGCCGTCTGGCTCGCCGAGCCCTCCGCCGCCGTGCGCGTGCGCCGCGCCGGACGCTCACCGGCCGCCCGCGCCGGACGTTCACCGGCCGCCCGCGCCGGGCGCTCGCCGGCCGCGCGTCCCGCGCCCCGGGCCGGGCGGGCCGGGGCAGGTGGCAGCTGGCCCTTCAAGGGGCCCCACTCGTTGGGGTCGGGGACGCCCGGGGGCAGCATCTGCCGACGCTTCGGACCGCCGTGGTCCGATTCGCCCGGTTCCTTGGCTCCGGGCCAGGCCTTGGCGACGCGGGACGCGAGGACGAAGTCCTTGCGCAGGGGGTGACCCTCGAAGGTCTCCGGCAGGAGCAGGTGGTCCAGGCCCGGGTGGCCCTCGAAGACGACGCCGAACATTTCGTGTGTCTCGCGCTCGTGCCAGGTCGCGCCGGCGTACACCTCCACGCCGGTCGGCAGGACCGGCGCCTCGTGCGGAACGGTGGTCCGCAGGAGCAGCCGACGTACCGGGGACAGGGCGACGACGTGGGCCGAGACGCGAAAGCCCGTGCCGGGTTCGTCGACCGCGCTCAGCCAGTCGAAATAGGTGCAGCCGAGTTCGTCACGGGCGGTGCGCAGCGCGGAGATCCAGGACGACGGCGGTACGTCCACGGTGAGGACCTCGTAAGACTGCTCCGCCGTGGCCTCGGCGCCGAAGAGCTCCTCGGCGGACGCGGGCAGCCAGCCGACGGCGGTCATCGCCCCTCCTCGGTGGCCGGGGCCGAGGCCGGAGTCGGGGCCGGCGGGCGCACCAGCCCGCTCTGCAGCGCGGCCACGGAGGCCCTGGGTGCCTCGGCGCCGTACCGCTCGCCCAGCGACTCGCGGGCGATCTTCTCCTGGAGCTTGAGAATCCCCTGGAGCAGCGCTTCGGGACGTGGCGGGCAGCCGGGGACGTAGACGTCGACCGGGATGATCTGGTCGACGCCCTTGGTGACCGAGTAGGAGTCCCAGTACGGGCCGCCGCAGTTGGAGCAGGCGCCGAAGGAGATCACGTACTTCGGTTCGGGCATCTGTTCGTACAGACGCTTCACCGCCGGGGCCATCTTGTCCGTGACCGTGCCGGACACCACCATCAGGTCGGCCTGGCGGGGGCCCGGCGCGAAGGGGATCACGCCGAGGCGGATGAAGTCGTGGCGGGCCATCGAGGCGGCGATGAACTCGATCGCGCAGCAGGCGAGACCGAAGTTGAAGACCCACAGGGAGTAGCGGCGGCCCCAGTTCAGGACGACCTTCATCGGCTCGGGGGCAAGGCGTGCGAGCGCGCCGAGCCGCTTGGGCTCGGGCAGCAGCACCGGCTCGGAGACCGAGGGGGCCGGCGAGCCCGGCGAGCCAGAAGGGGCCGCGGGGGCCGGGAGAGCCGAAGGTGCCTCGGAAGTCGTCGGGTTCACGTCCATGCCAGGACGCCCTTCTTGTATGCGTACAGCAGGCCCACGGCCAGGAAGCCGAGGAAGATGAACATCTCCACCAGCGTCGTCGCGCCGTAGCCGGGGGCGGCGAAGACCGTCGCCCACGGGAACAGGAAGATCGAGTCGACGGCGAAGATCACGTACAGGAAGGCGTAGACGTAGTAGCGGACCTGGGTGTGGGCCCAGCCCTCGCCGACGGGGTCGACGCCGCACTCGTACGTCAGGAGTTTCTCCGGCGTGGGCACCACCGGACGCAGCAGGCGGCCCGCGCCGAAGGCGATCGCCACGAACAGCACGCCCACGAGGGCGAGCAGCCCGACGACCGAATAGGACTGGAAGTAGTCCGCCGCGACGACGGCGGTCGACCCCCGCAACGTCTCCCGCACCGTCCGTCCCTCGCTCCCTGACCTCGTGACTTCTGTGCCCCGGGTACCGTCGTGAACCCTGTGTTCGACGATCTGTACGCACGGGAGTCTAGGCCCTGATAAAGAGACGGTAAGCAGCCCGTCACACCTTGAGACACGCGGGTGGGGTTTTCCCCCGTCGGGCCAGGGCGGCCGACCTCATGGCGCCGTCGCACACAGCGCGGCACGCTGGCCCGTATGACCGCACGCATCTCGTCCACCGGCCCGGCGGCGACCGGCGCCGACGACCGCCCGCCGCGGGCTCGTCTCGCCTACGACCTGCCCACCTGGAAGGAGATCACGCATCTCCTGGTGAACCTCCCCGTGTCGCTGCTCGGCTTCACCTACGTGATGACGGTGCTGGTCACCGGCGCCGCGCTGACGATCACCGTGGTCGGTCTCCCGCTGCTCGCCGCCGGGCTGCTGGGGGCGCGGAAACTGGGCCGGCTGGAGCGGGCCCGGGCCCGGGCGCTGCTCGGGGTGCGGATCGACGAACCGAGTCCGCTGCCGCTGCACCGGACGAAGGGGGCGTTCAACCGGCTGTGGCTGGCGCTGAAGGACCCGGTGGGCTGGCGCACGGTCCTGTACGACTTCATCCGGCTGCCCTGGGGGATCCTCACCTTCGTCGTCACGCTGACCTCGCTGTTCGTGCTGTGGCCGGTGCTGCCGTTCATCGCTCGGGGCCTGGCGAACGTGGACCGGGCGATGGTGCGGGCCCTGCTCTCGCCCTCGGACGAGCTGGAGCGCCGGATCGCCGAACTGGAGTCCGACCGGGGGGTCGTGGTCGACACGGCGGCCGCCGACCTGCGGCGCATCGAACGCGACCTGCACGACGGTGCGCAGGCCCGGCTGGTCAACCTGGCCATGGGGCTGGGCCTGGCCAAGGAGAAGCTGCTGGAGGGCCGGGCCGACGAGCACGTGGCGGCGATGGTGGAGGAGGCGCACGGCGAGGTGAAGCTCGCGCTGCAGGAACTGCGCGACCTCGCCCGCGGCATCCATCCCGCCGTGCTGACGGACCGGGGTCTTGATGCGGCCCTGTCGGCGGTGGCCTCCCGCTGCACGGTTCCGGTGAAGGTGACGGCCGACCTGGACACGCGTCCGGCCGCGGCCATCGAGGGGATCGCCTATTTCACCGTCTCCGAGCTGCTGCAGAACATCAGCAAGCACAGCGCGGCGAGGTCAGCCTCGGTCGACGTGTGGCGGTCCGACGGCCGGCTGCTCATCCAGGTGTGGGACGACGGGCGCGGCGGAGCGCGCCTGGACGGCGGTACGGGCATGCGCGGTCTGGCCGAGCGGCTGGACGCCGTGGACGGCCTGTTCGTCGTGGAGTCGCCGCCGGGCGGACCGACGACCGTCACGGCGGAGCTGCCCTGGCGGGACCGCAAGGACGCCCCCGGCCAGGGGTAGGGAAAACCCCCCGGCCAAGACGCCGACGCCCTCCATGGTCCGGTGACCTGCGACCGAGCAGGGTGGAGGTACACGCACACCGCCGTGCAGAGGTACACGCACGGCGCCGCACACACGACACCCACGACGCAGTACGCAAGTACGCAGTGCCCAGGACGCAGGACGCAGGACGCAGGACGAGGGGAACGGGACACGCCGATGGCCACCGAGTACGAACAGGGGTACGGACGGGGATACGCGCCCTATGGCGGGGCCGGACACCCCGGGGCGGGCGCGGGACACGGCGCCGACGGGGAGCGGCACCGGCTGCCCGCCGGGCTGCGGGCGCCGTTCGAGGGGCGGACCTGGCGCGAGCTGGGCTATGTGCTGCTGAGCCTGCCGATCGGCATCACGCTGTTCACGTACGCCGTCACGATGGTGTCGCTGGGCGCCGGCCTGCTGGTGACGTTCCTCGGTATCCCGGTGCTGGCGGCGGGGCTGGCCGGCTGCCGCGGGTTCGGCGCGCTGGAGCGGGCGCGGGCGCGCGGGCTGCTGGGTCTTCAGGTGGCCGAGCCGCAGCCGCTGCGGATGCAGCGCCAGGGCGCGCTGGCCTGGATGGGGGCCGTGCTGAAGAGCGGCTCCTCGTGGCGGGCCCTGCTGTACGCGATGCTGCAGTTCCCGTGGGCGGTCTTCTCCTTCACGGTCACCGCGGTCCTCTGGCCGCTGGGCTGGTCACTGCTGACGTACCCGCTGTGGTTCTGGGTCTTCCCCATGTGGGCCGGTCAGGGTGGCATCCAGCTCTACGGCGACGAGCACCACCAGATCTTTCTCGACAACCCGTTCGAGATCACGGTGACCGCCCTGGTCGGCCTGCTGATCACGCTGGCCACGCCATGGATCGTGCGGGCGCTGACGACGGTGGACCGGGTGCTGGTGCACGGGCTGCTCGGACCGTCGCAGCTGTCGGCGCGGGTGGTCGAGCTGGAGTCGGACCGAGGGGTCGTGGTCGACACGGCGGCCGCCGACCTGCGGCGCATCGAACGCGATCTGCACGACGGTGCGCAGGCCCGGCTGGTCGCGCTGGCGATGGATCTGGGGCTGGCGAAGGAAAAGCTCACGGAGGATCCGCAGGCGGCCGCGCGGATGGTCGATGAGGCGCACGGCGAGGTGAAGACGGCGCTGCAGGAGCTGCGGGACCTGGCGCGCGGGATCCACCCGGCGGTGCTGACCGACCGGGGCCTGGACGCCGCGCTGTCCGCGGTCGCCTCCCGCTGCACGGTGCCGGTGCAGGTCGAGGTGGACCTGACGCGGCGCCCGGCGCCGGCGATCGAGGGGATCGCGTACTTCACGGTGTCCGAGCTGCTGCAGAACATCAGCAAGCACAGCGGGGCGAGGTCCGCCTCGGTCGACGTGTGGCGGGCGGAAGACCGGCTGATGCTGCAGGTCGTGGACGACGGGGTGGGGGGCGCCGACGTCCCGGCCGGTTCGGGGCTGGCCGGGCTGGCTGAGCGGCTCGACGCGGTCGACGGGATCCTGGTGGTGGACTCGCCGGCGGGCGGGCCGACCCGGGTGACCGCGGAGCTGCCCTGGCGGGGGTGAAACGCGGGCTGAAAGGCGCGGTGAAACGCGCAGTGAAGGTGAAACGCGCAGTGAAACCGTGAGGCCGGTGATCGTCACCGAATCACCGGCGGCCGAAACCCGTCGTGTGCTCCCCCTGTTCCCACGGCTGTCCCCACGGCATTCCCACCGCATTCCCACGGCCCGCGCGCGGCAGGGTCCCCATGCTGGGATGCTTGACCCTTGGACTGTGCCGTACGGACGCCGTACGGACGCCGTACGGGCGGCGCCGGGACCGGCGCCGGCTGTCGGCGGACGGGATGAGGCTGTGGGGGGCCGAGGATCGTGGAGGACAGGGTGCGGGTGGTCATCGCCGAGGACTCGGTGCTGCTCAGGGAGGGCCTGACCCGGTTGCTGACCGACCGAGGGCACGAGGTCGTGGCCGGGGTGGGCGACGCCGACGCGCTGATCAAGACCATCACCGAGCTGCACGAGCAGGACGCACTGCCGGACGTGGTCGTGGCGGACGTACGGATGCCGCCGACGCACACCGACGAGGGGGTGCGGGCCGCGGTGCGGCTGCGCAAGGCCCATCCCGGTCTCGGCGTGCTGGTGCTGTCGCAGTACGTGGAGGAGCGGTACGCCACCGAACTGCTGGCCGGTTCCAGCCGCGGTGTCGGCTATCTGCTGAAGGACCGCGTGGCCGAGGTGCGCGAGTTCGTCGACGCGGTGGTCCGGGTGGCGCAGGGGGGTACGGCGCTGGATCCGGAGGTGGTCGCGCAGCTGCTGGGGCGCAGCCGCAAGCAGGACGTGCTCGCCGGCCTCACCCCGCGCGAACGGGAGGTCCTGGGGCTGATGGCCGAGGGGCGTACGAACTCCGCGATCGCCCGGCAGCTGGTGGTGAGCGACGGTGCGGTGGAGAAGCACGTCAGCAACATCTTCCTGAAGCTCGGCCTGTCCCAGAGTGACGGGGATCACCGGCGTGTTCTGGCCGTGCTCACCTATCTGAACTCCTGATGGGTTGACACTGTGTCAGATGAGGGGTCGACCGTGCCGCGAGCGTGACCACGGGCGGGAGGCCGAGCCTAGAACCAGGGAACCAGGGCGGAGCGTCTTCCGAGGAGAACCGGGGGTATCGGCAAAGGGTGGCAAAGCTGGACAGAGCGCGCCCGACGGGCGAGTCCACCATACGAACGACACAGGGAAGGCGACCCTAACGGACGTAGGGTTGATCCTGGGAAGGTCTTCGGGAAGGCCGCTCCCACACAGCCGCCTCGAAGGAGGTCCAGTTCAGTGACCAGCCAGGTCAGCAGTCCAGCGGAGCAGGCCGACGGAGCCGTCGTAGGAGAGCAGCGCAGGGCGGCCGGCGCGAAGGACGTCCGCCGCCTGGACCGGGTGATCATCCGGTTCGCGGGTGACTCCGGTGACGGTATGCAGCTCACCGGTGACCGGTTCACCTCGGAAACGGCGTCCTTCGGCAACGACCTGTCGACCCTGCCGAACTTCCCGGCCGAGATCCGCGCCCCCGCCGGCACCCTGCCCGGCGTGTCCTCCTTCCAGCTCCACTTCGCCGACCACGACATCCTCACCCCGGGTGACGCGCCCAACGTGCTGGTGGCGATGAACCCGGCCGCTCTGAAGGCGAACATCGGCGACCTGCCCCGCGGCGCGGAGCTCATCGTCAACACCGACGAGTTCACCAAGCGCGCTCTGCAGAAGGTCGGCTACACCGCCTCCCCGCTGGAGGACGGCTCCCTGGACGGCTACCAGGTCCACCCCGTGCCCCTGACCACGCTGACGGTCGAGGCACTGAAGGAGTTCGAGCTCTCCCGCAAGGAGGCCGAGCGCAGCAAGAACATGTTCGCCCTGGGCCTGCTGTCGTGGATGTACCACCGGCCCACCGAGGGCACCGAGAAGTTCCTGCAGACCAAGTTCGCCAAGAAGCCCGCCATCGCGGCCGCCAACATCGCCGCCTTCCGCGCGGGCTGGAACTTCGGCGAGACCACGGAGGACTTCGCGGTCTCCTACGAGGTCGCCCCGGCCGCCAAGGCCTTCCCCGTCGGCACCTACCGGAACATCTCCGGCAACCTGGCCCTCGCCTACGGCCTGATCGCCGCGAGCCGGCAGGCCGACCTGCCGCTCTTCCTCGGCTCCTACCCGATCACCCCGGCCTCGGACATCCTGCACGAGCTGTCCAAGCACAAGAACTTCGGCGTGCGGACCTTCCAGGCCGAGGACGAGATCGCCGGCATCGGCGCCGCCCTGGGCGCCGCCTTCGGCGGTTCGCTCGCGGTCACCACCACCTCCGGTCCGGGCGTCGCCCTCAAGAGCGAGACCATCGGCCTGGCGGTGTCCCTGGAGCTGCCGCTGCTGGTGGTCGACATCCAGCGCGGCGGCCCCTCGACGGGCCTGCCCACCAAGACCGAGCAGGCGGACCTGCTGCAGGCGATGTACGGCCGCAACGGCGAGGCCCCGGTCCCGGTCGTCGCGCCGCGCACCCCCGCGGACTGCTTCGACGCGGCGCTGGACGCGGCCCGGATCGCGCTGACCTACCGCACCCCCGTGATGCTGCTGTCCGACGGCTACCTGGCCAACGGCTCCGAACCCTGGCGGATCCCCGAACTGGACGAGCTGCCCGACCTGCGGGTGCAGTTCGCGCAGGGCCCGAACCACACCCTGGCCGACGGCACCGAGGTCTTCTGGCCCTACAAGCGGGACGCCAAGACCCTGGCCCGGCCGTGGGCCCTCCCGGGCACGCCGGGCCTGGAGCACCGCATCGGCGGCATCGAGAAGCAGGACGGCACCGGCAACATCTCCTACGACCCCGCCAACCACGACTTCATGGTCCGCACCCGGCAGGCGAAGATCGACGGCATCGACGTCCCGGACCTGGAGGTCGACGACCCGCACGAGGCGCACACCCTCGTCCTCGGCTGGGGCTCGACGTACGGGCCGATCACCGCGGCCGTCCGGCGGCTGCGCAACGCCGGGGAGTCCGTCGCGCAGGCCCATCTGCGCCACCTCAACCCCTTCCCGAGGAATCTCGGCGCCGTCCTGAAGCGTTACGACAAGGTGGTGATCCCCGAGATGAACCTCGGGCAGCTCGCCACGCTCGTGCGAGCGAAGTACCTGGTGGACGCGCACTCGTACAACCAGGTCAACGGCATGCCGTTCAAGGCCGAACAGCTCGCCACGGCTCTCAAGGAGGCCATCGATGGCTGAGACGACCACGGAAGGCACGGGCACGATCGAGGCACTTTCCCTGGTGCCGAAGGCCGAGGCCAGGCAGTCCATGAAGGACTTCAAGTCCGATCAGGAAGTGCGCTGGTGCCCCGGCTGCGGCGACTACGCGATCCTCGCGGCCGTTCAGGGCTTCATGCCGGAACTCGGCCTCGCGCGGGAGAACATCGTCTTCGTCTCCGGCATCGGCTGTTCCTCCCGCTTCCCGTACTACATGAACACCTACGGGATGCACTCCATCCACGGTCGTGCGCCCGCGATCGCCACCGGTCTGGCGACCTCGCGCCGCGACCTGTCGGTGTGGGTGGTCACCGGTGACGGCGATGCCCTCTCCATCGGCGGCAACCACCTCATCCACGCCCTGCGCCGCAACGTCAATCTCAAGATCCTGCTGTTCAACAACCGGATCTATGGCCTGACCAAGGGCCAGTACTCCCCGACCTCCGAGGTCGGCAAGATCACCAAGTCGACCCCGATGGGCTCGCTGGACGCGCCGTTCAACCCGGTCTCCCTCGCGCTGGGCGCCGAGGCGTCCTTCGTGGCCCGCACCATCGACTCCGACCGCAAGCACCTCACCGAGGTCCTGCGCGCCGCGGCCGCCCACCCCGGCACCGCGCTGATCGAGATCTACCAGAACTGCAACATCTTCAACGACGGCGCGTTCGACGCCCTCAAGGACAAGCAGCAGGCCCAGGAGGCCCTGATCCGACTGGAGCACGGGCGGCCCGTCCGCTTCGGCGCCGACGGCTCGCGCGGTGTGGTGCGGGACCGGCAGACAGGTGACCTGCGGGTCGTCGACGTCACCCCGGACAACGAGTCCGAACTCCTGGTGCACGACGCCCACGCGGCCTCGCCGACCACCGCCTTCGCGCTGTCCCGGCTGGCCGACCCGGACACCCTTCACCACACCCCGATCGGTGTCTTCCGGTCCGTGGACCGCCCGGTCTACGACACCGAGATGGCCGACCAGCTGGACACGGCGATCGAGGAACGCGGCAAGGGCGACCTGGCCGCGCTCCTGGCCGGCGGCGACACCTGGACGGTCGTCGGCTGAGCGTTTCAGCCTTCCCGTCACCAGGGCGCGCAAGGCCCGGGCCTCGTCGTACGTCTGGCGGGCCTGCTCCACGTCGGCCATCCGGTCCTGCGTCCACGGCGCCGGCGCGCGCACCTGTTCACCGGCCTCCCGGCCGAGGCCGGTGAGGGAGTAGTCGACGCGCGGCGGGATGACGGGCTTGGCGTCCCGGCGCACCAGGCCGTCGCGCTCCAGCGTCGTCGTCACCGGAGCCGACGGGCACCTCGGCCGTCACGTCGTGGAGCAGTTGCTGGAGAGAGCAGCTCGCCCCCGTACTGGAGCACGGCGCCCTCGTGCACGCCGCCGGTGAGGGCCGCATCCCCTCCGCCTCCCGCGCCGACTACGCGGCCGCCGCCGTCGCGGTGCTGACCGGCGAGGGCCACGAGAACAAGACGTACGAGCTGAGCGGCGACGAGGCGTGGAGTTTCGCCGGGTTCGCCGCCGAGCTGAGCCGGCAGACCGGCAGGGAGACCACGTACACCGAGGTCTCCGTCGAGGAGTACGAGCGCGTCCTGACCGGCGCCGGGCTGCCCGGGCCGCCGGCCGCGATCCTGGCGGGCGTGGACGTCTCCCGTCGCCAGAAACGAGCTGGTCGTGGCCACCGGTGACCTGTCCCGCCTGACCGGCCGCCCGACCACGCCGCTGGCCGAGGCGATCGCCGTCGCACTCAAAAGCTGAACCCGGCCGGCAGGGGCCGTGAGCCACCCCACTCCCGCCTGTCATGACCGTATAGCGATACGGGCATGACAGATGGGGGTGCTCGGCGCTACCTTCGTGCTTGCTGCACAGGACGCAGCCAGGCACGAAGGAGGGGCCGGTGACCGAGAAGTCGAGGGGCGAGCGGCGCACAGGACTGCTGAACGGCTTCGCGGCCTACGGGATGTGGGGCCTGGTGCCCCTGTTCTGGCCCCTGCTCAAGCCGGCCGACGCGATGGAGATCCTCGCCCACCGCATGGTGTGGTCCCTGGCCTTCGTCGCCGTCGCGCTGCTCGTCGGACGGCGCTGGGCCTGGCTCGGCGAACTGCTGCGGCAGCCGCGCAGGCTCGCGCTCATAGCCGTCGCGGCCGCGGTGATCACCGTCAACTGGGGCGTCTACATCTGGGCCGTCAACAGCGGCCATGTCGTCGAGGCCTCGCTCGGCTACTTCATCAACCCGCTGGTCACCATCGCGATGGGCGTGCTGATCCTCAAGGAGCGGCTGCGGCCCGTGCAGTGGGCCGCGGTGGGGGTCGGCTTCGCCGCCGTCGCCGTACTGACCATCGGCTACGGCCGTCCGCCGTGGATCTCCCTGTGCCTCGCCTTCTCCTTCGCGACCTACGGCCTGGTGAAGAAGAAGGTCAACCTCGGCGGCATCGAGTCCCTGGCCGCCGAGACGGCGATCCAGTTCCTCCCCGCGCTCGGCTATCTGCTGTGGCTGAGCGCGCACGGCGACTCCACGTTCGTCAGCGGCGGACCCGGGCATGCGGCGCTGCTCGCCTCGACCGGTGTCGTCACCGCGCTGCCGCTGGTCTGTTTCGGCGCGGCCGCGATCCGGGTGCCGCTCTCCACGCTGGGCCTGCTGCAGTACCTGGCCCCGGTCTTCCAGTTCCTGCTCGGCATCCTCTACTTCCACGAGGCCATGCCCGCCGAGCGCTGGGCGGGCTTCGCGCTGGTGTGGCTGGCCCTGACCCTGCTGACCTGGGACGGGCTGCGCACCGCACGGCGGGCGGCACTGAACCGCGCCCGGCTCGGCGCACCGCGCACCCCGGCACCGGCCTCCGCCTCCGCATCGGCACTCGCCCGGCCCGGCTCCGGCCCGGCGGACGCCGAGAACGACTCCCCTTCGGCACCTGGCCGACCGGACTGCGATCCGGTGGCGGCCCGGCCCGGTTCCGAGCCGATGGACGCCCAGCCGAGCTCCGATCCGGTGGAGGCCTAGGGGGGCCTAGGGGGTGTCGTTCGGATCGGCGCGGATCAGGCCGCGGCGCATGGTCCGGTGCATCGCAAGGCGGAGCATGACCCGCGGGCGTACTCGGGTGATGCGACAACGCGGCGAGGTGCCGTGCCAGGCGTCGCGGACCCGCGATGTTCCGAACGACACCCCCTAGCGGCCTGGCAGGGCACGCTCCGGCTCACGCGAGCCCAGGCCCAGTTGCCGACCGGCTCGAGACAGAGCGCCCCCCGGATCGAAGTGGCCGCTATAAGTGGTTACATGAGCGAACCTTCCGCACCGGAACCCATTCACTGGAAGCTGGTCCTCGACTGCGCGGACCCGCATGCGCAGGCCGACTTCTGGGCCGCCGCGCTGCACTACGAGGTCGAGGACAACGGCGCGTTCATCGAGCGGCTGCTGGAACTCGGCGCGCTGCCGGGCGAAGCGGTCGTAGAGTTCCACGGCCGCCCGGCCTTCCGGGACCTGGTCGGCGTACGGCATCCGGACGACCCGTACGACAACGAGCGCGGTACCGGGCTCGGGCGGCGGCTGCTGTTCCAGCGGGTGCCGGAGCCGAAGACCGTCAAGAACCGTCTCCACCTCGACCTCCACCCCGGCGAGGGCCGCCGCGCGGCCGAGACCGAACGGCTGGAGGAACTCGGGGCGAGCGTGCTGCGGCATGTGAAGGAGCCCGCCGGGGAGTGGGTGGTGATGGCGGATCCCGAGGGGAACGAGTTCTGCGTGTCCTAGGATCCGCCGTGCCCTCGTCAGCCCGTGGCCGGGGGTGCCGCCCTGCGGGCGCGTTCGGTGAGGCGGCCCATGCGCGCGCGGGCCGACTCCAGCTGTTCGATGTCCTCGGCCGCGGGGCCGTCCTCGGTCGTGAGCTCGGTCCACAGGCCGATCAGGTCGCGGCCGAGCCGCAGACCCTCCTCGGGGTCGCGGATCGCGCGCCAGGCAGTGGCCGCGCTCTGCACGTTGCCGTAGGCGGCCTCCCCGTCGCCTGCGCGGCGGCGGATGCGGGCCAGGTCGAGGGAGAGGTGGAAGGAGCGCAGCGGGTCGGCGGCCAAGTACGCGATGTACGCCGTGAGTTCGCGCAGGCGCAGCACCTCGGGGTGCTCCGGGCCGAGGGTGGAGGACGACTCCGCGACGGTGCGTTCCGCCAGCCCTGCCGCCTCCTCGATCCGTCCGTCCTTCACGGCCAGGTTGATCCGGGCCACGGGTTCGGCGAGGAGGGCGGTCCCTCCGTCACCGGCCGTGGCCCTGGGGTCGTCCCCGAGCACGGCCTCGGCCACGGCGTCGAACCCGCGTGCGGGGGTGGGCTTGGGGTCGGGCTCCGGGTCCGAGTCAAGGGGAACGGGCGCTACGAGGGGCTTGACCGCACGGGCCGGGGCCGGGACGGACGGGATGGTTCCGACGGAGCCGGGCCTGACGGAGGCGGGCTTGTGGGCAGCGGCTCCGGGGGCGGGCGGACCGTCGTCTGCGGCGGGTGCGGGGGCGGGCGGACCGTCGTCTGCGGCGGGTGCGGGGGCGGGTGGACCGTCGTCTGCGGCGGGTGCGGGGGCGGGTGGACCGTCGTCTGCGGCGGGTGCGTCGGCCGTGCGCGGGCCCATCACCGGAGGCGGGCCGAACTCCCCCGTCGGCGCCGCCACCGTTCCGGGAGCCGGGCTCTCAACGGGTTCCGGCACCGCCCGGAACGGGAACGTCGGCGCCGACTCCCCGAGCGGCTCCGGCTCGGACACCGCCCGGAACGGGAACGTCGGCGCCGACTCGCCGGACGGCTGCGACTCCGGCACCGCCCGGAACGGGGAGGTGGGCGCCGACTCCCCGAGCGGCTCCGGCTCGGACACCGCCCGGAACGGGAAGGTCGGCGCCGACTCCCCGAGCGGCTCCGGCTCGGACACCGCCCGGAACGGGAAGGTCGGCGCCGACTCCCCGAGCGGCTCCGGCTCGGACACCGCGCGGTACGAGGACGTCGGCGCCGACTCCCCGAGCGGCTCCGGCTCGGACACCGCCCGGAACGGGAACGTCGGCGCCGACTCCCCGAGCGGCTCCGGCTCGGACACCGCCCGGAACGGGAACGTCGGCGCCGACTCCCCGAGCGGCTGCGGCTCGGACACCGCGCGCAGCGGGAACGTCGGGGCGGACTCCCCCTCCGGTTCCGGCATCTGCTCGCGCGGCGCCTGCGACGGTGCCCCGGCGACCGGGCCCTCCGGCGGAGCCGTGTGCAGGGGCTCGGCCGTGAAGGTACTGGAGCCGTCGGCGTGGACGCGGAGCGGGACGACGTAGCCGATGCGTTCGTCGGTGATCGTGGCGAGGACGGGGTGGCCGGTGGTCAGGGCAAGGCGGTGCAGGTGGTTCAGGACGGCCTGCTGAACCTCCTCACCGGCAGCCGCGAGAACAGGCACGCCGCCGACCGAGGCACCCGTGCCGTCGGCGGGCACGTGGACCGTGATCGGGGTCGCCACACATGCCGCCGAGCGCACGGCGCGCTTCTGTTCCCGCTTCTTCCCGCGGCTGAGTCGAGACATCGGCTCCCTCACTCGGATGCGTGCCATCCGGTCGTACACGTACTGTCGAGTCTCTCCGCTCGGCTGCGGCTCTCACGTCACCACGACGTCACAGCCTCGCACCAGGAACCGCCGGGCAGGTGACACGGGTGGCGCGTCGAGCGCGAGGATCGTCGGGATGGCATGGGAGGAAGCGGGCATGCGGACAGGCGTGCAGCAGGGGCCGGAGATCTGGATCCGCGGACCGGTCGGCGCCGCCATGCCGGAGCATACGGCCGATCGACACGCCGGCCTGCCCGTAACTCCACGGCGATTCTCGTGGGTGGCCACGCACGGCGGAGCGGGTACGACCACCCTCGCGGCCGTCTACGGCGGTCACGACTGCGGGCGGGGCTGGCCCGGCCCCGGAGCTCCGCAGTCGGTCCTGCTCGTCGCCCGGACGCACGCGGCCGGGCTGAACGCCGTCACGCGGGCCCTGGAGGCGTTCCGCCGGGGCGGGGCACCGCCGGGCCTTGACCTCGACTCCGTCGTGCTGGTGGCGGACGCGCCGGGTCGGCTGCCGCGTCAGCTCGTCCAGCAGCTGAAGCCGATCGAGTCGGTCGTCGATGTGCACCGCGTGCCCTGGGTGCCGGCCTGGCGTGTCGGTGATCTGAGCGGGCCGCCACCGCGCGAGGCGGACACGCTGGCCCGGCTCACGAGGGCGTTCGGCCGCGCGTACTGAGCGCAAGCTAGATGCGTGTGCATATAATGCATGTGCACGTATGGCCCGTATGCCTTCGTACGCCGACCACCTGGGGGACTCATGACGCGCCGCTTCCTGTTCGTGCTGGGCAGTGCCCGCCGCGACGGCAACACCGAACTGCTGGCCCGCCGGGCCGCCGAGCAACTGCCCGCCGACGTCGAACAGCAGTGGGTCGGGCTCGTCGACCACCCGCTGCCCGACTTCACGGACCTCCGGCACGACAGCGACCACATACGTCCGGCGGACGGCAACGCCGCGCTGCTGCTCGACGCCACCCTCGCGGCGACGGACATCGTGATCGCCTCACCGCTGTACTGGTACTCGGTGTCCGGCCAGACCAAGCGCTACCTCGACCACTGGTCGGCCTGGCTGCGCATCCCCGGCCTGGACTTCAAGGCGACCATGGCCGGGCGGACGCTGTGGGGCGTCACCGCCCTCGCTCACGACCGGACCGAGGTCGCCGACCCCCTGGTCGGCACGCTCAACAACTCGGCCGCGTACCTGGAGATGCGCTTCGGCGGGGTCCTGCTCGGCAACGGCACCGCACCCGGTGACGTGCTGAGGGACACGCAGGCACTGGCCCGCGCCAAGACGTTCTTCGCGGGGCAGGCACCGCTCGCGCGGTTCCCGTACGCGGACGCCGGCGTGTAGCGAGCGCCTACGCGGTGATGTCCTTCGCCGTGAACCGTGCCCAGGCCGCCGAACCGAACACCGCCGCGTACAGGGCCTGCAGCTCCAGGTTCTTCACCAGGTCGTCCCAGTAGACCGGGTCGCGCATGAGGTCGGCGAAGGACAGCCAGTAGTGGGAGAAGAGGTACGGGTGGATCGCGTGCAGCTGGGGAATCTGGTCGAGGATCTGGACGGTGATCAGCAGCCCCACGGTGGTCGCCATCGCGGCGATGCCGCTGTTGGTCAGCGTCGAGACGAACAGTCCGAGAGCGGCGACCCCGATCAGCGAGACGGCCACCACCAGGGCGATCAGCAGCGCCCGCCCCAGACCGTCGGCGAAGCTGATCTGTGTGCCGGAGATGGTCGTCAGGTCGCCCAGCGGAAAGAGCAGCGCGCCGACGGTCAGGGCCGAGACGGCGACCACCACAGTGGCGACCAGGCAGAAGGCCATCGTCGTGGCGTATTTGGTGAGCAGCAGGCGGGTGCGGCCCGCGGGAGCGACCAGGAGATAGCGCAGCGTGCCCGCGTTGGCCTCGCCGGCGATCGCGTCACCGGCGATCACACCGATGGCCATGGGCAGGAAGAACGGCAGTGTCGCGGCCAGCGCGGTGAACACCAGGAACAGTCCGTTGTTGGTGATCTGCGTGATGAACGCCGGTCCCCCGCCGCCCCCACGGTCGGCCCGTGAGCCGCCCCCGGTTTCGATCTTGACGGCCACCCCGACCAGGATCGGCACGGCCGCCAGCACGCCCAGCAGGGCGAGCGTGCGCCAGCGCCGGAAGGTGGTGACCAGCTCGCTGCGCAGCAGCCCGAAGGTCCACAGCGGGCCCGGCCTGCGTACGACGGTCCCGCCCCGGCCGGTCGAACGGTCCGCCCGCCCCGCGGCGACCTCCGCCTGCCCCTCTGAGGCGTCCGCCTGGCCCTCGGAGGCGTCCGCCTGGCCCGTCGGGGCCTCAGCCTGCGACATCGAAGCCCTCCCCCGTCAGGGCCACGAACGCGTCCTCCAGCGAGGCGCGTTCGACCCCGAATCCGCGGACTCGGACGCCCGCCGTCACCAATGCCGCGTTCACCTCGGCGAGGTCCCGTTCCGGCGGCTCTGCGGTCACCCGGTCCTCGGCGACGACGACGTCGGCCGCTCCCTGCTCCTTCAGCACCCGGGCCGCCTCCCCGGTGTCGGGCGTGGTCACCACCAGGCGGCCGTGCACTCCGGCGGCCAGCTCGGCCACCGAGCCCTGGGTGATCAGCCTGCCCTGCGCCATGACCGCCGCGTGCGTGCACACCTGCTCGATCTCGTCCAGCAGGTGGGAGGAGAGGAAGACGGTCGTGCCGTCGGAGGGCAGTTCCCGGACCAGGGAGCGGATCTCGCGCATGCCCTGCGGGTCGAGACCGTTGGTCGGCTCGTCGAGGACGAGCAGCTTGCGCGGCTGGAGCAACGCCGCCGCGAGGCCGAGGCGCTGCTTCATGCCCAGGGAGTAGGCCCGGGCCTTCTTGCCCGCGGCCGCCGTCAGCCCCACCCGGTCCAGCGCGGCGGCGACGCGGGCACGCCGGGTGCTCGGGTCGGCGGTCGGGTCGGCGGCGTCGTAGCGCAGCAGATTGTCGCGGCCGGAGAGGAAGCCGTACAGGGCGGGTCCCTCGATGAGCGCGCCCACGTGCGGGAGCACGGAGCGCGAGGAGCGGGGCATGGGGCGCCCCAGGACGCGCGCCGTGCCGGAAGTGGGCTCGATCAGGCCCATCAGCATGCGGATGGTGGTGGTCTTTCCCGAGCCGTTCGGACCGAGGAAGCCGAAGACGCTGCCCGCCGGGACGGTCAGGTCGAGACCGTCGACGGCGAGCTGTCCGCCGCGGTAGCGCTTGGTGAGCGCGCGGGTGTGGATGACACCGTCGGCGCCGCCCCCCGCGCCCTGCGCATCCGGGCCGGGTGCCGGAGCCGGCCGCGCGGCCGGTTCCGGATCCGGCTCCGTGGCGGACGCCACGTCCATCGGCTCCCTCGATTCGTCGTGCTCGTGGGCGTGCTTACTGCCCGGTGTTCGCCGCCGTCACCAGCGTGCCCTTGGTGACGGCACCGACATAGACCTTGCCGTCGTCGGTGATCAGGGCGTTGACCAGGCGGGTGGAGAAGACGGTGCCCTTGCCGAACTTGCCGCTCACGTGGTCGCCGAGCGAACCGAGGAAGCCGCTCAGGTCGCCCTTGCCGGAGGACGACGGGACGCCGCCCTTGGTGCCGGTGTCGAAGACGGCGATGGAGTTCCAGCCCTTGCCGAGGACCCTGGAGCCGGCCTTGGCGAAGTCCTTGGGCGAGGCACCCGGCCTCTGTGCGTGTTCGGGCGCCCTGGCGTCCTTCTTCTCCTCGGTGACCTTCGCGCCCTTGGGCGGCGTGAAGTCGAAGGTCGAGGCGGCCGGCCTGGCGAAGCTGACCCGTGTGAAGCCCGCGTCCACGACGGCGGCGCCGCCGCTCGCCGGGGTCAGCGTGAACTTCAGCGGCATACCGGTCTTAGCGTCCACGGCGATGCTGATCGCACCGACCGTGGTGCCGGAGGCGTGCTTCGGCTTGATGAGGAGCTTGTAGGCGTCCCGGCCGGCGACCTGGGCGGTGCCGTCGACCGTCACCGAGGTGGTGTCGTCGACCGACTTCAGGGCCTGGTCGGCGAAGTCCTTGGGCGTGGCGGGCGCCTCGTCCTTGTGCCGCTTGCCGTCCTGGGACGCGGTGCCGTGGTAGACCTCGTTCGACTTGCTGTCGTAGCCCCAGACGTCCTTGCCGTTGTGGATGACGCTGTACTCGGCGGCGCTCTCGATGAGCGAGACCTTCTGCCGGTCCTGGCCGTCGGCCGCCACGCGCACGGTGTGCGTGCCGGAGGCCAGCTCGGTGAGCTTGGACGTCGGGTCGGCCGACGACCCGTCACCGCCCTTGGCGAGGCCGGAGGCGATGCCGCTCTCCAGGCCGCCGAGGTCGGGCAGACCGAGGTCCGTGCTGATCTTCACCGTGCCGGACAGCTGCTGGACGTCTGACTTGGCGATTTTCTCTATGAGTTGCTGCGCGGTGATCTTCGGCAGGTTGGGGTCGCCGGAGTCGGCGAGCGCCGGGACGAGCCCGATGGTCGCCGCCGCCACCCCCACCACCGCGACCGGGACGACGTAGCGAGCGGCCTTGCGCCGCCCCCAGCGCAGGTCGTCGGCCTCCTCGGCGCCCGAGCTGCCGTCGGATTCGTACGGTGCCATCTGTGCCTTACCTCCGTCGTCGGCGGCGGCTGTCCGTCTGCACTCTCCCCGAGCTCGCGCTTCGCTGGAGCGGGGCGGTGCCCCCACCACCCCGAGCCGCCATTCTCACCCATTTCGGTGAGGAGTGGTGTTGTCCGTGTTCTCCATCTGACCAAATCCGCCCCGAAGAAGCGTCAGACTCCGGAGCCAACTCCGTGTACACCTGGGGTATGACACGAGGGCCCGGCGCCTCCCCCGCCCCGTAGGGGTCGTACGGGGAGGCGCCACCACGGGCGGCCGGTGCCGGTGGCCGCCCGAGTGGCCGGGGGGCGCCGGGTGACCGGTGGCCCCCGGCGTGGCTGGTGACGGGCGGCGTGGCCGGTGGCCGGTGACTCAGTGCTGCACGAACACGTAGTCGGCCTGGTACGGGACGGCGGCGACGGTGCCCGGGAAGCACGTGCCGGTCGGGGCGACACCGCCGACGGTGTTCAGCCGCAGGATCTCCGCGGTACCGGCGAGCAGGCCGTGGTGGCGGCCGGCCGGGGCGGCCTTGAGGTCGAGCTCCGGGATGTTGCCGTCCCCGTTCGGGGCCTTGGTGAGGACCACCCCGGTGACAGCGCTGCCGTCCGGCGCGACCCACCGCGGGGTGCCGGAGCCGGGCTTCACGAACGAGTGCCGGATTCCGCCGCCGAGCAGGGCGGCGACGTCCCGCCGGGCGAAGGCGTGGCTGCCGTCGGCGCCCGCCTCGCACCGGTAGATCTGCCGCCCCTTGATGACCGAGGCCTGGAAGTTGCCCAGGGCGTGCCGGAAGTCGACGGCGGTGGTGACCTTGTGCAGCTGGCCCCGGACGGCCCCGCCGGGGAACCCGGCGGTGTGGAGATTGGCGTAGAAGGACCCGGGGTCGTTGGTGAGCTGCTTGAGCAGGGCGGAGTCGCGGACGTCGACGGTGCCGACGAGGCTGTGGCCGTTGCGCCGGTGGGCCTTGCCCAGCAGCTTGCTGAAGTCGATCTTGACTCCGCCGTTGGTGCCCTTGGCCCCCTGGTGGATGTGGAGCATGGTCGGCGTGCCGGTGCCGCGCCAGGTCACGGCGACGGACACCTTGCTGCCCCTGACCTTGATGAACTCGAGTGCGGCGCCGTCCTTGTCCCCCACGGCCGGCCCGCCCTGCACGGGCACCTCATTGGCACCCCGAAGGCTTGCCACGAGGACCGTTCCCCCGGTCTTCGCCGTGCCGCCGCCTCCCGTGTGGCGTCCGCTCGCGGCGGCGGCCGGCACCGCAGCGGCGGCCACACCGCCGATCGCGGCCACCGCGACCGCGGCGACGAGCAGGCCCTTACGGCGCTTCGAGAACGTCGCGTTCATGCCCATGATGTCGTTTCCCCCCATATCTCAGCTGACGCCCCCTGCGTCAGCTTCTGGGCGTGAGTACGGAATAGATCCCAGATTGGACTCAGTCCAGAAATGTGAGCCGCGTCACACACCCGGATGCCGACAGACATACAGAACTATCAGGACATTTCACGCAGAGGGTTGGCGCCGGGGCAGGTGAAGAACTAGCCCGCCCGGTGGACCACCGCGTCGCACAGCTCCATCAGGGAGGTCTTCGCGTCGCACTCCTTGAGCGGTGCCAGCGCGGCCCGCGCCTCCTCGGCGTACCGCACGGTGTCACGCCGCGCCTGCTCCAGCGCGGGATGCACCCGCAGCTCGGCCAGCGCCTGGGCGTGCCGGGCGTCGTCGCTCAGGTCGGAGTCGAGCAGCTCGCACAGCGCGACGTCCTCGGCCAGGCCCAGCCGTGCCGCGCGTTCCCGCAGCCGCAGCACCGGAAGCGTCGCGATCCCCTCCCGGAGATCCGTTCCCGGCGTCTTCCCGGACTCGTGCGAGTCCGACGCGATGTCCAGCACGTCGTCCGCCAGCTGGAAGGCGACTCCCAGCCGCTCCCCGTACTGGGTGAGCACGTCCACGACCGTCTCGTCGGCGCCGGACATCATCGCCCCGAACCGGCAGGACACGGCCACCAGCGAGCCCGTCTTGCCGCCCAGCACGTCCAGGTAGTGGTCGACCGGGTCCCGCCCGTCCTGCGGCCCCGCCGTCTCCAGAATCTGCCCGGTGACCAGCCGCTCGAACGCCACGGCCTGCACGCGCACCGCCTCCGGGCCGAGGTCGGCGAGGATCTGCGAGGCCCGGGCGAACAGGAAGTCGCCGGTGAGGACCGCGACCGAGTTCCCCCAGCGGGTGTTCGCGCTGGCCACCCCACGCCGCACCGCGGCCTCGTCCATCACGTCGTCGTGGTACAGCGTCGCGAGATGGGTCAGCTCCACCACCACGGCCGACGGTACGATCCCCGGCGCATACGGGTCTCCGAACTGCGCCGCGAGCATCACGAGCAGCGGCCTGAATCGCTTCCCGCCCGCCCGCACGAGGTGCTGGGCGGCCTCCGTGATGAAGGGGACCTCGCTCTTCGTGGCTTCGAGCAACCCTTCCTCGACAGCCGCCAACCCGGCCTGGACATCGGCTTCGAGAGCCTGGTCCCGCACGCTCAGCCCGAACGGCCCGACGACGGTCACGAGGGGTCTCCTGTCTGCTGGTGTCTGCTGGGTACTACACGGTTTGTCGATAGGTCGCTGCCAACACTCAAGTCAGCGTATCCGGTCACGTTTCGATCACCGATAGCGCCCACCCATACAGGCCAGGCGGTATCGGATCACGCCCGGTATGTTTTTGATCAACCAATAAGAACAGATATTTGTCGACTTACCCCTCTTACCTCGTTCATCCGTCTTCGTCACCGGATCGACGCCACTGCGCCACCCTCGCCCACGGACGACATCCGAACGGACCACGGTGGCGCTCACCGCCACGACACGCCGCACGATCCGCGCGCAACCAGCACCCGGCGCCCGGTGCCCGATGCCCGGCAACCGATACTCCGACCCGCCTCCGACCACCGGCTTCGACCACCGGCTTCGACCACCGGTGCCGAAGCTGCGGCGTCGACCTTCGCCGGGACCTCCACCCCCACCCCCTTGAGACATGCCCACCCCGGCGCACCTCCGCCCTCGGCCCTCTGCGCTCGACCCCGGGCCCTCCTCCGAGCGGGCCGGCCCGGCTTCGGTGCGCCTGCACACCCCCGAAAGTGACAGCCCTCACACGCCGCTCCCGGATTGCCCGATTTACCCTTATTGAGGCGCCAATTCCCCTTAGCCGCATATGCACTTCAGCCACCAAACCGTGAATTGGGTCACGTCGGCCCCACGACGCCGCCTCCCCCGCTTATCCCCGTTTCCCCTTTCTCCACACGCCAGTTGACCCTTGACATTCGCAAAGGATCAATCTCCTCATACGCCTCACATCAAGGTCAACTAGGACGATGTGTGAATCGGCTACTTGTTTCGGACATGTGCTCTCGCATACGTTCCCGGCCGTCGGGCGGACGCCGAATCCTGCCGCCGCCCGGGAACCCATCGACCGAACCACGCATGGCAGGAGCGGGGGACCCAGGTAAGTCGCCGGGCCGGCGTCGTACGTAACCGTCGTACGCCGTGCCGGAACGGCTCGGGGTGAAGCCGGTGCCCTCAGGGGCACGGCCGGGCACCTCCCAGCCCGAACCCGACAGCTCACCTCGCAGGCGACGGAGAGGAATCAACCATGCCCGCAAAGGGTCTGCTCCGCCGTTTCCGCACCGCCCGCCCCGCCCGCACCCTGGCCGTCGTCGGCACCGGTGCGGCCGTTCTCGCCCTGCCGCTCGTCGGCGCGACCACCGCCTCCGCGGCCCCCACGACGTCCGTCAAGGCCGTCGCCACGGTCGGGTACCCGAACAACCTCGACGGCTGGATCCGCGCGTCGCTCGCGCTCATGGCGCACAAGGGCATCCCGGGCACGTACAACGGCATCTACCGCAACGTCATGCGCGAGTCGTCGGGCAACCCGCTGGCCATCAACCTGTGGGACTCGAACGCGGCCAAGGGCATCCCGTCCAAGGGTCTGCTCCAGGTCATCGACCCGACGTTCCGGGCGTACCACGTCTCCGGCACGTCCTACGACATCTACGACCCGGTCGCGAACATCACGGCAGCCTGCAACTACGCGGCCGCCCGGTACGGCTCGATAGACAACGTCCACGGCGCGTACTGACATTGAGATCCGGCGGGCGCGCGGCAGCCGTGCGCCCGCTGACGTTCCCTGACGCTCCCCGGCGCTGCCCGAGGGCCCCCTGACACCCTCCGGTGCCTAGTGCCCCGGCAACAGTCGGTCGAGGACGACGGCGATGCCGTCGTCCTCGTTCGACAAGGTGACCTCGTCGGCCACCGCCTTGAGCTCGGGATGCGCGTTCGCCATGGCGACGCCGCGGGCGGCCCACTGGAACATGGGGATGTCGTTCGGCATGTCGCCGAAGGCCAGGGCGTGTTCGCGGCGGAGCCCCAGATGTTCGGCGGCCAGCGCCAGCCCGGTCGCCTTGTTGATGCCGCAGGGCTGGAGCTCGACCGTCCCCGGCCCCGACATGGTGACCGTCGCGAGGGAACCGACCACGCTCCGGGCCGCCGCCGCCAGTTCGTCGTCGGACAGCGTGGGATGGCGCAGCAGCACCTTGCTGATGGGCGCGCACCACAGGTCGTCGCGCCGCTCGACCCGCACCGCGGGCAGGGTCGGGTGCGGCATGAGGTACCCGGGCTCGATGAGCGTCAGCCCGTCCACGCCGTCCTGGTCGACTGCGGCATACACCTGCCCGACCTCGGCCTCGATCTTGCCGAGCGCGGTCTCGGCCAGTTCCCGGTCCAGGGTGACCGACCACAGCAGCCGGTGCACCCCGGCGTCGTAGAGCTGCGCGCCCTGCCCGCACACGGCGAGCCCGGCGGTACCCAGGTCGTCGAGCAGCGGGCGCACCCGCGGCACCGGCCGCCCGGTCACCACCAGATGCCGGGCGCCGGCCGCCGCCACCCGGGCGAGCGCGGCGAGGGACCGGTCGGACAGGGTGTCGTCGCCGCGCAGCAGCGTTCCGTCCAGGTCCGTGGCGATGAGGGCATATGCGAGGGGTGCGGCCATGATCAGAGAATACGGATGAGCCGCCCCACCGACTCGATGCGAATCGGACGACCCAGCCGCTCACTGCCGTCCCGGCCGCAACCCCCAACTCCCCTCGCCGCGTCGGCTCTTCACCAGGGGGTCCCGCCGGTTCCGTCGTGGTGCTGCCGCGGCGGCCGAACCTGGTGGTGAGCTGGATCACGACGACCCGCGCGGGCCGCTTCCGCTTCTCGGTTCTTCAGCCGTGGACCCCCCGGTTCTTCAGCCGTGGCTCTCCTCCCGGTCCTTCAGCCGTTGACCCCCTCCCGGTTCTTCAGTCGAGGACCCCTTCCCGATCCTTCAGCCGTGAGCCCCTTCCGGGGCCTTCAGCCGTGAGCCGCGGCCAGGTGTTTGGCCAGCCGCGGGGAGGCGAACTCCGTACCGCACACGAAGCGCATGACCGGGCCGTAGGACGCGGCCGCGGGCAGGCCGGTGAAGTACAGGCCGGGGACGGAGGAGACGTAGCCCGCGCCGAGCTTCGGGGCGCCGCGGCTCACCGCGAGTTCGGTACGCAGTTCGTGGCCGAGGAAGTCCATCGCCGCGATGTCGACGCGGTAGCCGGTCGCCGCGATGACGTGGTCGGCGGTCAGCTCCTGCGTGCTGCCGCCGAGGGTCTGCACGGTCAGCGCCGGGCGGCCGTCCGGGGCCTCGGCGCGGAGGATGCGGGTCACCTCGTGGACGGGCACCTTGCCCTCGAAGCGGTCGCGCAGCCACCAGGCGCCGAGCGGGCCGAGGACCCTGCGGACGAGATAGTGGCGGGTCTGCGCGGGCAGATAGCGGTACGGGTGCGGGTAGTAGCTCAGGGCCCACAGCGACCAGGCGCGGCCGAACGGGGACTCGGGGCGCAGCTTCGGCTGACCCCACGGCGGTGCGCCGAAGGCGACCTTGCCCCGGCCCCGCGAGACCAGCCGCACCTGCGCCCCGGCCTCGGCCGCCAGCGCGGCCGTCTCCAGCGCGGACTGGCCCGCGCCGACGACGATCAGCTCCTGGCCGGCGAACCGGC
This sequence comes from Streptomyces sp. NPDC046197, assembly GCF_040646295.1. Taxonomy (NCBI): domain Bacteria; kingdom Bacillati; phylum Actinomycetota; class Actinomycetes; order Kitasatosporales; family Streptomycetaceae; genus Streptomyces; species Streptomyces sp. NPDC046197. The sequence continues at coordinate 136,140 of NZ_JBEYZY010000002.1, read as the reverse complement.
TGAGGTCGTGGTGCTGGGAGCTGTGCGAGACCGGACCGGTGGACGCGGGGCCGTCCGGCGCCGCTCCGGCCAGCTCCGGCGGCAGGTGGGACAGGCCGAACAGCCCTGTCGCCACCACGACCGCGCGAGCCGTGAACTGCTCGCCGGAGTCCAGCTTCAGGTCGAAACCGCCGCCCGGCCGCCGGTCGGCGGAGACCACCCGCACCCGCTCCAGCTCGGGCACCAGCTTCTGCTGGAACCACTCTCCGTAGGCGATGAAGGTTTCGACCGGGATGATGTCCTCGTCCGTCACCAGCCGCCTGATGCCCGCCGCGGCGCAGTAGTCGCCGAGCGTGTGGCCCTGCTGCGGGGCGTCGATGCTGGAGGCGACCGGAGTCGACTTCAGCAGCATTCCGACGGGCATGTGGTCGCGCCAGCTGACCATGGGCTCGCCGAAGACGCGGACCGGGATGCCGCGCGCTCGCAGATGCGCGGCAGTGGACAGGCCGAACGGCCCGGCACCGATGATTGCTACCGGTTGATTCACGAAGTCCCTCCCCAGGACGTACTGTTCGTCACTTCGTGGGCCGGTTCGGGCGACGGGACCGGCCGTCCGAACTGGTGGTGCCGCGGGTCCGGACGACGGGGCCGCCCGGAGCGGCGGTGTGCCGCAGTTCGGACGACGGTGTGGCCGCCCGGACCCGGTGCGGCGCCGGTTCCAGGCGCTGCCAAGGTCAGCTGCCCGAACCGGTCGTGCTGCCGCGGCGGTTGGTCCGCCACAGCTGATAGAGGTGCTTCGCGCCCGGCCGCACGAAGCGTGCGAGCATCGTGAAGAACGGCAGTGGGTCGTCACCCGCGAGCCAGGCCAGCTCCGTCCCGCTCGGCCGGCCCGGCGCGTGCGGCGTCGTGTAGCCGCTGCGTCGGTAGGCGAGGAGGGCGGGCAGGTCGATGTTCTCCACGATGTACCGGTGGCCGGCCCGCTGTTCCCCCTCCGGAACGGTGCGTCCGGTCAGATCGAGATGCATGGCGCGTACGACGTCCACCCCCGACTCGTTCTCGAAGAGCCGGAACTGGGCGCCCATGCGCGGATTGAAGTCGAGGAGCTTGTACTGTCCGTCGCGCCGGTCGAAGCGCAGGTCGAGGTCGATGATGCCGGCGAAGCCGATCTGTTTGATGAAACGTGCGGCGAGGTCGGCGAGTTCCGGGTTGTCCACGACGTACGCGTTCGCCGTCATGCCCGCGTGCGGCGGCCAGGAGCGGACCTTCACACCGGTGAACATCGCGAGCGGGGTCGAGTCCTGGTCGAAGTAGGCGTGCACGATCCAGTCCTCGGCCTCCTCCCTCGGCAGGTACTCCTGGAGGATCACGCCGGGCCGCTCGCCCCAGTCGCGGGCGAGCGCGAGCAGGCCTTCGCGCGTGGTGATCCTGGTCGTGCCGTTCACGGCCGGCCGGCTGCGCCGTACGAACGCCTCGCGGTTCTTGGCCACCACCGGGAACCTGGCCTTCTCGGCGAAGGTGGCGATGTCGTCGTACGACTGCGGGAACGCGGCGGCCGGGCTCGGGATGCCGTGCTCCACGCACAGTTCGTGCAGGCCCTGCTTGCTGGCCAGACGGCGCGGGAGGCCGGGGGCGACACGCGGAAAGAGGTAGTGACCCTTGAGTTCGTCCTGGTGTTCGGCGATCAGGACGGCGGCCTCCTCGTCGGTGGGGACGAGGACGGCCGGCCGGCCGACGCGGCGGGCGATGCGCAGCAGGCCCTCCACCAGGTGGTCCGCCTCCTCGGTACCCCTGGTCGGCCAGACGAACGCGCGTTTGAGGTAGCGGGAGGAGGCGGCAGGGGTGTAGCGGTCCTCGGTGATCGCGTACATGGGGACGCCCAGCCGGCCCAGGCTGCGGATCGCACCCACTCCGCCGTGATGCAGCGGGTAGTCGCCGAACTTCACGATCAGGCCCGGCACGTCACGGTCGGCCCCGAAAGGCACACTGACGGCATTCCTGGCCACGGGTCCCCCCACGTGTCCCCCCTACGGAGCGGACCCACCCCGTCCGCGTCCCCCAAAGGACGCTAAGCCGGAATTGCCCCCTCCGACAAGACCAATTCGGACATTGCAAACTCTTTAGACACTGCCCAAGAGGGCCGACTCACCCGTAACGTGTGGCCTGGCCACATGGAAATACGGGAAAGGAAGGCAGTACCCCATGCCCCCCTTCGAGGTCCCCGAGGGCGACCCCTTCGGTCCGCACAACCTTCCCTACGGCGTCTTCTCCCGCGCCGGCTCGCCGGAGCGGACCGTCGGCGTCCGGCTCGGCGACCGCGTCCTCGACGCCGGCGCGGCGGCACGGGCGCTGGGCTCGCCCTACGCCTCCCTGCTCGCGCAGCCCACCCTCAACCCGCTCCTGGCCGCGGGCCGTACCGCGTGGTCCGACGTCCGGCGCGCGCTGACGGCGTGGGTGTCGGTGCCGTCCCACCAGGAGACCGTGGCGCCCTTCCTGTACCCGCTGTCCTCGGTCGCCCTGCACCTGCCCTTCGAGGTCGCCGACTACGTCGACTTCTACTCCTCGGAGAACCACGCGCGGAACGTCGGGCACATCTTCCGCCCGGCGGCCGAGGACTCGCTCACCCCCAACTGGAAGCACCTGCCGATCGGTTACCACGGCCGCTCGGGGACGGTCGTCGTGTCGGGCACGGACGTCGTACGGCCCTCGGGACAGCGCAAGGCCCCTACCGACCCCGCCCCGGTCTTCGGGCCGTCGATCCGTCTGGACATCGAGGCGGAGGTCGGCTTCGTGGTGGGCGTGCCGTCACGGCTGGGCACGCCGGTGCCGACGGCCGACTTCCGTGAGCACGTGTTCGGGCTGTGCCTGCTGAACGACTGGTCGGCGCGCGACATCCAGGCCTGGGAGTACGTCCCGCTCGGCCCGTTCCTCGGCAAGTCCTTCGCCACCTCGGTCTCCGCGTGGATCACCCCGCTGGACGCGCTGGAGGAGGCCCGAGTGGCACCGCCGGAGCGCACCCATCCACTGCTGCCGTACCTGGACGACTCCGACGAGGAGCCCTGCGGCTACGACCTGCGGATCTCCGTGGCGATCAATGGGCACGTGGTCTCGGAGCCGCCGTTCTCCACAATGTACTGGACGGCCGCGCAGCAGCTGGCCCACATGACGGTCAACGGCGCCTCCCTGCGCACCGGGGACCTGTACGGCTCTGGAACGGTGAGCGGTCCGGAGCCGGCGCAGCGCGGTTCGCTGCTGGAACTGACCTGGAACGGACGGGACCCACTCGAACTCCCGGACGGAAAGCGGACCTTCCTGGAGGACGGCGACGTGGTGACGCTGACGGCATGGGCACCGGGCCCGGACGGAGTCCGGGTCGGCCTCGGGGAGGTGACGGGGCGGGTCGTGACGGGGTGAGGGGTCAGGCCGGGTGGCGGCGGGCCGGGTTGGGCCGGGTCGTGGCAGGGTGCCGGGTCGGGCCGGGCCCAACCGGTCGTGGCGGGGGGCCGGGTCGGGCCGGGTCCAACCGGTCGTGGCGGCGGGCCGGGTCGGGTCGGTCGTGGCGAGGTGCCGGGTCGGGTCCAACCGGTCGTGGCGGGGTGAGGGGTCGGGTCGGGTCGGGTCGGGTCGGGTCCAACCGGTCGTGGCGGGGTGAGGGGTCGGGCCGGGCCCAACCGGTCGTGGCGGGGTGAGGGGTCGGGTCGGGTCGTGGCGGGGTGCCGGGCCGGGCCGGGTCATGGCGGGCTGCCGGTCGGGGCGCGGCGCGGTGGTGGCTCGGATCCTCGCTCCCCGGCGGCTCAGCTCCTCGCGGCCTGGGCGACACGGGCGGCCGGGGGCGTCGGGGGCGGGCGCGGGTGTGATCGGTTGTCGCATGACCCCTGACTCCCGCCGCCCGCCGCCGTCATACTGACGGCAGGCCGTGCGCGCGCATCGCGTCGTCCGCCCTCACCGCACCACCCGACACCCGCCCCACCTCCGATCAGGATCCGGAGTCCGTGGCATGACCGTGTGCATGCTCCTGCTGAGCGTCGTCGCTCTGACGGCCGCCGTGCCGGTTCCCCGCGCGCTGACCCGGGCCGCCTGGCCCGAGCGGGAGCCCGTGGTCGCGTTGTGGGTGTGGCAGTGCCTGGTCGCCACCGCCCTGCTGTGCTGTCTGGGCGCGCTGGTCCTCGGTGCCGCGGCCGTCTTCCACACCGTCCGCGACCGGGTGTTCGCGCCCGCACCGCCCGCCGTGACCGCCGCGTACGACCTCTCGGCCACGCCACTGTGGGCGGCCGCCCTCACCCTGCTGCTGGCCGGCGGCGCCGGCTGGACCACGGCCATGCTCGCCCGTGAGCTCGCCGAGGCACGCCGGCGCCGGGGCCGGGCCCGCGCCCATCTGCGCGAGCGCGCCCCCGACCTGCCCGCGGGCCTTCCGGCGGCGCGCGGCCCGATGCTCGTGCTGGAGGACGAGTACCCGGACGCCTGGTGGCTGCCGGGTCACCCGCCCCAGCTCATCGTCACCACCGGCGCACTGCACCGCCTCACCGGCCACCAGCTCGACGCCGTCCTCGCCCACGAACGCGGCCACGCCCGCGCCCACCACGACTGGCTGCTGCACCTGTCGACCGCGCTGGCCACCGGCTTTCCGCGCGTCCCGCTGTTCACCCACTTCTGCGACCAGACCCACCGGCTCGTCGAACTGGCGGCGGACGACACGGCCTCCCGCCACCACGGTCATCTGACCACGGCCCTCGCTCTGATCGAGCTCAACCAGCACCGGGGAGTCCTCTCCTGTGCCTCCAGCCACCGTCTGCTCGGCGAGCGTGTCGACCGCCTCCTGGAACCTCCGCCGCGGCTGAACCGCGGGCGGCGCGCCCTCACCACGACCGTGGCGGCGCTGGTGCCGCTGCTGCCGCTGCTGATCGTGTTCGCTCCGGGGCTGACGGCTCTGGGCTGAGCCGAGCGGCACCCTCGCCACGCGGTGAGCGCGCCGCCCGGACAGCGGCAGCTACTGGCAGATCTTGCCCACCCGCCGGGGAATCAGCAGGTCAGAGGGTATCCCCCAACCGCTGGGCCTGGCGCAACACTCCAGCAACACGACTTTCCCTACTGTCTGGGTATGGTTCGAGCCATGCCAGCCGCCGACCGCATCCGGGACCACGCCGCCCAGGGCGCAGCGACCACCGTCGCCGCCCACCGGGCCCGGCGCCGGCTGCGCGCCGACCGGGCCCGGCAACTCGCCGACCTGCTCCGCCGCCAACTGCTCACCGACGCCTTCCCCGACGCCACGCTCCCGCACGAGTCCACCCTGGCCGCCGACTACCGCACCTCCCGCAACACCGTCCGCCAGGCCCTCGACCTCCTGCGCGCCGAAGGTCTCGTGGAACGCCTCCCCGGTGTCGGCACGGTGGTCGTCGCCCAGAAGTATTCGCACGGGCTCGACCGCCTGATGGGTCTCGCGGAAACCCTCCGCGAACACGGCCGCGTCACCAACGAGGTCCGCACCATGGGACCCTCCCCCGCACCCGTCCCGGTCGCCGAACGCCTCCGCGTCCCCGCCGGCGCCGACGTCCTCTACATCGAGCGGCTGCGCCGCCTGAACGGCCTCCCCCTCTCCCTCGACCTCACCTACATCCCCCTCGACATCGGCGCCGACCTGCTCGGCGCCGACCTGGAGAACACCGACGTCTTCCGCCTGCTGGAAGCCGTCACCGGTCAGCCGCTCGGCCACGCCGAGATCACTCTGGAGGCGGTGAACGCGGACACCCACTCCGCCGCCGTGCTCCAGGCCCCACGCGGCGCGGCCGTGCTGATGCTGGAACGTCTCACCCACCTCGCCGACGGCCGCCCGGTGGACCTGGAGTTCATCCGCTTCCGCGGCGACCGCATCGCCATGAACGGCCTGCTGCGCCGAGCCCTCTGACGAGTCCGCGTACCAGGTCCCCGTACCAGGTCCCCGTACCAGGTCCCCGTACCAGGTCCGCTTACCGAGTTCGACCTTCCTGGAGACAGCCATGCCCTTGGCGCCCCAGCGGGCCGATGTGCCCGTGACCATCGACGAGTCGAAGTGCATCGACGGCTGCACGCTCTGTGTGGACATGTGCCCGCTGGACTCCCTCGCGATCGAGGAGAGCAGCGGCAAGGCCTACATGCACGTCGACGAGTGCTGGTACTGCGGCCCGTGCGCGGCCCGCTGTCCCACCGGAGCCGTCACGGTCAACATGCCCTATCTGCTCCGGTGAGAGGCGCGAACCAGCCATGAAACGCACCCCAGTTGCCCTGACCGCGATCGCCGTGCTCCTTCCCCTGTCCGGCTGCGGCGGCACCGCTTCGGCCGGAAGCGACGGCTCCGCGGTCACCGTCACGGTCGGCTACCAGTCCAAGACCATCAACACCGTCACCGCGGGCACCCTGCTGCGCGCACTCGGGGCCTTCGAGAAGGACCTGAACTCCCTCCACGACGGCCATACGTACAAGGTCGTCTGGCAGGACTACGCCACCGGAGCTCCCATCACCGCGCAGATGACCGCGGGGAAGATCGACATCGGTTCGATGGGCGACTTCCCGCTACTGATCAACGCGGCCCGGGGCAGGCAGCTCGGCCGACCCACCCGCCTGGTCTCCGTCACCGGTTACAACCTCCGCGGCGGACTCAACACCATCGTCACATCGCCCGGCTCCAAGCTCACCTCCCTGACGGACCTGAAGGGAAAGAGGGTCTCCACCAGTGTGGGATCGGCGGCCGACGGCACCCTCGTCCGCGCCCTGCAGCGTGCCGGCATCGAAGCCGACAAGGGTGTCGAGAAGCTCAACCAGCAGCCGGCGGTGGGCGCCTCCGCCCTCTCGGCGGGCAGTGTGGACGCCTTGTCACAGTTCGTCGCCTGGCCGGGTCTGCTCACCTACCAGGGCAAGGCGAAGGCCCTCTACGACGGCGCCCAGCTGAACCTCCCCACCTTCCACGGCGTCACGGCCCGCGAGGACTTCGCCGAGAAACACCCCGCCGTCCTCAAGACCTTCCTCAGGGCCCAGGCCGAGGCCACGGACTACCTCAACGCCCACCCCGTCGCCGCCGCCGAGAAGGTCGCGAAGGCCACCGGCCTGCCCGCCGAGGTCGTCTACCTCTACAACGGCGCCCACGGCATCTCCACCTTCGACCCGGCCCTGAGGCCGCAACTGGTGTCCGCCCTGAAGCAGGACGTGTCGATCCTGAAGTCCGCGAAGCTGACCGGCGACATCGACGTGGACTCCTTCGTCGACGACCGGTACGTGAAGCAGGCTCTCGGGTCCACTTACGCGAAGGATCTCGCCGCCACACCCGCGCCCGCCGCGGGCGAGGTGTGGGAGAAGGGTGCCGAGCAGACCCGCAGCTTCAAGTCGCCGAAGGGCCTGTTGGCCTACCTCGCCCGGCACCGGGACGGCATCCGTGCCGCGTACGTCCCCGACACCACCACCGGCACGCTGTGGTTCGCCGACAAGGCGGTGTGGGTCGCCGACGGGACCGGTCTCCTCCCGTTCGTCGCACCGGCGACCGCCCAGGCGTACGTCGGCGGTCACCCGGGCGCCCGTACGGTCACGTACGCCGAAGCGCTGGGACGGGCGTCATGACCCGGCGGGCTGCCCCGACGGGCGGCGTGAGCGGGTGGCCTCCGCGGGCGAGCGGGGCGAGCAGGTGGGCTGCGCGGGCCGGCCGGTACGCGCTGCGGGCCGGGTCGCCGGCCGCCGCCCTCGGTGCGTGGCAGTTGCTGACCAGTCGGCACATCGACCTGTGGCTGCGTTTCTCGCAGTTCCCGACGGTCACCGACGTGGCCCGCGCCTTCGCGGGCCGGCTCACCGGCGCCGACTACTGGACGGACCTGACCGACAGCCTCACCCGTATCCTCACCGGCTTCCTGCTGGCCGCCTTCCTGGGCGTGGCCACGGGCGTGCTCGTGGCCCGCTCGCGGCTCGCCGAGGACCTGCTGGGACCGCTGCTGGAGGTGGTCCGCCCCATCCCGGCGATCGCCCTCGTCCCCGTCGCGATCCTCCTCTTCCCCTCCAACGAACAGGGCATCGTCTTCATCACCTGCGCCGCGGCCTTCTTCCCGGTCCTGGTCTCCACCCGGCACGCCGTCCGCGCGCTGACCCCCGTGTGGGAGGAGGCGGTGCGCACCATGGGTGGGGGAAGGTGGCGGATCCTCGGCTCGGTCGTGCTGCCCGGCGCGCTGCCCGGCATCTTCGGGGGCCTGTCGGTCGGCATCGGGGTCTCGTGGATCTGTGTGATCTCGGCCGAGATGATCTCCGGCCAGTACGGCGTCGGCTACCGCACCTGGCAGGACTACACGGTGGTCGACTACCCGGGTGTCTTCGTCGGCATGGTCACCATCGGGATGCTCGGCTGGCTCACCTCCACGACCGTGGAACTCCTGGGCCGCCGCCTCACCCGCTGGCTCCCCAGCACCTCGTACGTGTCCGGTGCCCGGCCTCGGATCCCCAGGGCCGTCGCCCCGGGATCCCCCGCCTCCGGCACTCTGCCGACGAACACCGGGCACAGGGCCGCCGCACGTGTGAAGCCCGAGTCCGAGAAGACCGGGTCCGAGCACGAGGAGGCGCGCGATGAGCACCTCGTCTGAGACCGAGACGTCCGAGAGCCGGACGGCCGCCGAAGCCGTCGCCGGTCCAGGTACGGGTACCTCCGGGGCCGGCGGCGCACCACGGGCCGGCGCCGCGTCGGCCGGCGCGCGGGCCGGGGCCGGCGGCACACCGCAGGGCGGCGCCGCGTCGGCCGGCGCGCGGCTCGGCCTCACCGGGGTCACCCTCGGCCGACCTGACGCCCCCGTGCTGCACGACGTCGACCTGGACATCGCCCCCGGCGAGATCCTCACCGTCGTGGGCCCGTCCGGTTGCGGCAAGTCGACGCTGCTGCGCACCCTGGCCGGGCTGCTGCCACCGCTCGCCGGGGCGATCACCCAGGACGGCGGCCCGCTGCCCGGCCCGTCCGCCGACCGTGCGCTGGTCTTCCAGGAGGACGCCCTGCTGCCCTGGCGGAGCCTGCGCGCCAACGTCGAACTCCCCCTCGCCATCGGCGGCCTGTCCCGTGCCGACCGCCGTACCCGCGCCCAGTCCTGGCTGGAGCGGGTGGGACTCGCCGGGCAGGCGGGGCAGTTGCCGCACCACGTCTCCGGCGGGCAGCGCCAGCGCGCCCAACTGGCCCGTGCGCTGGCGGGCAGTCCGCGTGCCGTGCTGATGGACGAACCCTTCGGCGCCCTCGACGCCCAGACCCGCGCGGGCATGCAGGACCTGCTGGTGGAGGTGCTGCGCGGCACGGGCGCGACGGTCGTCTTCGTCACGCACGACGTGGACGAGGCGCTGTTCCTCGGTGACCGCGTGGCCCTGCTCGGCACCGGCCGCCTGATCGCCGTGCGCGACGTGCCGCGGCCCCGTGACCGCGCGGCGCACGACGACCCGGCGCGCACGGCGCTGCGCCGTACCGTCCTGACCTCCCTGAGCAGCTGATCCAGCATCCGAAAGGCACCCTGGTGGACACCCCGGACACTCCCGACCGGACCCCTGTGGCGATCCCCGCCCTCAGTGACGCCGAGGAGCTCTCCTGCGACGTCCTCGTCATCGGCGGCGGCACCGCCGGCACCATGGCGGCCCTGACCGCCGCCGAACACGGCGCGGACGTGCTGCTGCTGGAGAAGGCGCACGTGCGGCACTCCGGCGCGCTCGCCATGGGCATGGACGGCGTCAACAACGCGGTCGTCCCCGGCCGCGCCGAGCCCGACGACTACGTCTCCGAGATCACCCGTGCCAACGACGGCATCGTCGACCAGTCCACCGTCCGCCAGACCGCCACCCGCGGCTTCGCCATGGTCCAGCGGCTGGAGTCCTACGGGGTGAAGTTCGAGAAGGACGAGCACGGCGAGTACGCCGTCCGGCAGGTGCACCGCTCCGGCTCCTACGTCCTGCCCATGCCCGAGGGCAAGGACGTGAAGAAGGTCCTGTACCGGCAGCTGCGGCGGCGCGAGATGCGGGAGCGGATCAGAATCGAGAACCGGGTGATGCCGGTGCGCGTGCTGACCGCCGCCGAAGACGGGCGGGCGGTCGGCGCGGTGGGATTCCACACCCGCACCGGCGCGTTCGTCGTCGTCCGCGCGGGAGCGGTGATCCTGGCGACGGGTGCCTGCGGCCGCCTGGGCCTGCCCGCCTCCGGCTACCTCTACGGCACCTACGAGAACCCCACCAACGCGGGCGACGGCTACGCGATGGCCTACCACGCGGGCGCGGAGCTCACCGGCATCGAGTGCTTCCAGATCAACCCGCTGATCAAGGACTACAACGGCCCCGCCTGCGCCTATGTCGCCAACCCTTTCGGCGGCTACCAGGTCAACCGGCACGGCGAACGCTTTGTCGACTCCGACTACTGGTCGGGACAGATGATGGCGGAGTTCGCGGCGGAGGTCGCGAGCGACCGGGGGCCGGTCTACCTGAAGCTGAGCCACCTGCCGGAGGAGTCGATCTCGGCGTTGGAGTCGATCCTGCACTCCACCGAGCGCCCCACCCGCGGCACCTTCCACGCGGGTCGCGGCCACGACTACCGCACCCACGACGTCGAGATGCACATCTCCGAGATCGGCCTGTGCGGCGGCCACTCGGCCTCCGGCGTACGGGTCGACGACCACGCCCGTACGACCGTGCCCCGCCTGTACGCCGCCGGCGACCTGGCCTGCGTCCCGCACAACTACATGATCGGCGCGTTCGTCTTCGGGGAGCTGGCGGGCGAGGACGCGGCACGATACCGCGCCCACGAGGGCGAGTTGCCCGACGACCAGCTGCGCGAGGCGCACGAGTTGATCTACCGCCCCCTGCGCAACCCGGACGGCCCGCCGCAGCCCCAGGTCGAGTACAAGCTGCGCCGCTTCGTGAACGACTACGTGGCTCCGCCGAAGTCCGGCGCCCGGCTGTCCCTGGCGCTGGCGGCCTTCGAACGGATGCGCGCCGAGATCGCGGCCATGGGCGCCCGCACCCCGCACGAGCTCATGCGCTGCGCCGAGGTCACCTTCATCCGCGACTGCGCGGAGATGGCCGCCCGGGCCTCCCTGGCCCGCACGGAGTCCCGCTGGGGCCTCTACCACGACCGTCTCGACCATCCCCACAGCGACGACGTGTCCTGGTTCCACCATCTCGATCTGCACAAGTCCCCCTCCGGTGCGATGGAGTTCACGGCTCGTCCCGTGGCTCCGTATCTGGTGCCGGTGGAGGGCTTCGCCCCCGTGGGCGGTCCCTCCCGGCACCTGGGCGAGGTCCACGCCGAGGACGTGGCCACCGCCGGGTCGCGCGACGCGGCTCCCGCATCGCTCGGCGCCTCGCTCGTCCCCGAGGGCGTCGGCCCGGGTAGGGCCGAGCCGTCCGGTACCGGTCTGCCGGGCCGGGACGCGGAAGCCGCCTCGCGGCTCCTGGAGCTGGTCGCCCTGGCCGACCGGGAGCCGGAACTTCCCGTGCTCCGGCGCTACTTGGCCGACCCCGACGCCGATGTCCGGCGGGCCGCCGTGAGCGTCCTCACCGAGACCGTGCCGACCGGGACCGGTCCCGCCCTCGCCGCCGCACTGCGCGATCCGCACGGTGACGTCCGCGCCGCCGCGGCCGCCTCCCTGCGCGAACTGGTCGAGACCCTGCCGCCCGACCCGGCCCTGCGCGAGGGCCTCACCGACGCCCTGGCCGAGTCGGACCCGGTGGTGCGGGCAGCCGCCCTCGACGTACTGCGCGCCCTGCGCCTGTGCGGCGCCGAGTTGTTCGCCGCGGCCCTCGCCGACGCCGACACCGCCGTCCGTGTCGAGGCGGTGCGCGCCCTGGTGTCGGTGGATGCCGCCGAGCCGATCGCGCGCGCGGCCGGCGACCCCGCTCGCGAGGTGCGCGTCACGGTGGCCAAGGCACTGGCGAACCTCCGCGGCGGCCACCTCGCCGAGGCCGCGCTGGACCGGTTGACCGTGGATGCCGATCCCCTGGTCCGCGGTGCCGCGTTCGCGGCGCTGGCCTCCTCGGACGGGCCGGCCGCGCTGACCGAGCGGGCCGTTGCGGCGCTGGGCGACCCGGCGTGGCAGGTCCGCTCCGGTGCCGCCACCGCTCTGTCCGCCGCGGACCCGGAGGTCGCCGTACCGGCTCTGGCCGAGGCCCTCGCCGACACCAACGCGGACGTCCGCAAGGCGGCCGTCCTCGCCCTGGCCCGGCACAGCGACTCGGAATCCGCCCGCGCCGCGCTCGCCACCGCGACGACGGACACGGACGCGGACGTCAGGGCGTACGCGTCACGCGGCCTGTGACGCGTGACCTGTACCCCGTGGCCTGTGACCCGTGACCCGTGGCGTGTGCCCCGTGGCTGTGCCCCGTGACCTGTTGCGCTTTGGCTCACCCGGTCCGTGACGCGTCGCTATATCAAGTCGTCGGGTGCGGGCTCGTCCCAGTCGTCCGCCGGCTCCGCTTGGCCGGAGTCTGGCGTCGCCGCTGCGGACGGACCGCCCAGCGACTGCAGCACCCCGATCACGCCCTCGCCGTAAGTGGCCAGCTTCTTCTCGCCCACGCCGCTGACCGTGCCCAGCTGCGCCACCGACGCCGGCCAGACCGTGACGATCTCGCGCAGCGTGGCGTCGTGGAAGATGACGTAGGCCGGGACGCCCTGTTCACGGGCCTGTTCTGCGCGCCAGGTCCGCAGGGCCTCGAAGGCGGGCAGCAGCTCCTCGGGCAGCTCGGCCGCCGCGGCCTTGGACTTCCCGCGGCCCGAGGAGGAGCCCGAGGACGACGAGGCGGGCCGCGTGGTCACCGGCTTCTTCGGCTCCTTGCGCAGGGGCACCTCCAGCTCGCGCCGCAGTACCGAGGCACTGGTGTCGGTCAGGACCAGCGTGCCGTACTCGCCCTCGACCGCGAGCAGCCCCTGCGCCAGCAACTGCCGTACGACACCCCTCCATTCGCCCTCGGTGAGCTCCTCGCCGATGCCGAACACGGACAGCTGGTCGTGGTCGAACTGGATCACCTTCGCGGTCCGCCGGCCCAGCAGGATGTCGACGATCTGGACCGCGCCGAACTTCTGCCCCCGCTCCCGCTGCAGCCGTACCACCGTCGACAGCACCTTCTGGGCGGCGATGGTGCCGTCCCAGGTCTCGGGCGGGGTCAGGCATGTGTCGCAGTTTCCGCAGCCGGACGGGTCCGGATCCTGGCCGAAGTAGGCGAGCAGCTGACCGCGGCGGCACCGGGCCGTCTCGCACAGCGCGAGCATCGCGTCCAGGTGGGCGGCGGCCCGGCGGCGGAAAGCCTCGTCGCCCTCACCCGACTGGATCAGCTTGCGCTGCTGTATGACGTCGTTCAGCCCGTACGCCATCCAGGCCGTGGAGGCCAGTCCGTCGCGTCCGGCTCGACCGGTCTCCTGGTAGTAGCCCTCCACCGACTTCGGCAGGTCCAGGTGGGCGACGAACCGCACGTCCGGCTTGTCGATGCCCATGCCGAAGGCGATCGTGGCGACCACCACCAGGCCGTCCTCGCGCAAGAAGCGGGACTGGTGGGCGGCGCGCGTCCCGGCGTCGAGGCCGGCGTGGTAGGGGACCGCCTCGACGCCGTTGCGGGTGAGGAACTCCGCCGTCTTCTCCACGGAGTTGCGTGAGAGGCAGTACACGATGCCCGCGTCGCCCGTGTGCTCCTCGCGCAGGAAGGTCAGCAGCTGCTTCTTGGGGTCGGCCTTCGGCACGATCCGGTACTGGATGTTGGGCCGGTCGAAGCTCGCCACGAAGTGCCGGGCCCGCGGCATGTGCAGCCGCTGAGTGATCTCCTGGTGCGTCGCTCGGGTGGCGGTCGCCGTGAGCGCGATCCGCGGCACGTCCGGCCAGCGCTCGCCGAGCAACGACAGAGTCAGGTAGTCGGGGCGGAAGTCGTGCCCCCACTGGGACACGCAGTGCGCCTCGTCGATCGCGAAGACGGCGATCTTGCCGCGGGACAGCAGGTCGAGCGTGGCGTCGACGCGCAGGCGCTCCGGGGCCAGGTACAGCAGGTCCAGCTCGCCTGCCAGGAACTCCGCCTCCACCACGCGCCGCTCGTCGAAGTCCTGCGTGGAGTTGATGAACCCGGCGCGCACACCCAGCGCCCGCAGGGCGTCCACCTGGTCCTGCATCAGCGCGATGAGGGGGGATACGACGACGCCCGTACCCGGTCTGACCAGGGCCGGGATCTGGTAGCACAGCGACTTGCCGCCGCCGGTGGGCATGAGGACGACGGCGTCGCCACCCGCCACCACATGCTCGATGACCGCTTCCTGCTCGCCCCGGAAGGCCTCGTATCCGAAGACCCGGTGCAGCGTGGCCAGCGCCTCGCTCTCCGTCACTGGCATCTCGGTGATACCGCCCGTCCCGCCCATCGTCTCGTCCCCCGTACGTCGTCCCTCGACCACTGCCTCCACGATAGGGGGCAGCGCCGACAGCTCCGGAGTTATCCACAGGCCGGCCCCAGCGGCCGAGGTCAAGGACGTGCCAGTCGTTCGCACGTGCGTGGGAGACGTGCCCGTTTCCGGCCGATAGTCTGAATGCACCGGCGTGACTCCGTCCCATGGGAGCACTGATGAGCGTCGCACCGAAGGCGTCCACGCCCAGCTGGCCGACCCCGCCGGAAGGCGGCTGGACCGCCGACGACCTGGACCGCCTCCCGAATCTCCCTCCGCACACGGAGTTGATCGACGGGAGTCTCGTCTTCGCGAGTCCGCAGACCCTTTTCCACTCACGCGCTGTCGACTTCTTCAACTGGCAGCTACAGTCCGTCGCGCCCGAGGACCTTGAGGTCGTCCGCGAGTTCACCAGCGACCTCGACCGCCAGAACCGGCCCGAGCCGGACGTGGTCGTCGTACGCGGGGACGTGGTGGAAGATCCGGGGCAGACTCGCTTCCCGGCGGATGCAGTCGTCCTCGCCATCGAGGTCGTCTCCGAGGACTCCGTCTCACGCGACCGCGAGACCAACCCGCTGAAGTACGCCCGGGCGAAGATCCCCCACTACTGGCGAGTGGAGAACGAGAACGGCCGGGCCGCCGTTCACACATTTGAGCTGGAGCCCACCACCGGCACGTACACCAGCACCGGCATCCACCGTGAGCGGATGAAGATGGACGTTCCCTTCCCGGTGGACCTGGACCTGACCCGGATCAGGGCACGCCGCGACAAGGAGCAGTGACCTCACGCGCACCGCCGCCCGGCACCCCTGACGGAGGTGCCGGGCGGTCGTGGGTGAGGTGAGTGGTGCGCCTCAGCGCACGAACACGCTCGCCTGGCTCGCCAGGTTCAGGAAGTACTGCGGGGCCACACCGAGGACCAGCGTCACAACCACGCCGAACCCGATCGCGGTCGTCGTCAGCAGCGACGGCACGGCCACCGTCGGACCCTCCGGCCGCGGCTCGCTGAAGAACATCAGCACGATCACGCGGATGTAGAAGAACGCAGCGATCGCGGAGGAGATCACACCGATGACGACCAGCGGGACGGCGCCGCCTTCCGCAGCCGCCTTGAACACGGCGAACTTACCGGCGAAGCCGGAGGTCAGCGGGATACCGGCGAAGGCCAACAGGAACACCGCGAACACGGCCGCCACCAGCGGTGAACGGCGGCCGAGCCCTGCCCACTTGGACAGGTGGGTCGCCTCGCCTCCCGCGTCGCGCACCAACGTCACCACGGCGAACGCGCCGATCGTGACGAAGGAGTACGCGGCCAGATAGAAGAGGACGGACGAGACGCCGTTCTTCGAGGTCGCGATGACACCCGCGAGGATGAAGCCCGCGTGCGCGATCGACGAGTACGCCAGCAGGCGCTTGATGTCGGTCTGAGTGATCGCGACGATCGCGCCGCCCAGCATGGTGAGGATCGCGACGGCCCACATGACCGGCCGCCAGTCCCAGCGCATCCCCGGCAGCACCACGTACAGCAGCCGCAGCAGCGCACCGAACGCCGCCACCTTGGTCGCGGCCGCCATGAACCCGGTGACCGGGGTCGGCGCTCCCTGGTAGACGTCCGGCGTCCACATGTGGAAGGGCACCGCGGCGACCTTGAACAGCAGCCCCATCACCACCATCGCGGCGCCGATCAGCAGCAGCGCGTCGTTGCCCATGGTGTTGGCCAGCGCGGGGTCGACGTTGGGGACGTTCCCGTCGACGACCTGCGCGATCGTCGCGTACGACACCGAGCCCGCGTAGCCGTACAGCATCGCGATGCCGAACAGGGTGAACGCGGAGGCGAACGCGCCGAGCAGGAAGTACTTGACCGCGGCCTCCTGCGACATGAGCCGCTTGCGACGGGCCAGGGCGCACAGCAGGTACAGCGGCAGGGAGAAGACCTCCAGGGCCACGAACAGCGTCAGCAGGTCGTTGGCCGAGGGGAACACCAGCATGCCCGCGACGGCGAAGAGGAGCAGCGGGAAGACCTCGGTCGTGGTGAAACCGGCCTTCACCGCCGCCTTCTCGCTGTCGCTGCCCGGCACGGACGCGGCCTGTGCGGCGAAGGAGTCGACCCGGTTGCCGTGCGCCTCCGGGTCCAGGCGCCGCTCGGCGAAGGTGAACAGGCCGACCAGGCCCGCCAGCAGGATCGTGCCCTGCAGGAACAGCGACGGCCCGTCGACCGCGATCGCGCCCATGGCGGCGATGTGCGCCTTGGTGGTGCCGTATCCGTCCGCCGCGAGTGCGATCACCGCGGCGAAGGCCGCGGCGAGTGCGACGGCGGACACGAACACCTGCGCGTAGTAACGGGACTTGCGCGGGACGAACGCCTCCACCAGTACCCCGACGATCGCCGCGCCGATGACGATCAGGGTGGGCGACAACTGCCCGTATTCGATCTTCGGAGCGCCGATCTTCGGAATCGAATCGGCCGCGGTTGTCCACAGGCTGTGGACGGCTACTGCGCTCACTTGGCCGCCTCCACCTCGGGCTTGGGGTCGGTCTTGTGTACGTCCGACATGGTCTGCTTGACCGCCGGGTTGACGATGTCCGTGACGGGCTTCGGGTAGACGCCCAGGAAGATCAGCAGCACGATCAGCGGGGCCACGACCAGCACCTCCCGCACACGCAGGTCCGGCATCGCGGACACCTCCGGCCTCACCGGGCCCGTCATCGTCCTCTGGTAGAGGACAAGGGTGTAGAGCGCGGCGAGCACGATGCCGAACGTGGCGGCGATACCGATCGCCGGATAGCGCGTGAACGTGCCGACGAGAACCAGGAACTCACTCACGAAGGGCGCGAGGCCCGGCAGTGACAGGGTCGCGAGGCCGCCGATCAGGAAGGTGCCGGCGAGCACCGGAGCGACCTTCTGCACCCCGCCGTAGTCGGCGATGAGCCGGGAGCCGCGCCGGGAGATCAGGAAGCCGGCCACCAGCATCAGCGCGGCCGTGGAGATCCCGTGGTTGACCATGTAGAGCGTGGCCCCGGACTGGCCCTGGCTGGTCATCGCGAAGATGCCCATGATGATGAACCCGAAGTGCGAGATCGACGCGTAGGCCACCAGGCGTTTGATGTCCCGCTGACCCACCGCGAGCAGCGCCCCGTAGATGATGCTGATGAGCGCCAGCACGAGGATGACCGGCGTCGCCCACTTGCTGGCCTGCGGGAACAGCTGGAGGCAGAAGCGGAGCATCGCGAAGGTGCCCACCTTGTCGACGACCGCCGTGATGAGGACGGCGACCGGCGCGGTGGCTTCCCCCATGGCGTTGGGCAGCCAGGTGTGCAGCGGCCACAGCGGCGCCTTCACCGCGAAGGCGAAGAAGAAGCCGAGGAACAGCCAGCGTTCGGTGCTGGTCGCCATGTGCAGGGAGCCGTTGGCGCGGGCCTGTGCGATCTCCGTGAGCGAGAAGTTCCCGGCTACCACGTACAGACCGATCACCGCGGCCAGCATGATCAGGCCGCCGACCAGGTTGTAGAGCAGGAACTTCACCGCCGCGTACGACCGCTGCGTCGACGCCGCCTCCTCCCCGTGCTCGTGGGCACGGTCCCCGAAGCCGCCGATGAGGAAGTACATCGGGATGAGCATGGCTTCGAAGAAGATGTAGAAGAGGAAGACGTCGGTGGCCTCGAAGGAGATGACCACCATCGCCTGGACGGCGAGGATCAGCGCGAAGAAGCCCTGCGTCGGCCGCCAGCGGCGGCTTCCGGTCTCCAGCGGATCCGCGTCGTGCCAGCCGGCGAGAATGACGAACGGGATCAGCAGGGCGGTCAGCGCGATCAGCGCCACCGCGATGCCGTCCACGCCCACCTCGTACCTGACCCCGAAGTCCTTGATCCAGGCGTGGGACTCGGTGAGCTGGTAGCGGGCGCCGTTCGGGTCGAAGCGGACCAGGATCGTGACGGCCAGCGCGAGTGTGCCGAGGGAGACGACCAGCGCGAGCCACTTGGCGGTGGTGCGCCGCGCGGCCGGCACGGCGGCCGTGGCGACCGCCCCGACGGCCGGGAGCGCCGCCGTCGCTGTCAGCAGAGGAAAGGACATCGGTATCAGACCGCCCTCATCAGCAGGGTCGCGGCGACGAGGAGTGCCGCACCGCCGAACATCGAGACCGCGTAGGAGCGCGCGAAGCCGTTCTGCAGTCGGCGCATCCGCCCGGACAGACCGCCGACCGAGGCAGCCGTGCCGTTGACGACGCCGTCCACCAGGGTGTGGTCGACGTAGACCAGGGAGCGCGTGAGGTGCTCGCCACCGCGGACCAGGACCACGTGGTTGAAGTCGTCCTGCAGCAGGTCGCGCCGGGCGGCCCGGGTGAGCAGCGACCCGCGGGGGGCCACGGCCGGGACCGGCTTGCGGCCGTACTGCGCCCAGGCGATGGCGACGCCGACGACCAGGCAGACCATGGTCGCGCCGGTGACCGTCAGGGCGCTGACCGGCGAGTGGCCCTCGCTGTGCCCGGTGACCGGCTCCAGCCAGTGCAGGAAGCGGTCGCCGATGCTGAAGAACGCGCCGCAGAAGACGGATCCGACCGCCAGCGCGATCATCGGGATCGTCATGACCTTGGGCGACTCGTGCGGGTGCGGTTCCGTGTGCTCACCGCGCTCCTCGGCGGCCGGTTCCACACTGGGTTCGGCCGGGGACGGGGTCGGCCGGTGCCGCCAGCGCTCCTCGCCGAAGAAGGTCATCAGCATCACGCGCGTCATGTAGAACGCGGTGATGGCCGCGCCCAGCAGGGCCACACCGCCGAGGATCCAGCCCTCGGTGCCGCCCTTGGCGAAGGCCGCCTCGATGATCTTGTCCTTGGAGAAGAAGCCGGACAGGCCGGGGAAGCCGATGATGGCGAGATAGCCGAGGCCGAAGGTGATGAACGTGATCGGCATGTACTTGCGCAGGCCGCCGTAACGGCGCATGTCGACCTCGTCGTTCATGCCGTGCATGACCGAACCGGCGCCGAGGAACAGCCCGGCCTTGAAGAAGCCGTGCGTCACCAGGTGCATGATCGCGAAGACGTAGCCGATGGGGCCGAGACCCGCGGCCAGCACCATGTAGCCGATCTGCGACATCGTCGAGCCCGCCAGCGCCTTCTTGATGTCGTCCTTCGCGCAACCGACGATCGCACCGAACAGCAGCGTGACTCCGCCGACCACGGTGACCACGAGTTGCGCGTCGGGCGCCGCGTTGAAGATCGCCGCGGAGCGGACGATCAGGTACACGCCCGCGGTCACCATCGTCGCCGCGTGGATGAGGGCCGAGACCGGGGTCGGGCCCTCCATGGCGTCCCCGAGCCAGGACTGCAGCGGCACCTGGGCGGACTTGCCGCAGGCGGCGAGCAGCAGCAGCAGGCCGATGGCGGTGAGCCTGCCCTGGGAGGTGTCGCCGACGTGGCTGAAGACGGGTCCGAAGGTGAAGGACCCGAAGGTCGTGAACATCAGCATGATCGCGATCGACAGGCCCATGTCGCCGACGCGGTTGACCAGGAAGGCCTTTTTCGCGGCGGTGGCCGCGCTGGGCTTGTGCTGCCAGAAGCCGATCAGCAGGTAGGACGCGAGGCCCACGCCCTCCCAGCCGACGTAGAGCAGCAGGTAGTTGTCGGCGAGGACGAGCAGCAGCATCGCCGCGAGGAACAGGTTGAGGTAGCCGAAGAAGCGGCGGCGCCGCTCGTCGTGCTCCATGTACCCGACCGAGTACAGGTGGATCAGGGAGCCGACGCCGGTGATCAGCAGTACGAACGTCATCGACAGCTGGTCGAGGCGGAAGGTGACGTCCGCCTGGAAGTTCCCGACCGAGAGCCACGTGTACAGGTGCTGGATCAGGGTCCGGTGTTCGGCGTCCTTGCCGAGCAGGTCGGCGAAGAGGACCAGGCCGATCACGAAGGAGACGGCCGACATCAGGGTGCCGAGCCAGTGGCCGACGGCGTCCAGGCGCCGGCCACCGACCAGGAGGACGGCCGCTCCGAGCAGGGGCGCCGCGATCAGCAGCGCAATCAGGTTGTCCACGATTCTTCCGACCCCTTACAGCTTCATCAGGCTGGCGTCGTCGACCGAGGCCGAGTGGCGGGAACGGAACAGCGACACGATGATCGCGAGTCCGACCACGACCTCCGCTGCGGCGACGACCATCGTGAAGAAGGCGATGATCTGGCCGTCGAGGTTGCCGTGCATCCGGGAGAAGGTGACGAACGCGAGGTTGCAGGCGTTCAGCATCAGCTCGATGCACATGAAGACCACGATGGCGTTGCGCCGGACCAGCACCCCGGTGGCGCCGATCGTGAACAACAGGGCGGCGAGGTAGAGGTAGTTGACGGGGTTCACTTGGACGCCTCCTCGGACCGCTTGAAGGTCGTCGGCTCGATCGCGGTGCGCTCCAGCCGCTCCTCCGCGCGCTGCTCCAGGGCCTTGAGGTCGTTGAGCGCCTCGGCCGACACATCACGGATCTGGCCGCGCTCTCGCAGCGTCTTGCTGACCGTGAGATCGGACGGGGTGCCGTCGGGCAGCAGGCCCGCGATGTCGACGGCGTTGTGCCGGGCGTAGACGCCGGGCGCCGGCAGCGGCGGTACGTGCTTCCCCTCACGCACCCGCTGCTCGGCCAGCTCGCGCTGGGTCCTGGCGCGCTCGGTGCGCTCGCGGTGGGTGAGCACCATGGCGCCCACGGCGGCCGTGATCAGCAGGGCGCCGGTGATTTCGAAGGCGAAGACGTACTTGGTGAAGATGAGGGACGCCAGGCCCTCCACGTTGCCGTTGGCGTTCGCCTTGCCGGTGCCGTCGAACTCCTTGAGGGAGGCGTTGGCGATGCCGGCGAACAGCAGGATCCCGAAGCCGACCCCACACAGGAGAGCCAGCCAGCGCTGGCCCTTGATGGTCTCTTTCAGGGAGTCCGCGGCCGTGACGCCGACAAGCATCACCACGAACAGGAACAGCATCATGATCGCGCCGGTGTAGACGACGATCTGCACGATGCCCAGGAAGTAGGCGCCGTTGGCGAGGTAGAACACCGCCAGGACGATCATGGTGCCGGCGAGAGAGAGCGCACTGTGCACGGCCTTCTTCATGAGGACGGTGCCCAGGGCGCCGAGGACGGCCACGGTGCCGAGGACCCAGAACTGGAAGGCTTCTCCGGTGGAGGTGGAGTAGGCGGCGAGCTGCGCGGTCATCGGCCGATCACCTTCTCCGATGCCGGTTCGTCCTCGCCGAAGGTGGAGGACGCCTCCTGCGGGACCTCGCCCTTGGACAGGGCCACCTGGGGGACCGTGCCGGGCGCGGCCTCGGTGACCAGGCCCCGGTAGTAGTCCTGCTCGTCCATCCCGGGGTAGATCGCGTGGGGGGTGTCGACCATGCCCTCGTCGAGGCCGGCCAGCAGCTGCTCCTTGGTGTAGATGAGGTTGGCGCGACTGGAATCGGCCAGCTCGAACTCGTTGGTCATCGTCAGCGCGCGCGTGGGGCACGCCTCGATGCACAGGCCGCACAGGATGCAGCGGGCGTAGTTGATCTGGTAGACGCGGCCGTACCGCTCGCCCGGCGAGTAGCGCTCCTCGTCGGTGTTGTCGGCGCCCTCCACGTAGATGGCGTCGGCGGGGCAGGCCCAGGCGCACAACTCGCAGCCGACGCACTTCTCCAGGCCGTCCGGATGGCGGTTGAGCTGGTGCCGTCCGTGGAAGCGCGGAGCCGTGGTCTTCCTCTGTTCCGGGTACTGCTCGGTCAGCCGCTTCTTGAACATGGCCTTGAAGGTCACGCCGAAGCCGGCCACGGGGTTCTGGAAGCCGGGCTTCGACTGCCCGGTCTCCTTGGGCTCCTCAGCCATCGGACGCCTCCTTTCCATCCAGAGATCCGTCACTGGCAGTATCCGACCCACCACTGACAATCAACCGCTCGTGCCGCGGGCGGCGCCGGGGCACCGGCGGCAGCGCCTGCCCCGGCAACGGCGGTACGGGGAATCCACCGGCCATCGGGTCGAAGACGGCCGGCTTCTCGGCGGGCCGCTCCACCCTCTTCGCCTTCTCGCGGAACATGTCGGCGATGAAGGACAGAAGCAGCAGGGCGAGGATTCCGCCGCCCACGTAGAGGGCGATGTCGGCGAAGTCGTAGTTCTCGTTCCTGAGGGCCCGTACGGTCGCAACGAGCATCAGCCAGGTCACGGAGACCGGGATGAGGACCTTCCAGCCGAGCTTCATCAGCTGGTCGTAGCGGACCCGCGGGAGCGTGCCGCGCAGCCAGATGAAGAAGAACAGCAGCAGCTGAACCTTGATCACGAACCAGAGCAGCGGCCACCAGCCGTGGTTCGCGCCCGCCCAGAAGGTGCTGATCGGCCACGGGGCCCGCCAGCCGCCCAGGAAGAGCGTGGTCGACACGGCCGAGACCGTCACCATGTTCACGTACTCGGCGAGCATGAACATCGCGAACTTGATCGACGAGTACTCGGTGTTGAAGCCGCCGACCAGATCGCCCTCGGACTCCGGCATGTCGAACGGCGCGCGGTTGGTCTCACCGACCATCGTGACGATGTAGAGGATGAAGGAGACCGGCAGCAGCAGGATGTACCAGCGGTCCTGCTGCTGCTGGACGATCGTCGACGTCGACATCGACCCCGAGTAGAGGAAGACCGAGGCGAACGCGGCGCCCATGGCGATCTCGTAGGAGATCATCTGCGCGCAGGAGCGCAGACCGCCGAGCAGCGGATAGGTCGACCCGGAGCTCCAGCCGGCGAGCACGATGCCGTAGATGCCGACCGAGGCGACCGCGAGGATGTAGAGCATCGCGATCGGCAGGTCGGTCAGCTGCATCGCGGTGCGGTGGCCGAAGATCGAGATCTCGTCGTTCGCGGGTCCGAAGGGGATCACCGCGATCGCCATGAAGGCCGGGATGGCGGCGACGATCGGCGCGAGGACGTAGACGACCTTGTCCGCGCGCCTGACGACGAGGTCCTCCTTGAGCATCAGCTTCACGCCGTCGGCGAGCGACTGCAGCATGCCCCAGGGACCGTGCCGGTTGGGACCGATGCGCAGCTGCATCCAGGCGACGACCTTGCGCTCCCAGACGATGGAGAAGAGCACGGTCACCATCAGGAAGGCGAAGCAGAACACCGCCTTGATGAGGACCAGCCACCAGGGGTCGGTGCCGAACATCGAGAGGTTTTCAGCGGCGAGGTACTGGCTCATGCCTCCACCTCCTTGGGGGCCTCACCGACGGGCGTCGCCGGGCCGATGCGGACAAGGGAGCCGGGCAGCGCCCCGGTGTCGGAGGCGACGCCCCTGCCTGCGGAGTTCAGCGGGAGCCAGACCACCCGGTCGGGCATCTCGGTGATCTCCAGGGGGAGTTCGACCGCCCCGACCGGGCCGGTCACACAGAGGACGTCGCCGTCCTTGACGCCCGCTTCGGCGGCCGTGGCGGCCGACACGCGCGCGCGTGCGGCGTGCCGGGTCCCGGCGAGGGCCTCGTCGCCCTCCTGGAGGACGCCGTGGTCGAGCAGCAGCCGGTGCCCGGCGAGCACGGCCTCTCCGGCGGCGGGGCGCGGCAGCACCGCCGCGCTCTCCAGCGGCTCGGTGGCGCGCGGCCCGGTCCAGGCGCCGAGCCGGTCCAGTTCCGCGTGCGCGGTCCGCAGGTCGGGCAGCCCCAGGTGCACGTCCATGGCGTCGGCCAGCATCTGCAGCGTGCGCAGATCGGTCGGCGCCAGTCGGCGGGTCATCTGCTCGGGCTTGAGCGCGGCCTCGAAGAAACGGGCCCGGCCCTCCCAGTTGAGGAAGGTGCCGGCCTTCTCGGCGACGGCCGCCACCGGCAGGACGACGTCCGCGTGTTCGGTGACCTCACCGGGCCGCAGCTCCAGCGACACCAGGAAGCCGACCTCGGCAAGTGCCGCACGCGCGCGTGCCGGATCGGGCAGGTCGGCGATCTCGACGCCGGCCACGACCAGCGCCTGAAGCTCGCCCTGCACGGCGGCCTCGACGATCTGCTCCGTGTCGCGGCCGTACCGGTGCGGGAGCTGGGCGACGCCCCACACGGCGGCGACCTCCTCCCGTGCGCGCGGGTCGGTCGCCGGGCGCCCGCCCGGCAGCAGCGAGGGCAGCGCGCCCGCCTCGACGGCGCCGCGCTCCCCGGCCCGGCGCGGAATCCACGCCAGCCGGGCGCCCGTCGCCGAGGCGGCGCGTACCGCGGCGGTGAGACCACCCGCCACTGCGGCCAGCCGCTCCCCGACGACGATCACCGCGCCCTCGGCGCGCAGCGCCTCGGCGGCCCGGGTGCCGTTCTCCTCCAGGCCGACACCACCGGCGAGGGCGTCCAGCCATTCGGTCTCGGTGCCGGGCGCGGCCGGCAGCAGCGTGCCGCCCGCCTTCTCCAGGCCCCGGGTGGCGTACGTGGCCAGCGCGAACACCTGCTGTCCGTGCTTGCGCCAGGCCTTGCGCAGCCGCAGGAAGACGCCGGGCGCCTCCTCCTCGGACTCGAACCCGACGAGCAGGACGGCGGGCGCGTTCTCCAGCGAGGTGTACGTGACGCCCGTACCGTCGATGTCGCGTCCGCGTCCGGCGACCCGGGCGGCCAGGAAGTCGGCCTCCTCACCGCTGTGCACGCGCGCGCGGAAGTCGATGTCGTTGGTGTCCAGGGCCACCCGCGCGAACTTGCTGTAGGCGTAGGCGTCCTCGATGGTGAGCCGGCCGCCGGTGAGGACACCGGTCCGGCCGCGCGACGCCAGCAGGCCCTGCGCGGCGATCTGCAGCGCCTCGGGCCAGGAGGCCGGTACGAGCTCGCCCTCGGCGTTGCGCACCAGGGGCGTCTGGATGCGGTCCTTCAGCTGCGCGTACCGGAAGGCGAAGCGGCCCTTGTCGCAGATCCACTCCTCGTTGACCTCGGGGTCGTTGGCGGCGAGCCGCCGCATGACCTTGCCGCGCCGGTGGTCGGTGCGGGTGGCGCAGCCGCCCGAGCAGTGCTCGCACACCGAGGGCGAGGAGATCAGGTCGAAGGGACGGGAGCGGAAGCGGTACGCCGCCGAGGTCAGCGCGCCGACCGGGCAGATCTGGATGGTGTTGCCGGAGAAGTACGACTCGAAGGGGTCGCCCTCGCCGGTGCCGACCTGCTGGAGGGCGCCCCGTTCCAGGAGCTCGATCATCGGGTCGCCCGCGATCTGGTTGGAGAACCGGGTGCAGCGGGCGCACAGCACGCACCGCTCGCGGTCCAGCAGCACCTGGGTGGAGATCGGGACGGGCTTCTCGTACGTCCGCTTGCGGCCCTCGAAGCGGGACTCGGCGTTGCCGTGCGACATGGCCTGGTTCTGCAACGGGCACTCGCCGCCCTTGTCGCAGACCGGGCAGTCCAACGGGTGGTTGATGAGCAGCAGCTCCATCACCCCGTGCTGGGCCTTTTCGGCGGCCGGCGAGGTGAGATGGGTCTTCACGACCATCCCGTCCGTACACGTGATCGTGCAGGACGCCATGGGCTTGCGCTGGCCCTCGACCTCGACGATGCACTGGCGGCAGGCGCCGGCCGGGTCGAGCAGGGGGTGGTCGCAGAACCGGGGGATCTCGATGCCCAGCTGCTCGGCGGCCCGGATGACCAGGGTGCCCTTGGGCACGCTGATCTCGATGCCGTCGATCGTCAGCGTGACGAGGTCTTCCGGCGGGACCGCCGCCTCTCCCCCTCCGGAGGGAGCGCTGGTGGTCACGGTCATGCGTTCACCTCCGTGCGGTCGGCCCAAGCCGTGGACTTGGCCGGGTCGAAGGGGCAGCCCCGGCCCGTGACGTGCTGCTCGTACTCCTCGCGGAAGTACTTCAGCGAGGAGAAGATCGGCGAGGCGGCGCCGTCACCGAGGGCGCAGAAGGACTTGCCGTTGATGTTGTCGGCGATGTCGGCGAGCTTGTCGAGGTCCGACATGCTGCCCTTGCCGGCCTCCAGGTCCCGCAGCAACTGCACCAGCCAGTACGTCCCTTCACGGCAGGGCGTGCACTTGCCGCAGGACTCGTGTGCGTAGAACTCGGTCCACCGGGTCACGGCCCGCACCACGCACGTCGTCTCGTCGAAGCACTGCAGGGCCTTGGTCCCGAGCATCGAACCGGCGGCGCCGACCCCTTCGTAGTCGAGGGGGACGTCGAGGTGCTCGTCGGTGAACATCGGTGTGGAGGAGCCGCCCGGGGTCCAGAACTTCAGCCGGTGGCCGGGCCGCATCCCGCCGCTCATGTCGAGGAGCTGACGCAGCGTGATGCCGAGCGGGGCCTCGTACTGGCCGGGGCTTGCGACGTGGCCGCTGAGCGAGTAGAGCGTGAAGCCCGGGGACTTCTCGCTGCCCATCGACCTGAACCATTCCTTGCCGTTTTTCAGGATGGCGGGAACTGAGGCGATCGACTCGACGTTGTTCACAACAGTCGGGCACGCGTAGAGGCCCGCGACAGCAGGGAAGGGGGGACGGAGCCGCGGTTGACCACGGCGGCCTTCGAGCGAGTCGAGCAGTGCGGTCTCCTCACCGCAGATGTACGCGCCCGCGCCCGCGTGCACGGTGAGTTCGAGGTCGAGTCCACTGCCCAGGGCGTTCTTGCCGAGGTAGCCCGCCGCGTAGGCCTCGCGCACGGCCGAGTGCAACCGCCGCAGCACGGGGACGACTTCACCACGCAGATAGATGAAGGCATGCGACGACCTGATGGCGTAACACGCGATGACGATGCCCTCGATGAGGCTGTGCGGGTTCGCGAAGAGGAGCGGGATGTCCTTGCAGGTTCCCGGTTCCGACTCGTCGGCGTTGACAACTAGATAGTGCGGTTTTCCATCACCCTGGGGAATGAACTGCCACTTCATTCCCGTCGGGAATCCCGCGCCGCCGCGGCCGCGCAGACCGGAGTCCTTGACGTACGCGATCACGTCGTCCGGTGACATGGCGAGCGCCCTGCGGAGCCCCTCGTACCCCTCGTGCCTTCGGTACACGTCCAGCGTCCAGGACCTGTCCTCGTCCCAGAAGGCCGACAGCACGGGTGCGAGCAGCTTCTCGGGGCTCGACTCGTTGAGTTCGGCTGCCACTGTCATCACTCCCCCTCCTCTCCCACGGGTCCCGCCGGATGGGACGGGTCGGAGGCCGATGTCTCCTGCGGCGCGTCGTGCGAGCTGAGGTGCTCCGTCGGCGACGGCTCGTGCACGGCCCCTTGGTGGCGTTCGTCGTGCGGACCGCCCTCCCGCGGGTGGACCACGCGCGCGGGTGCGTCCTCTCCCCTGGCCAGGCGGAGGCCCACCAGCGAGGCGGGTCCGGCGCTGCCGCCGGCCTCGGTCGCCCCCTCCCGCTCGTCGGGGAAGCCCGCCAGGATCCGGGCGGTCTCCTTGAAGGTGCACAGGGGCGCGCCACGCGTGGGCGTGACCGGCCGTCCCGCGCGGAGGTCGTCGACGAGGCGCCTGATGCTCGCGGGGGTCTGGTTGTCGAAGAACTCCCAGTTGACCATCACGACCGGCGCGTAGTCGCAGGCCGCGTTGCACTCGATGTGCTCCAGGGTGACCTTGCCGTCGTCGGTGGTCTCGCCGTTGCCGACGCCGAGGTGCTCCTGGAGGGCCTCGAAGATGGCGTCGCCGCCC
The DNA here is from genome assembly GCF_040646295.1 of Streptomyces sp. NPDC046197. Lineage (NCBI taxonomy): Bacteria > Bacillati > Actinomycetota > Actinomycetes > Kitasatosporales > Streptomycetaceae > Streptomyces > Streptomyces sp. NPDC046197. The sequence continues at coordinate 108,227 of NZ_JBEYZY010000002.1, read as the reverse complement.
ATGACCGCGCACAGGGTGTTGGTGCAGACGCCCACCTGGTAGTCGCCGCCGGGCTTGCGCCGGTACATGGTGTAGAAGGTGGCGACCGCGGTGACCTCTGCCGTGGTCAGGCCGAGCATGTCCGCGCAGAACTGCATCCCGGTGCGCGTCACGTGTCCCTCCTCCGCCTGCACCAGGTGCAGCAACGGCAGGAGGGCGGACCGGGAGTCCGGGTAGCGGGAGACGATCTCGCGCGCGTCCCGCTCCAGCCGGGTTCGGACGTCGTCCGGGTAGGCGGGCGCGGGCAGTTCGGGCATGCCCAGGCTGACGCCCCGCTGCGGAGAAGAGGTGGTCACCGGTCGACGCCTCCCATCACGGGGTCGATGGACGCGACGGCGACGATGACGTCGGCGACCTGGCCGCCCTCGCACATCGCCGCCATGGCCTGCAGGTTGGTGAAGGACGGATCCCGGAAGTGGACCCGGTAGGGGCGGGTGCCGCCGTCGGACACGGCGTGCACCCCTAGTTCGCCCTTGGGCGACTCGACGGCCGCGTACGCCTGTCCCGGCGGGACGCGGAAGCCCTCGGTGACCAGCTTGAAGTGGTGGATCAGGGCCTCCATGGAGGTACCCATGATCTTCTTGATGTGGTCGAGGGAGTTGCCGAGGCCGTCCGGTCCCAGGGCGAGCTGGGCGGGCCAGGCGATCTTCTTGTCGGCGACCATGACCGGTCCGGGCTGCAGCCGGTCCAGGCACTGTTCGACGATCCCGAGCGACTGGCGCATCTCCTCGAGGCGGATGAGGAAGCGGCCGTAGGCGTCGCAGGTGTCGGCGGTCGGGATCTCGAAGTCGTAGGTCTCGTATCCGCAGTACGGCTGCGCCTTGCGCAGGTCGTGGGGCAGCCCGCTGGCGCGCAGGATGGGGCCGGTCGCGCCGAGGGCCATGCAGCCGGCCAGGTCGAGGTAGCCGATGTCCTGCATGCGGGCCTTGAAGATGGGGTTCCCGGTGGCGAGCTTGTCGTACTCCGGGAGGTTCTTCTTCATCTTCTTCACGAACTCGCGGATCTGGTCCACCGCGCCGGGCGGCAGGTCCTGGGCGAGTCCGCCGGGGCGGATGTACGCGTGGTTCATCCTGAGGCCGGTGATGAGCTCGTAGAGATCGAGAATCATTTCACGATCACGGAATCCGTAGATCATGATCGTGGTGGCGCCGAGTTCCATGCCGCCGGTGGCGATGCACACCAGGTGCGAGGACAGCCGGTTCAGCTCCATCAGGAGCACCCGGATGATCGTCGCCCGGTCGGTGATCTGGTCCTCGATGCCGAGCAGCTTCTCGACGGCGAGACAGTAGGCCGTCTCGTTGAAGAAGGACGTCAGGTAGTCCATGCGCGTGACGAAGGTGGTGCCCTGCGTCCACGTGCGGAACTCGAGGTTCTTCTCGATGCCGGTGTGCAGATACCCGATGCCGCACCGGGCCTCGGTGACGGTCTCGCCCTCGATCTCCAGGATCAGGCGGAGCACGCCGTGGGTGGAGGGGTGCTGGGGACCCATGTTGACGACGATGCGTTCGTCGTCGGCGCGGGCCGCGGACTGGACGACCTCGTCCCAGTCCCCACCGGTGACCGTATATACGGTGCCCTCGGTGGTCTCGCGCGCCGACGCGGCTGATGCTGACTGCGTGCTCACGAGTACGACCTCCGCTGGTCCGGAGCCGGGATCTGGGCGCCCTTGTACTCGACGGGGATGCCGCCGAGGGGGTAGTCCTTGCGCTGCGGGTGGCCCTGCCAGTCGTCGGGCATCATGATCCGGGTCAGGGCCGGGTGACCGTCGAAGACGATCCCGAAGAAGTCGTAGGTCTCGCGCTCGTGCCAGTCGTTCGTCGGGTAGACGGAGGACAGTGACGGGACGTGCGGGTCGCTGTCGGGGGCGCTGACTTCGAGGCGGATCAGCCGGTTGTGGGTGATCGAGCGCAGGTGGTAGACGGCGTGCAGCTCGCGGCCCTTGTCGTGCAGGTAGTGGACGCCGCTGACGCCGGTGCACAGCTCGAAGCGCAGGGCGGGGTCGTCGCGCAGGGTGCGGGCGACGCGGACCAGGTGCTCGCGCTCGATGTGGAAGGTGAGCTCGCCGCGGTCGACGACCGTCTTCTCGATGGCGTTCCCGGGGAGGAGGCCCTGCTCCTCCAGCGCGCCCTCCAGCTCGTCGGCGACCTCGTCGAACCAGCCGCCGTAGGGACGGCTCGCCGGTCCCGGGAGTCGGACCGAGCGGACCAGGCCGCCGTAGCCGGAGGTGTCGCCGCCGTTGTTGGCGCCGAACATGCCGCGCTGGACGCGGATCTCCTCGCCGCCCTGGCCGCGCCGGCCGGGCAGGTTGTCGGCGGCGAGGTCCTTTTCGGGGTTCACGCCGTTCGCCGGGCCGTTCACGCCGCCCGCGCCGGCCCCGCTCGCGCCCTTGGCGCCGTTTCCGTTCGCGTCGCTCACCGCAGCAGCCCCTTCATCTCGATCGTCGGCAGGGCCTTGAGCGCCGCCTCCTCCGCCTCACGGGCCGCCTCCTCGGCGTTCACGCCGAGCTTGGCGGTCTGGATCTTGTGGTGGAGCTTGAGGATGGCGTCCATCAGCATCTCGGGCCGCGGTGGGCAGCCGGGGAGATAGATGTCGACGGGGACGATGTGGTCGACGCCCTGGACGATCGCGTAGTTGTTGAACATGCCGCCCGAGGAGGCGCAGACGCCCATGGAGATCACCCACTTCGGGTTGGGCATCTGGTCGTAGACCTGCCTGAGGACCGGCGCCATCTTCTGGCTGACCCGGCCCGCCACGATCATCAGGTCCGCCTGCCGGGGCGAACCGCGGAAGACCTCCATGCCGAAGCGCGCCAGGTCGTAACGGCCGGCGCCGGTGGTCATCATCTCGATCGCGCAGCAGGCGAGGCCGAAGGTGGCCGGGAAGACGGACGCCTTGCGCACCCAGCCCGCGGCCTGCTCGACGGTGGTCAGCAGGAAGCCGCTCGGCAGCTTTTCTTCGAGTCCCATGTCCTTAAAGGCCCCTCAGTCCCATTCCAGACCGCCGCGCCGCCATACGTACGCGTATGCGACGAAGACGGTGAGCACGAAGAGCAGCATCTCCACGAGCCCGAAAACACCCAGGGCGTCGAAGGTGACCGCCCAGGGGTAGAGGAAGACGATCTCGATGTCGAAGACGATGAAGAGCATCGCCGTCAGGTAGTACTTGATCGGGAAGCGCCCGCCGCCGGCCGGCGTGGGGGTCGGCTCGATGCCGCACTCGTAGGCTTCGAGCTTTGCGCGGTTGTACCGCTTCGGTCCGATCAGCGTGGCCATGACCACGGAGAAGATCGCAAAGCCTGCCCCGAGGGCTCCCAGTACGAGGATGGGCGCATACGCGTTCACCGCTCCTCGCTCCTCTCAGTCGGCACTGACTGCATGCGGGTCCCCCCTGGTCGAACGGAGCCGAGACCCGGGGAGATGCGCCGGGCTCACATCCGTCTCCTCTGCCCCATGAACCTCGCCGGTCCCGGCGAAGATCGAGAACATGTGAAGCAGGTCACAAGCCCAACTGCCTCGCATCTTATGCCCGGCGGTCTGTGATCTGCGACACGGGGTATTGCCCAACCTTTGTGATCTCCACCACCTGACGAACGATCATGAAGTCGGATGAGCAGCGATCTTCACACGCGAAGCACTTGAGTGATCACAAGCGGTGACATTTGCGCTCGTCACCGCTGGTGAGAGGGGGTGCGCATTACCAGATGAGCCGCGTCCGGCGCAAAGTGGCGGACGGCGTCAACCCCTTGGTATAGGACCTCTTTTCACACATCAGGGGGACGGCGAACCGCGAAGTGGACACGTTCGTCTCTTCACAAGCCGGGCACCGTCTTCACGGGCGCCTCCCACGCGGGCTTCGACTCGGTGGGACCAATGAGACAGAAGGTGCAAACCCAGGCCCGCGGGGCAAGGCGGGGCTCTGTTGCGGAACGCGGGCGTCCTGGTGACCGTTCCGTGACCTCGGCCACATCGACGAGAGCCCCATGAGAAGCGGGCTTGGCCAACGGCCCCAACCAGTGGTAGGTGCGGGGCAATTCGGGCGTAACAGCGAAACACCATGATCACAGGCATGATCGCTGGCGTCCGCAATGTCCGTTACGGCGTCAATAAAGAGTCACCCGACCGGGTTTCGGGCTCCCCGTTGAGTAAATGTGGCGCACCACACGTTTCTTGAAGATATGAAGGAGCCCCTGGTACCCGTTATTCCCATGTCCCACACCGCTCACATACGCAGCCACCGGAAGCCCCGCCGTAGCGCGTCGAAAGTCGCGATGCGGGCTGGAGTTGCCAGTGGCGTCCTCAGCACCCTGGCAGTGGCCGGTGCGTCGGCCTCGTCGGCGAACGCCGCCGAGCCGGTGACCCAGACCCTTGAACTGCCCACCCTGACGGCCGACCTGGCCGCTCAGGTCGCCCAGTCCGCGGACGCCACGCAGCAGGCGGCCGCGAACTACCAGCTGCAGGCCGAGCGTGACGCGGCCGCCGCAAAGGCCGCACAGCAGGCCAAGGCGGACCTCGCCGAGGCGAAGCAGAAGGCAGAGGCCAAGAAGAAGGCGGCCGAGGAGGCCGCCCGCAAGGCCGCCGCCGAGCGCGCCTCGCGCAGCACCGAGCGGACCACGCTCGCCGCCACGGCGAGCGCTTCGAGCCCCTCCACCAGCACCTCCACGGCGACCGGTTCGGCCGCCGCGGTCATCGCCTTCGTCAAGGCGCAGATCGGCAAGGCCTACGTCTCCGGTGCCACCGGCCCGACCGCCTTCGACTGCTCCGGCCTGGTGCAGACCGCCTTCAAGCAGGTCGGCGTCAGCCTGCCGCGCGTCTCGCAGGACCAGTCGACCGCCGGCACCCAGGTGTCGCTGAGCAACCTGCAGCCGGGCGACATCCTGTACTGGGGTGGCGCCGGCAGCGCCTACCACGTGGCGGTGTACGTCGGCGACGGCATGTTCGTCGGCGCGCAGAACCCGTCCAGCGGTGTCGTCGAGAAGCCGCTGTCCTACGACCCGCCGAGCGGCGCGGTCCGGGTGCTCTGAGGACACCCACGAACAGCCGTACGGGGTGAAGGGCCGCAGCCGCTCGGGGGCAGCGGCCCTTCCGGCGCATCTCCGGCACCTCCAGGGCAATTCCGGCAACTTCGGCCCATTCCGGCTCACCCGGCTCGAAGGTGCGGGCAGGCCGAGCCGGCAGCGCACCTCGTCGACGCGCTGGAGGGGCTCCATCTCCGGCGAGCGGCACAGCTCCCGGCTCCCACGGCGCGAAGCGCCCGAATTGTCCGGGTCCAACAGTGCGTTGACGGCTCGCCGCGCCGCCGGCGCCGACCGCTTCCCCGACGGCGGCGAGGACGCGCCTGCCGGTGGGAGCGGGGGGCTGAGGCGGCTTCCGCGGATGGGAGCGGTGCTGCGGCGGCTTCCGCGGATGGGTGCGGTGCTGCGGCGGCTTCCGCGGATGTTCTGTCGTCGTGAGAACCGCAGGGCGGGGAGGGGCTCCGCGGGCCGGAACCCCCCGTGTCTGCCGACTACGGCATCCTCACCACACCGTCCCGCGGTTCACGCCTTCGGGGTCACCCTGCTCAGGCCGTTGATGATGCGGTCCATCGCGTCGCCGCCCGTCGGGTCGGTGAGGTTGGCGAGGAGCTTGAGGGTGAACTTCATCAGCAGCGGGTGGGTCAGGCCCCGCTGTGTTGCGACCTTCATGACCTTCGGGTTGCCGATGAGCTTCACGAAGGCGCGGCCCAGCGTGTAGTAGCCGCCGTAGGTGTCCTTCAGGACGCGCGGGTAGCGCTGCAGGGCCAGTTCGCGCCCGGCGGGCGTCGACCGCGCGTGCGCCTGGACGATGACGTCGGCGGCGAGCTGGCCGGACTCCATGGCGTAGGCGATGCCCTCGCCGTTGAAGGGGTTCACCAGGCCGCCCGCGTCGCCGACGAGCAGCAGGCCCTTGGTGTAGTGGGGCTGGCGGTTGAAGGCCATGGGCAGGGCGGCGCCGCGGATCGGGCCGGTCATGTTCTCAGGGGTGTACCCCCAGTCCTCCGGCATGGAGGCGCACCAGGCCTTCAGGACCTCGCGCCAGTCCAGTTCCTTGAAGGAGTCGGAGGTGTTGAGGACGCCCAGACCGACGTTCGACGTGCCGTCGCCCATGCCGAAGATCCAGCCGTAGCCGGGCAGCAGCCGGTCCTGCGGGCCGCGGCGGTCCCACAACTCCAGCCAGGACTCCAGGTAGTCGTCGTCGTGGCGCGGGGAGGTGAAGTACGTGCGGACCGCGACGCCCATCGGGCGGTCCTCGCGGCGGTGCAGGCCCATCGCCAGCGACAGCCGGGTGGAGTTGCCGTCGGCGGCGACCACCAGCGGCGCGTGGAAGGTGACCTCGCGTTTCTCCTCGCCCAGCTTGGCGGTGACGCCGGTGATGCGCCCGGTGCGGTCGTCGACGACCGGACCGGAGACGTTGCAGCGCTCGTACAGACGCGCGCCCGCCTTCTGGGCCTGGCGGGCGAGCTGCTCGTCGAAGTCGTCGCGCTTGCGGACGAGTCCGTAGTCGGGGAAGGAGGCGAGATCGGGCCAGTCCAGCTGGAGCCGGACGCCGCCGCCGATGATCCGCAGGCCCTTGTTGCGCAGCCAGCCGGCCTCCTCGGAGATGTCGATGCCCATCGCCACGAGCTGCTTGACGGCGCGTGGGGTGAGGCCGTCGCCGCAGACCTTCTCCCGCGGGAACTCGGTCTTCTCCAGCAGGAGTACGTCGAGTCCGGCCCGGGCCAGGTGGTACGCGGTCGTGGAGCCGGCTGGCCCCGCGCCGACGACGATCACATCGGCGGTGTTGTCGGAGAGGGGCTCGGTCACGTCGGGATCTCCCGGGTTCGAAATCTGGGTGCCGACGGGCACTGGACATGGGCAGTCTATGCAGCAGAATTGATCACCCGGCTGAAGGGCTGCCCCCGTGAACCGAGCTCTCCCCGTCGTACGGCTGCGCGTCCCCACCGACGAGGACGCCGTCGCCTGGCACCGGATCTTCGACGACCCGGATGTCATGGAGTTCCACGGCGGCAGGCCGGCGGAGTTGTCCGTCTACGAGGAACTCACCGCCCGCCAGCGGCGGCACGACGCCGAGCACGGCTTCTGCCTGTGGACCATGCTGGACGATTCGGACCGGGTCATCGGGTTCACGGGTGCCCAGCCGTGGCCGGGCGAGTGGGGGCCGGTGGGCGAGATGGAGATCGGGTGGCGGCTCGGACGGGAGCACTGGGGGCGGGGGTACGTCACGGCGGCCGCGCAGATGACCCTGGAGAGGTTGCGGGCCGCGAGCGTGCCGAGTGTGGTGGCCATGGTCAACGCCCGCAATGCCCGGTCGATCGCGGTCACCCAGCGGCTCGGCATGCGCCTCGCCGAGACCTTCGTGACGCCCGCGTCGAAGCAGCAGGGGCACTGCTACCGCCTCGAATTGTGACGCACAGTAGTCGAATGTCACGGAAAGACACCCAATGCTTCCGGCGGGCGCGTGGGGCGGGTTACCCTGCCTGTACCGCTGGGGGTGACGTCTGTGCACATAACGCCCAAGACACCTGAGGTGCGCGTACCGCGGCTGGTCGGACTGATGGCCGTGGACGCGCGCGAGACGGCCGAGGCGCGGGGCGTGCTGCTCGCCGCGCCCGACCGGCCCGACTTCCACCGCGCCGTCGTCGACTACGTCGTACGGCAGTATCCGCAGCCGGGCGTCGAAGTGCCGCGCGGCGCCGTCGTCACCGTCTGGTTCGACTTCGGCGAGGGCGAGGGCGGCGGAGGCGCGGGAGTGCGCGAGCCGCGCGTGCCACGTCCGCCGAGCGGCGGGCTGCAACGCGAACTCGACGAGCCGGGCGACCCGTACGCGGTCGTCGGCTGACCACAACCGGTACGCGCTCGTCGACCGGCCACCAACCGGTACGCGCTCGTCGACCGGCCACCAACCGGTACGCGCTCGTCGACCGGCCACCAACCGGTACGCGGTCGTCGGCCGACCGCCAACCGGTACGCGCTCGTCGACCGACCGCCCGGAGCCTCACCGGGGCCGACGAGACCGCCGGCCCTGCCAAGACGGTCGGGTCAGACCTCTTTGAAGCCGCGGTGCAGGGCCACGATTCCACCGGTGAGGTTGCGCCAGGCCACCTTCGACCAGCCTGCCGTGCGCAGCCGCTCGCCCAGCGCGGGCTGGTCGGGCCAGGCACGGATGGACTCGGCGAGGTAGACGTAGGCGTCGGGGTTCGACGACACCGCGCGCGCGACGGGCGGCAGGGCGCGCATCAGGTACTCGGTGTAGACGGTGCGGAACGGCGCCCAAGTCGGGTGCGAGAACTCGCAGATCACCACCCGGCCGCCCGGCCGGGTCACCCGGTACATCTCGCGCAGCGCCGCGTCGGTGTCCTGCACGTTGCGCAGCCCGAAGGAGATGGTGACGGCGTCGAAGGTGTCGTCCTTGAACGGCAGCCTCGTCGCGTCGCCCGCGGTGAACGGCAGCCAGGCGTTCCGGCGCTTGCCGACCCGGAGCATGCCGAGGGAGAAGTCGCAGGGGACGACGTAGGCGCCGGCCCGGGTGAAGGGCAGCGAGGAGGTGGCCGTCCCGGCGGCGAGATCGAGGATCTTCTGCGCGGGCCGGGCGTCGACCGCCGTGGCGACCTCCTTGCGCCAGCGCCGGTCCTGGCCGAGCGACAGCACGTCGTTGGTCAGGTCGTACCGTTCCGCCACGTCGTCGAACATCGAGGCGACTTCGTGCGGCTGCTTCTCCAGGGATGCGCGGGTCACGGACCCATTGTGGCAGCAGGGGGTACGAGGTCGTGGAGGCAGCCTCGGCTTCTTCCCCGCCGACGCGTCCTCCGCCCACCCGCACAGCCGTCAGGGTGCCGCCGGGTGAGCCGTCAGCGTCTGCGATGGACGAGTCGCCCCGCGCAGACGGTGGCGACACAGGCTCCGGTCTCGTCGAGGGCGCAGAGGTCGGCGCGCCCGGCGTCGGCGATGGCCGTCGGGCGCGGGCACGCGAGGACGACGACGTCGTTGCGCTCGGCCGCCGCCCGGAGTTCGGGCGAGTCGACGTACTCCGCCAGGACGGCCACCGCGCCCAGCTTCAGCACCTCGTGGACGCGCTCGCGCGGACTGGGGGCGTCCGGCAGGGGGCCGTCATGGATCCGCGCGGGTCCGAGAACCGCGGGCCAGCGCCGCACGCGCGCGCCCGGGAACCGCTCCCGCAGCTCGGCGAACCGCCCCACCGCGGCGACCCGGGTGCCCTGGACGGCCACGGCACCGTCCTCGATCACCTCCGGATCGTCCCAGGTGCACCGGACCTCGGGCGCCGCATGAATGGTCAGCACGTCCGCGTCAGTTGGAGGCGAGGATCTTCAGCTCGGGATGCGCGGTCCCGCCCGCGATCGCCGTCGAGGAGATGTGGGACGCCACCCGCTCGTCGACGGGGTCGTTCGCCGGGTCGTCGTGCACGACGAGGTGCTCGTACGTCGTGGACCGCTGGGCGGGGACACGCCCCGCCTTCCGGATCAGATCGATGATCTCCAGCCGGTTGGAGCGGTGCTTGGCGCCGGCCGAGGAGACGACGTTCTCCTCCAGCATGATCGAGCCCAGGTCGTCGGCGCCGTAGTGCAGGGTCAGCTGTCCGACGTCCTTGCCGGTGGTCAGCCACGAGCCCTGGATGTGCATCACGTTGTCGAGGAAGAGGCGGGCGACGGCGATCATCCGCAGGTACTCGAAGAGGGTCGCCTGGGTGCGGCCCTTCAGGTGGTTGTTCTCCGGCTGGTAGGTGTACGGGATGAAGGCGCGGAAGCCGCCCGTGCGGTCCTGCACGTCGCGGATCATCCGCAGGTGCTCGATGCGCTCGGCGTTGGTCTCGCCGGTGCCCATGAGCATGGTGGAGGTGGACTCCACGCCGAGCCGGTGCGCCGCCTCCATGATCTCCAGCCAGCGCTCGCCGGACTCCTTCAGCGGGGCGATGGCCTTGCGCGGCCGCTCCGGCAGCAACTCGGCGCCGGCACCGGCGAAGGAGTCGAGACCGGCCGCGTGGATGCGCGTGATGGCCTCTTCCACCGACACCCCGGAGATCCGCGCCATGTGCTCGACCTCGGACGCGCCCAGCGAGTGGATCACCAGCTGCGGGAAGGCGTCCTTGATGGCGCGGAAGTGCTTCTCGTAGTACTCGACGCCGTAGTCCGGGTGGTGACCGCCCTGGAACATGATCTGCGTACCGCCGAGTTCGACCGTCTCGGCGCACCGGCGCAGGATGTCGTCCAGGTCGCGCGTCCAGCCTTTCTCGGTGTCCTTCGGGGCCGCGTAGAAGGCGCAGAACTTGCACGCCGTGACGCACACGTTCGTGTAGTTGATGTTGCGCTCGATGATGTACGTCGCGATGTGCTCGGTGCCCGCGTACTTCCGGCGGCGCACGGCGTCGGCGGCGGCTCCCAGGGCGTGCAGCGGCGCGTGACGGTAGAGGTCGAGTGCTTCCTCTGGGGTGATCCGCCCACCTGCGGCGGCACGGTCGAGGACGGCTGTGACATCAAAAGACGTGAGGTCGGCCTTCTCGGTCACCGGTGTCCCTTTCACAGGATTCGCAGGATTCGCAGGATTCGTCAGGGGTGTGGACGGACCCGCCCAGCCTACGCCAGCCGTTTCTCCGGCCGGCGTCAGCCCGCGGCGCCTGTGGTCCGCCTCAGCGCACGCGCTCCACTTGGGCCTTCGGGTTGCCGGCCCTGGGATCCACGGAGGTGAAACGGAGGGCGTCGCCGTCGGGGCGCAGCCGGACCAGGTGGGCGTCCGGGACACAGTGCGACGGGTTGCCCTTCTGCCCGCGGCCGACCGCCACGAGTTCCTTGTCCGTGGCCGACTTGAGGGTGAGGACGTCGACGCACGTGCCCCCGAGGGCGTCCGTCTGGGTGACCGAGCCGACGACGCCGCCGGGCGCGGCCTGGCGGATGACGATGTCGTAGGTGCCGCCCGGCAGGTCCTGCCCGAGCGCGCTCACCGTGCCCTCGCCCCGCCAGGTCCCGATGTACACGCCGGGCACGGCACCGGCCGGCGCCGAGGACGATGTCGCCGGGCGGGCGCCGCCGTCGGCGGCGCCGCTGCCCCCACCGCTCCCGCCGTCTCTGCCCAGCAGGGGAATCCCGACCACCGACACCGCGGCCAGCGCCCCCGCGACCGCGAGCACCACGCTGCAACTCAGCCGCCGCCGGCCGCCGGCCTCACGCGCCGATCCGGCCGCCACGGTGACGGAGAACCTGCCGGGCCTCGGCACCGGGGCGTCGGCCGGATCCGGGGTGCCGGACACCGGTGTGTCCGTGTCCTGCCGCGGCGCCTCCCGCGGTGGGGCGTCCCGCGGCTCGGGGACGGACGGGTGCGGTACGGCCGCAGACGCGCTCGGCATGACGGGCGGAGGCCCGAACTCCCCGGCGACCGGCCCGGTGGAAGCCGCGGCGGGTGCAGGGGACGCGGGGGTTGCAGGCAACGCGGGGGACGCGGGGATTGCAGGGGACGCCGCGGAGGTGCGAGCCGCTTCGGCGCTGCCCGGTGAGGCCTCCGGCGGCGCCGTCGAAGCCCTGCTGAACTGCACCGGGCCGGAGACCGGAGCCGTCCCCGTCGCCTCGAGGTTCAGCAGCCGTACGGCGCTCCGGCTGACCTCCTCGACCAGCTTTCCGGGCAGCCAGCCGCCCGCCACCAGTCGTGCCGCGCCCTCGGGGGCCAGCCGCCGGGCCAGCTCGGCGGGGGTCGGCCGGGCGCCCGGGTCCTTCGCCAGGCAGGCCGTCGCCGTGTCCCGCAAGTGGCCGTCCCAGGAGCCCAGTTCGGGCTCCTCGTGGACCACCTTGTAGAGCAGCGCGGCCGAGGAGTCGCCGCGGAAGGGCGGTTCGCCGGTCGCCGCGTAGGTCAGGACCGCGCCCAGGGAGAAGACGTCAGCCGCTCCCGTGACGCCCTTGCCCAGGATCTGTTCGGGCGACATGTAGCCGGGCGAGCCGATCGACACGCCGGTGGAGGTCAGGGACGCCGTGCCGTCGGTGGCGCGGGCGATGCCGAAGTCGATCAGCAGGGGGCCGTCCAGGGTGAGCAGGACGTTCGACGGCTTCACGTCCCGGTGCACCAGGCCCAGTTCGTGCACCGCCGCCAGCGCCTCGGCGAGGCCCGCGCCGAGCGCCCGTACCGAGTGCGGGGGCAGTGCGCCACCGGAGGCGACCGCGGCCGCGAGGGACGGCCCGGCCGCGTAGGCGGTGGCGACCCACGGCACCGCCGCCTCGGGGTCGGCGTCCAGGACCGGCGCGGTCCACGCGCCGCCCACCCGGCGGGCGGCCTCGACCTCGCGCCGGAAGCGGGCCCGGAACTCCTCGTCGAGCGCGAAGTGCGGGTGCACGATCTTCACCGCGACCGTACGGCCACCCTCGCTGCGCCCCAGATAGACGCGGCCCATGCCGCCCGAGCCCAGCCGGCCGAGAAGCCGGTAGGGCCCGACGGCAGTGGGTTCGTCCCCGTCGAGCGGCTGCATGGCGTCCACCCCTCCCCCGTACGCCTCTCCCAGCAGGGTAGTGCCGAGGGGTCCGTCCCCCTCGCGGCTGCTACGGCTGGAGCAGCTCCACCTTCACGTTCTCGGGGAACCCGGTCGTCGGCCCGACGCGCCGCGCGAACTCGGCGACGGCCCGCAACTGCGGGCCGCCGAACCGGAAGTCGAGCGTGGTGAAGTACTTCTCCAGCACCTGCTGGTCGAAGGCCTCCCAGCGGGCGGCCTGCTCGGCGACCTTGGCGACCTCTTCCAGGGACAGGTTGCGGGAGGAGAGGAAGGCCTCGTGCACCTGCCGGGTGATGGACGGCTCCCGCTCCAGGTAGTCCCGGCGCGCCGCCCAGACCGCGAACACGAAGGGCAGCCCGGTCCATTCCTTCCACAGGGCGCCCAGGTCGTGCACCTGCAGGCCGTAACGCGGGCCGTCCAGCAGGTTGGCGCGCAGGGCCGCGTCCCCGATGAGCACCGCGGCCTCCGCCTCCCGCATCATCAGGCCGAGGTCGGGCGGGCAGGTGTAGTAGTCCGGCCGTACGCCGTAGCGCTCGGCGAGCAGCAGCTGGGCGAGGCGTACCGAGGTGCGGGAGGTCGAGCCGAGGGCCACGCGGGCGCCGTCCAGCCGGTCCAGCGGGACCTGCGAGACGATCACGCAGGACATCACCGGGCCGTCGCAGCCCACGGCGATGTCGGGGAAGGCGACCAGGTCGTCCGCGTGCCTGAGGAACTCGACGAGGGTGATCGGCCCGATGTCCAGGTCTCCCTGCACCAGCTGCTCGCTGAGCTTCTCGGGGGTGTCCTTGGTGAGCTCGAAGTCGAGGAGCGTGCCCGTTCTCGCGAGCCCCCAGTACAGGGGCAGGCAGTTGAGGAACTGGATGTGGCCGACGCGCGGCCGGGTGCGAGAATTGTCCACGTCCGGAGGCTAGACCCTGCCCGGAGCGGTCCGGGCTCCACCCCCTCGGCTCCTCTATGTCAAGCTCTCCCCAGAGGCTTCAAACATTCGGGTGACGTGATCTTGACCTCTGTTGCTTTCCGCTGCCCACATGCTAGGCTCACCAGCAAGTTGCAGTTTGGTTTCCCTTGCAGTACAGAGCCTGCGGAGCATGTAACCGCGGGCTCTGGTCGTTTTCAGACGCATGCAGTTGTGCGGCCCCGCCGTTATCACTTGCAGGTTCTGGAGCAGGGCGACCCTTTGAGCCCAAGGAGGGCTTATGGCTACCGGAACCGTGAAGTGGTTCAACGCCGAAAAGGGCTTTGGCTTCATTGCCCAGGAAGGCGGCGGCCCCGACGTCTTCGTCCACTACTCCGCGATCAACGCGAGCGGTTTCCGCTCCCTCGAAGAGAACCAGCAGGTGAGCTTCGACGTGACGCAGGGTCCGAAGGGCCCGCAGGCGGAGAACGTCACCCCGGTCTGAGCGTTCCGCGCGCAGTAATACAGATCTGATTGCAGTACCCAAGGAGCCCCGCGCCATTCGGCGACGGGGCTCCTGCCTTGTTGGGCGCGTGGTGAATTCTCCGCGAACTTTTTCCCTCGCGGTCCTTAGGCGTGTTGCATGATCGGCACGAACTTGGTCCCGGGCGTCGGCGGCTCGTACGCGTGCGGCAGATCGCCGCGATACGACATGTGGTCTCCGGCCTCCGGCTCCGCGCTCTCTCCGCGCGGTCCCGCCTTCACCTTGCCGGCACTCATCACGATGTGCTCCACCGTCCCCGGGATGTGCGGTTCCGAATCGCGTGCGGTGTCGGGTTCCAGCCACACGCAATAAATGTCGCGCCGCGCCCGCGGCGGACTCGCCGAAAGCAGGGTGGCGACGCAGCCGGACTGCTCGGAATGGACCGTGGGCCCCTGCCCCGCGCGGATCACCTGCACGGCCGGCACCGGCGGCTCCACCAGCGCGCGGAACGGCACGCACGTTCGGCCGGCTCGGACAGCGACAGCCCCGCCCGCGTGCGCTCGCGGCGCGGCCGGTTGTCACCGGTTTTCGTCGCCTTCCAGGTCGGCGACGAGCCTCGCCGCCTCGAGCGTCCCTTCGGCCACCCGGTCTCCCTGGACTTCCAGCGGCGGCAGCCCGAGGAGATCGCCGGACTGCTGGCGGCGGCCGGGTTCGCACCGCACTCACGGACGGTACGGGAGCCGGACGAGACGCTCGGAGAACTGGTCCCGCAGGCGTTCCTGATCGCCCGCAAGCGCCCCTGACCGCCGCTGCCCGCTCAGGCCGGGGTCTGTCGCCTCCTCAAGGCGCCCCGGCCAGGTCGAGCGCCGCGATGTACCCGAACGTCATCGCCGGTCCGATCGTCGAGCCCGCCCCCGCGTAACTGCGCCCCATGACGGCGGCGCTGGCGTTCCCCGCGGCGTACAGCCCGGGGATCGCCGAGCCGTCGGCGCGCAGCACGCGCGCCCGCGGGTCCGTGCGCAGGCCGCCCTTGGTGCCGAGGTCGCCGGGGACGATCCGGAAGGCATGGAAGGGCGGCAGCCACAGCGGTGCGAGGCAGGAGTTCGGCAGCACGGACGGGTCGGTGTAGTAGTGGTCGTACGCGCTGTCGCCGCGGTGGAAGTCGGGGTCCGCGCCACCGCGGGCGAGGGAGTTGAAGCGGTCGACGGTGGCCCGCAGGGCGGCACCCGGCACCCCGGTGGCCGTGGCGAGCGCGTCCAGCGTCCAGGCCTTGTACGCGGCGCCCGAGCCGTACCAGGCGTCGGGGAGCGGCAGGGTCGGCGCGACGTCCTTGAAGAGGTAGCGGTTGCGGTAGTTCTGGTCGACGATCAGCCAGGCCGGGATGTCGGGATCGCCGGTGTTGCGGTCGTACATCGTGTGGACGACGTCGCTGTAGGGGGCGGCCTCGTCCACGAAGCGCCGGCCGGCGGCGTTGACGAGGAGACCGCCGGGGAGGGTGCGTTCGGCGAGGCAGAAGTACGGCTGGTCGGGCAGCGGAATGGCCGGTCCCCACCAGGCGTCGTCCATCAGGTCGAGCGCCGCCCCGGCCCGCTCGCCCGCGCGGATGCCGTCCCCGGTGTTCTCCTTGGCTCCGACGGTCCAGTCGGTGCCGACGGGCTGCCGCTGGTACCGCGCGCGCATGGCCGCGTTGTGCTCGAAGCCGCCGGAGCCGACCACGACACCGCGCCGGGCCCGTACGAGCCCCGGTGATCCCTCACGAGTGACCACCGCCCCGGTGACGGTGCCGCCCTCGACATACAGATCGGTGAGCGGGGTGTCGAGCCACACCGGCACTCCGGCCGCCAGCAGCCCGGCCCGCAGGCCGGCGGCCAGCGCCTGCCCCATGGTCAGCGGCTTCTGCCCCAGCAGGGCCGCCTTGGTCCCGCGGGCCAGGCACTCGGCGGCGACCGCCGCCCCCCTGACGGTCACCGCGGCCAGGGCGAGCCACTTGTAGTCCGCGCTGAAGACGACCAGGCCGGCCGGGACCGGCATGTAAGGCGGGTTGAGACGGGCGAGTTCGGCGCCCAGGACGTTGCCGTCGAGTTGGTCGGGCTCGATGGAGCGGCCGCCGGGCAGACCGCCGGGCAGCTTGGGGTAGTAGTCGCTGTAACCCTCCATCCAGCGGAAGCGCAGGGGGCTGTTCGCCATCACGAACGAGATCATCGCGGGCCCGTGCCCGAGGAAGGCCCGCTGCCGCTCGGCGGAGACGTCCGCGCCGACGACCGCGGCGAGATAGGCGGCGGCCTTCGCTGGGGTGTCGGGAACGCCCGCGGCGAGGAGCACGGGATTGTTGGGCACCCAGATCCCGGCGCCGGAACGGGCCGCCGACCCGCCGAAGGTCGGCGCCTTCTCCACGACCACACAGCTCAGCCCGTGCCGGGCGGCGGTGAGCGCGGCGGTCATACCGGCCGCGCCGGAGCCGATGACGACGACGTCGTACGTGCCGAGCAGGGGGAGGTCGGCGGCGCGGGCGGCCGTCGCCACTCCGGCCGCGACGGCCAGGCCGACCCCGCCGGCACCGGCCAGTACCCGTCGCCGGGACGGCAGGTCGGCCGCCTGGGTGGACGGTCTACGTCTTGCGAGTTCCGCGCTCGTGTCCATGGCAGGTCGCTCCAACCTGACGAGGAAAGGGAGGAGGTGCGGAGGTACGGAGGTACGGAGGTGCGGAGACGCGGGGTGGGAATGTGGCGCGGCGGTCCTGCGAAGTCAAGACACGTGCCGGCCGCCGCCGCCGCACCCGCACCCGCACCCGCACCCGGTTACCGCTCGTACAGTCCCTCCACCGCGCGCGCGAAGTCCCGCATGACGGCCTCGCGGCGCAGTTTCATGGACGGGGTCAGGTGGCCCGCCTCCTCCGTGAAGTCCACGGGGAGGACGGCGAAGCGGCGGATGGACTCCGGCCGGGAGACCAGTTTGTTGGCCTCGTCCACGGCCCGTTGCAGGACCGCCGTCAACTCCGGATCGCCGACCAGCAGTTCCGGCGGCACCGGGTGCTTGCCGTTCATCTGGCGCCAGTGGGTGATGCCGTCGGGGTCGAGGGTGATCAGGGCGGAGACGTAGGGGCGGCCGTCGCCGAGGACCATGCACTGGGAGATGAGGGGGTGGGAGCGGAGCCAGTTCTCCAGGGGGGCCGGGGCCACGTTCTTGCCTCCGGCCGTGATCAGGATCTCCTTCTTGCGGCCGGTGATGGTGAGGTAGCCCTCGTCGTCGAGGTGGCCGATGTCTCCCGTCGGGAACCAGCCGTCGTACGTCGCGGTGACCACCCCGCCGGCGTGCGGGTCCCAGTACCCCCGGAAGACCTGGCCCCCACTCAGCAGCACCTCGCCGTCCGCGGCGATCCTCACCCGGGTTCCGGGCAGCGGCCAACCCACCGTGCCCAGACGGGGTTTCTGCGGCGGCGTCACCGTCGCCGCGGCCGTCGTCTCGGTCAGACCGTAGCCCTCGTAGATCTCGACGCCCGCACCGGCGTAGAAGGCGGCCAGGCCCCGGCCGAGCGGGGAGCCACCGCAGATCACATGGCGGAGGCGGCCGCCGAGAGCACCCCGGATGCGCCGGTAGACCAGCGGGTCGTAGAAGGCGCGTGCCGTCCTCAGGGTGCGGGCCGGGCCGGGGCCCGTGCCGTGCCGGCGGGCCTCGACCGCCTCGCCGTAGCGGCGTGCCACGGCCGCCGCCCGGTCGAACGAGGAGACCCGGCCGCCGCGCTCGGCCACCGCCCGCGCATTGTTGTAGATCTTCTCCAGCATGTACGGGATGGCCGGCAGGAAGGTGGGCCGGAAGCTCGCCAGGTCGGCCAGCAGGTCCTCCGCCCTGAGGCTGGGCGCGTGGCCCAGCCGTACCCGGGCGCGGACGCAGGCGATCGCCACCATGCGGCCGAAGACGTGCGACAGCGGAAGGAAGAGCAGGGTCGAGGGCTCGTCCGCCGTCTTCGCCTTGAAGACGGGGTGCAGCAGCTCTACTGCGTTGTCGACCTCCGCCAGAAAGTTGCCGTGGGTCAGCGCGCAGCCCTTCGGGCGGCCCGTGGTACCCGAGGTGTAGATCAGGGTGGCCAGGGTGTCGGGGCCGAGGACTCCCCTGCGTACGGTGATCTCCTGGTCCGGGACCGTCGCCTCGCCGAGCTCCGCGAGACGCTCGATGTGACCTTTCTCGATCACCCACATGTGGCGCAGGCCCAACAGGCGCTCACGCTCGGTCGCGAGGGCCGCCGCCTGGCCCGCCGTCTCCGTCACCAGGGCGACCGCGCCTGAGTCCTGGAGGATCCATCGGGTCTGGAACAGGGAGGACGTGGGGTACACGGGGACGGTGACCAGGCCCGCGGCCCACGCTGCGAAGTCGAGGAGCGTCCACTCGTACGTCGTGCGGGCCATGACCGCGATCCGGTCGCCCGGCGTCAGCCCCTCCGCGATCAGCCCCTTGGCCAGGGCCTGCACCTGCGCCGCGAACTGCGCCGCGGTCACGTCCGTCCACCGGCCGTCCGCCGCCCGGCGGCTGAACACCCGGTGTGCGGGGTCCGCGCCCGCGTTCTCGAACGGCAGGTCGGCCAGCGAGCCGTGCCTCACCGCCGGTACCAGTGGCGGGACATACGCCTCCCGCACCTGCCCGTCCAGCCGCCGTGTCTCCGGTTCCACGAGCGCCGGTCCGCCGTCCGGGTCGTAGTCGAACTCCGCGGCGGGCGGCGGCACGGGCGACGACGAGGACGACGGGGACGACGGGGACGACGGGGACGACGACGAATACGAGATGGGCATGGCAGCTCCTGAGGCCTGCAGCTACGTACGGCACTGCTGCATGAGGTACGCGCTGCGCGCACCGAGTCGTTCACCAGCGGTGCACGGCTTGGGTGTTACCGCCGGTTGGACCGGGATCGTACGGCGCCCTCGTGGGGAGTTCGTGCGGGTTCAGGGAGGGTCCGGAGATGGTCCGGCGCCGGCGCTGTGCAATCTTCAAACTTCCGGCGCGGGGTGGGCGAGGAGGGACTCAAGGGGACTCATCTCCACCTTCTCCGTACCTCTGACATAGACTTACCGCCGGTAACATTACTTCCGAGTAAGCAATGGGGGAACCATGACGGTGTCGTCCGGCGCCGGTGACTTCACCTCGGTCGTCCTCACCCGCCCCCCGGCCCTGGCCCCGCTGCTGGCCCGCGGCGCCCTGCGTTCGCCCTTCAAGCGCTTCCGCCCGGACGCGGCCTTCCCCACCACCCGGCTCGTGCTGCCCGCCGTCCGCACCGACCTCGCACGGCTGGCCGCCTACGAGCGGGTGTGCGGCTTCGCCACCGGCGACGACGCCCTGCCCATCACGTATCCGCACGTGCTGGGCTTCCCGCTGGCCATGAGCCTGATGAGCGGCGGGGACTTTCCGCTGCCGCTGCTCGGCCTGGTCCACACCTCCATCCACATCACCCGGCACTCGGCCCCGGCCGCGACGGGCACCTACGAACTGGCCGTGCACGTCGCGGGGTTGGCTCCGCACCGGCGCGGCACGGAGGCCACCGTCGTCACCGGGTTGCGGTCCGGCGGGACCCTCGTATGGGAGTCGACGAGCACATACCTCGCCCGGCACCGCACCGGTGCCGGGGCCCGTCCCGGCGACCGCCCCTCCGGCCTTCCCGGTGAGCCGGGCGTGCCGCTGCCCGCCGTCGCCGAGTGGCGGCTCGGCGGTGACGTGGGGCGGCGCTACGGCGCCGCGTCCGGCGACCGCAACCCCATCCACCTCTCCCCGCTCACCGCCCGCCTGTTCGGCTTCCCGCGGGCGATCGCACACGGCATGTGGACCGCGGCCCGCTGCCTCGCCGCACACGGCGTGCCCGAAGCGGCGACGGTGCGGGTGGAGTTCCGGGCCCCGGTGCTGCTGCCGGGGACGGTGACGTACGCGTCGGACGGCGCCGGGCGCTTCGAGCTGCGCGGCGGCGACGGGAGGGGACGGGTGCACGTCGTGGGTGAGGTGCTCCCGCCGCTGATGTGAATGGTGGACTACCGGCGGATCGTTACGGCAAGATGCCTGATACTTCAGGTACTTGAAGGACTTGGGGTCATCGAGGCACTTGGGGTGCTTCAGGCGCTTTGGGTACTTCAGGTACCCAGGTACCAGGTACTCAGGTACTTCAGCCGAGTCGGTCGGTGGTCGGGTACGGCCGCCGTTCGGATCAACCCTGACGGTGAAGCAGACCGACCTGGCTCGGCCGCTTCGTATCGGCCACCGACGCCCCTGCCCAGCCCGGGCCGTCCGCCGTCTCGCGCACCGAGTTCGGCCAGGCCGTACGCGAAGCCCTGACGCACTGGCGCGACCCGGCCGCCTTCGCCGCCTGCGCCCTGATGCGCGCCCGCCTGGCGGCCGACCTCACCGACCCCGCCAAAGAACTGCGCGCCCTGCTGCGCCAAGCCGTCGACGACCTCGCCCGCGACCCACGCGGAGTACGCGCCCGCGAAGCCCTGACGGCGAGCTACTTCTCCGGTGCGCCCACCCAGGAGGCCGCCGCCCGCCGCCTCGGCCTTCCGTACGGCACCTACCGGCGCCACCAGCGCCAGGGCCTGGACCTGTTGTGCGAGGCGCTGTGGCAGCAGGAACTGCACGGCACCCGCTGAGCACCGACGTCCCGGCCGAAGGGCGGCGGGGCCCCCACCGTCGCACCGGGCCCTATGACGCCACCGGGCCCGCCCTTCGGGCGGACGACGGGGATTTGACGACAGGACCTAGTGCGGTTCGGAGCCGGAGCGGCGCGGAGGACTCCAGGGCCGGCTCTCCGTGAGGTTCCCCAGGCCCGCCCAGGCGAAGTTCATCAGGGTCGCCGCCGCCTGGCGGGCCGTGACGCCCGGCGTGGCGTTGGCCCAGGCGGCGAGGGACTCGGCCGCGCCGACCAGGGCCTCGGCGAGACCGGCGGCCTCGCACTCCGGCAGGCCGGGGTCGTGACCGGCGGCCTCGCACTCCGGCAGGCCGGGGTCGTGACCGGCGGCCTCGCACTCCGGCAGGCCGGGGTCATGGGGGTCGTCCCCTGCTCGAGCGCGGCCGAGGGCCTGGGGGCGGGCCTCCCGGGCGGCGACGGCGATCAGCTGGGTGACGAACGCGACGATCTCCGTGCGCATGGCGGCGATCTCGGCCGCGAAGGGCTCGCCGTGCGTGCGGGCCTGCAGGTGCAACACCGTCCAGCCGTCCGGGTGTTCGGCGGTGTGCGTGAAGAACGCGCGCAGCCCTTCCCACAGTTGGCGGTCGGCGGGCAGACCGGGGCGGACACCGGCGCGGACGGCCTCGGTCAGCGCGGTGGCCTCGCGGCGGATGCAGGCGGTGAAGAGGTCTTCCTTGGAGTTGAGGTACAGGTAGACCAACGGCTTGGAAACGCCTGCCAGTTCGGCTATCTCGTCCATCGACGCGGCCATGTATCCCCGCTGGCCGAAGATCTGTACGGCGGCGTCCAGCATCTGCTGTTCCCGGACCGCCCGCGGCATCCGCCTGGTCTTCACGGCACCCATGGGGGCAAGCCTACGGTCGCGGGCCGGGGGTTGCCCGGCCGATCGGTCCCGGGCGGTCAGGACGGCCGAATCAGGACGTCTGGCCCTGGGCCCGCGCCGTGTCGTCCGCCAGGTCCTCCTGCGCGCGGTTGGCGTCGATGTTCGCCTTCATCCGGTCGACCCGGGCGGCGACCTGCACGGACGCCCGGTCCCGCTCCTTGCGCAGTACGACGAAGCTGATCGGGGCCGAGATCACCAGGGAGAGCAGGACGATCCACAGGCCGTTGGAGTCGCCCAGTCCGCGCGGGACGATGCCGGAGTAGACGAGGCCCCAGACGACCACGAGGCAGCCCGCGAAGATCCCGAGGCGCATCAGCGTGTAGCGGAGCATCTCAATCCACTCTTTCGTTCGAACAATCCCAAAGGGGGCACCGTCCAGTGAAGCACGTCCGGGGCCCGATCTTGCAAGGGGGTGCCGAGGGGGCGAAAGCCCCGGGCCGGCGCTCAGGCCGGCAGGGCCGCTCAGGTCGGCGGGGCAGCGGGCCGGCGCTCAGGCCGGCGGAAAAGCGCTCAGGTCAGCGGCAGCAGCATGATCACGTCGTCGCGGTCGTCCTCCGGGGCGACACGGATCGCACCGGGCACCCGGCCGACCTCCTTGTAGCCGCAGGAGGCGTAGAACCGCTCCAGGCCCAGCCCACTGCGGCAGGTGAGCCGTATCGCCTCGATGCCGTCGAGGCCGCGCGCCGCGTCGGCCGCCGCGGCCAGCAGGTCCCGCCCGTAGCCCTTGCCCTGGTGACGCGGGTGCACCATCACCGTGTACAGCCACAGCCAGTGGGTCATCAGCCGGTGGGTGTTGAAGGTGAGGAAGGCCGCCGCGGCGACACGCCCGTCCTCGTCGTGGCCGACCATGAGCCGGGCGCGGCCCTCCGCCATCGCCACGAAGTGCTTCACCAGCTCCGGACGTATCGCCTCCCGTGAGGCGGGCGCCACGAAGCCGACCGCGCCGCCCGCGTCCGTCACGTCGGTCCACAGGTCGAGGATTCCGTCGCGCAGGGCCGGGTCGACGGAGGGATCCAGCGAAAAGGTAAGGGGCATGATGCGAGTGTATCTATTACACCCTGTCTCCCGACAACACCCTCGCCGCGATTTTGAGGTCCGATACCAGACCGCGGTACGCCCCTTCCCGGTCGTCCGCGCGCAGTACGGACGACGGGTGCACCGTCGCCACGAGCCGTTCCGGCCGCCCGTGGATCGTCTGCTCCAGCACCGTCCCGCGCACCTGGGTGACCCGGAACGACGAGCCGAGCAGCGCCTTGCCCGCCGTGGCGCCCAGGATCACGATCAGCCCGGGCTCGACGAGGGCCGGCTCGGCCGCCAGCCAGGGCCCGCACGCGGTCATCTCGCGCAGGCTCGGCGCCTTGTGGATCCGGCGCTTGCCGGGCTCGGACCGGGTGAACTTGAAGTGCTTGACCGCGTTGGTGACGTACGCCTCGCCGGGGTCGATGCCCGCCTCGGCCAGCGCCCGGTCCAGCAGCTTCCCGGCCGGCCCGACGAACGGCCTGCCCTGCCGGTCCTCCTGGTCACCGGGCTGCTCGCCGACGAGCATCACCCGCGCGTCGGGGTTCCCGGCGCCGAACACGGTCTGCGTGGCGTCCCGGTGCAGCGGGCACCCCCGGCAGCCGGCCGCGGCCTCGCGCAGCGCGGCCGGGTCGGCGCGCTCGGCGTGTTCGGGGACGAACGGCTCGGCGGTGTAGGCGTCCTCGGGGGCCTTGGCGGCCTTCGCCTTGGTGGTGGCCATGCCGGACGGGTACCCGCCCGGCCACCGGCGTCACGGCCGGCTTGCGGCCACCCCTCCCGAAGACCGTCGCCGAAGACCGTCGTCCCAGCCGTCGTCCCAGACCGTCGTCACACCCGCATCGGCTGCGGGGACTCCCGGCGCAGCGGGTCCGGGCCGTCGTACTCGCGGATGATCTCGTACCGCGTGTTGCGCTCCACCGGGCGGAAGCCCGCGTCCCGGATCAGCTCCAGCAGGTCCTCGCGGGTCAGCTTGTTCGGGGTGCCGAAGTTGTCCGCGTCGTGCGTGATCTTGTACTCGACCACCGAGCCGTCCATGTCGTCGGCGCCGTGCTGCAACGCGAGCTGCGCGGTCTGCACGCCGTGCATCACCCAGAAGACCTTGACGTGCTGGATGTTGTCGAAGAGCAGCCGCGAGACCGCGAAGGTCTTCAGCGCCTCGGCGCCGGTCGCCATCGTCGTGCGGGCCTGGAGCCGGTTGCGGACCTTGCCGTCCTTCACGTCGACGAAGTCGTGCTGGTAGCGCAGCGGAATGAAGACCTGGAAGCCGCCTGTCTCGTCCTGCAGTTCACGGAGCCTGAGCACGTGGTCCACGCGGTGGCGGGGTTCCTCGATGTGGCCGTACAGCATGGTGCACGGGGTCTTCAGACCCTTCTCGTGCGCCAGGCGGTGGATGCGCGACCAGTCCTCCCAGTGGGTCCGGTGGTCGACGATGTGCTGCCGGACCTCCCAGTCGAAGATCTCCGCGCCGCCGCCGGTCAGCGACTCCAGACCGGCGTCGATCAGCTCGTCGAGGATCTCGGAGGCGCTCAGCCCCGAGATGGTCTCGAAGTGGTGGATCTCCGTCGCCGTGAACGCCTTCAGCGAGACGTTCGGCAGGGCGGCCTTCAGCTCGCGCAGCGAACGCGGGTAGTAGCGCCACGGCAGGTTCGGGTGCAGGCCGTTGACGATGTGCAGCTCGGTGAGGTTCTCCGACTCCATCGACTTGGCGAGCTTGACCGCCTCCTCGATGCGCATCGTGTACGCGTCCTTCTCGCCCGGCTTGCGCTGGAAGGAGCAGTAGGCGCAGGACGCGGTGCACACGTTCGTCATGTTGAGGTGGCGGTTGACGTTGAAGTGGACCACGTCACCGTTCTTGCGGGTGCGCACCTCGTGTGCGAGGCCGCCGAGCCAGGCCAGGTCGTCCGACTCGTACAGCGCGATGCCGTCCTCGCGGGTCAGCCGCTCACCGGAGCGGACCTTCTCCTCCAGCTCGCGCTTGAGCCCGACGTCCATGCTCACACCTTTCTACGACAGCTCGGCCAACGTTACCCCCCGCCCCTCGGGCGGGCGGCGCCCCCGTACGGCGCTACGCGCCTACACCTCTTCCGGCAGCTCACCCACCCGGTTCTCCCACTTCGTGGACAGCACGATCGTGGTACGGGTGCGGGAGACGCCCTTGGTGCCGGACAGCCGCCGGATGATCTTCTCCAGGCCGTCGACGTCCGTGGCACGCACCTTGAGCATGAAGGAGTCGTCACCCGCGATGAACCAGCAGTCCTCGATCTCCGGCAGGTCCTTCAGCCGGCGCGCCACGTCCTCGTGGTCGGCGGCGTCGGACAGCGAGATGCCGATCAGGGCGATCACCCCGAGGCCGAGGGAGGCGGCGTTCACGGTGGCGCGGTAGCCGGTGATGACGCCGGCCGCCTCCAGCCGGTTGATGCGGTCGGTGACACTCGGTCCCGACAGGCCGACGAGGCGCCCCAGCTCCGCGTAGGAGGCCCGGCCGTTCTCCCTCAGGGCCTGGATGAGCTGCCTGTCCACCGCGTCCATGCGATCGAAGCCTTCCGCTGAAGAGATCCGATGACGGATCAGATTCCTGAAGTAAGGGTGTTCCTGAAGTGATGTCTGCGTGCCGCCGGCCGCCCGGCGGTGCTCACGCGGGGCGGGAACCGCCCAGTTCGCCCTCCCAGCGGCGGTACAGCCGGTGTGCCACGCCCACCGCGTCGAGGGCCCGCCCGGCGACGAAATCCACCAGGTGCTGGATGTGGGTCGCTCCGGCGTAGAAGGCGGGCGAGGCGGGCAGCACGGTCGCGCCCGCGTCGTCCAGCGTCACCAGGTGCCGCAGCGTCTGCCCGTTCAGCGGGGTCTCCCGCACGGCCACGACCAGCGGGCGGCCCTCCTTGAGGGTCACGCTCGCCGTCCGCTGCAGCAGGTCCTTGGACAGCCCGAGCGCGACACCCGCCACGCAGGCGGTCGAGGCGGGCACGATCAGCATGCCCTTGGCCGGGTACGAGCCCGAGGACGGCCCGGCCGCCAGGTCCCCGGCGCTCCAGTGCCGTATCCCGGCGACGTCCACGTCGAAGGTCCCGGGCTTGCCGTCGGCGCCGAGGGACAGCCAGTCCCGCAGGTCGTCCTGCCAGTGGGCGTCCCGGAAGGAGATGCCGGTCTCGTCGAGCAGGGTGAGCCGCGAGGCCCGGCTGACCACCAGGTCGACGCTTTCCCCAGCGTCGAGCAGCGCGCGCAGCACCGCCGCCGCGTAGGGCGTGCCGGATGCTCCGGACACCCCCACGATCCAAGGCGTGCGCTGGGCTTGTCCTGGATTCATGGTGTCGAGCCTATCCGCCGGCGCTCAAGATCCGGACCGTGAGGGTTTCAGACCGTCAGCCCTCGCACCAGCAGATCCAGCAGCGCGCACACGAACAGGGCGATGCCGATGAATCCGTTGACGCTGAAGAAGGCGCGGTTGAGGCGGGACAGGTCGTGCGGGCGGACGATGCTGTGCTCGTAGACGAACGCGCCGGCCACGATCACCAGGCCCAGCCAGAAGAAGGCACCGGCGCCGGTGACCAGGGCGTACCAGACGAACAGGGCCGTGGTCACCGTGTGGCAGACCCGGGCCCCCCGGATCGCCGCCGGGATGCCGAAGCGGGCCGGGACCGACATGACGCCGATCTCGCGATCGGTCGCGACGTCCTGACAGGCGTAGATCAGGTCGAAGCCGCCGATCCAGACGCCGACGGCGAGGCCCAGGATCACCGCGTCCCAGGACCACTGGCCGCTGATCGCCAGCCAGCCGCCGACGGGGCCCATGGCCTGCGCGAGACCGAGGATGGCCTGCGGGAAGTTGGTGAACCGCTTGCCGTAGGGATAGACCACCATCGGGATCACCGCGATGGGGGCCAGCGCCAGGCACAGCGGATTGAGCAGGGCGGCGGCGCCCAGGAACACCACCAGCGCGATCAGCGCGCCCGTCCAGGCGTGCTTCACCGACATCGCACCGGTCACCAGCTCGCGGTGGGCCGTCCGGGGATTGCGCGCGTCGATCTCGCGGTCGATGATCCGGTTGACGGCCATGGCGAAGGTGCGCAGGCCCACCATCGCGAGCGTGACGAGGAACAGCCAGCTCCAGTGGATGGTGCGGTCCCACTGGTACATGGCGGTCAGCGAGGCGATGTACGCGAAGGGGAGCGCGAAGACGGAGTGCTCGATCATCACCAGGCGCAGAAACGCCTTGGTGCGTCCCGGCTGACCGATCGCGGCGGAGGCGCTGGTCACAGGCCGTACTCCTTCCAGCGGCGGTCGACCTTCGCCGCCGTCTCGGGGTCGGACAGCACCATGTCGGGCCAGCCCCCGTCCCTCGTGTACCCCTCCTCGGGCCACTTCTTCGTCGCGTCGATGCCCGCCTTGCCGCCCCAGAACTGCTGGTACGAGGCGTGGTCGAGGTGGTCGACCGGGCCCTCGACCACCGTGAGGTCGCGGGCGTAGTCCGTGTTGCCGAGGGCCCGCCAGGCGACCTCGTGCAGATCGTGCACGTCGCAGTCGGAGTCGACGACCACGATCAGTTTCGTGAGGGACATCATGTGCGCCCCCCAGATCGCGTGCATCACCTTCTGGGCGTGCTTGGGGTACTTCTTGTCGATCGAGACGATCGCGCAGTTGTGGAAGCCGCCCGCCTCCGGCAGGTGGTAGTCCACGATGTCCGGCACGATGATCTTCAGCAGGGGGAGGAAGAACCGCTCCGTCGCCCTGCCGAGGGGTCCGTCCTCGGTGGGCGGCCGGCCCACGACGATCGACTGCAGCAGCGGTCGCTTCCGCATCGTCACGCAGTCGATGGTCAGTGCCGGGAAGGGTTCCTGCGGGGTGTAGAAACCGGTGTGGTCGCCGAACGGGCCTTCCGGGAGCATCTTCCCGGGCTCCAGCCACCCCTCCAGCACGACCTCGGCGTTGGCCGGCACCTGCAGCGGCACGGTCTTGCAGTCCACCATCTCGATCCGCCTGCCCGCGACGAACCCGGCGAACAGGTACTCGTCGATGTCGCCGGGCAGCGGAGCGGTGGAGGCGTAGGTCACGGCGGGCGGGCAGCCGAAGGCGATGGCGACCGGGAGGCGCTCGCCCCTGCGCGCCGCCACCTGGTAGTGGTTGCGGCTGTCCTTGTGGATCTGCCAGTGCATGCCGATGGTGCGCTTGTCGTGGCGCTGGAGGCGGTACAGCCCGAGGTTGCGGATCCCGGTCTCCGGGTCCTTGGTGTGCGTGAGCCCGAGGTTGAAGAAGGACCCGCCGTCCTGTGGCCAGGTGAACAGCGCGGGCAGCCGGTCCAGGTCGACGTCGTCGCCGTGCAGGACCACCTCCTGCACGGGCGCGTTGTCGGACTTCACCTTCTTCGGCGGTACGTGCGCCATCGCGCCGAGCTTGCCGAAGGCCTCGCGCATCCCCACGAAGCCCTGCGGCAGTTCGGGCTTGAGCAGGCCGGCGATCCGGTCGGAGATCTCGCCGTAGGACTTCAGGCCCAGGGCCTTCAGCAGCCGCCGGTCGGTCCCGAAGACGTTCATGGCGAGCGGCATGGCGGAACCGCGCACATTCTCGAAGAGCAGCGCGGGACCGCCGGACTTCTGCACCCGGTCGACGATCTCCCCGACCTCCAGATACGGGTCGACCTCGGCCTTGATGCGCTTGAGGTCGCCCTCGCGCTCCAGCGCCCTGAGCAGGGCGCGAAGATCGTCGTAAGCCATGTGTCCCAGTATCGCCGAGGGTCCGCTTTGTTCCTGCGCCGACCCCTGCTTCGGCCCGGGTTCCCGGGGCCGTCCCACGGCCCCGGTCACCGTCCGCCCGGCTTCGCGGCGTTCACGCTTTCCCGCCGCAAAGGAGCAAGTCGTTTGCGGATACGGCCGGTTCACCGACCGGATACCGGCGTCGAGGGTGCAGCCGTGGGCCACGGGACCCCATAGCCTTCAACTCCATGAGGAACGACGATCGTCTCCGACCCGTCGACCTGGCCCGCTGCGCCGGGGTGTCGACGCAGCAGATCCGCAACTACGAGGACGCGGGCGTCCTGCCCCCGGCCGCGCGTACCGCGTGCGGCTACCGGATCTTCCGGGATGTGCACCTGCGGGCACTGCTGACGTACCGGACCCTGGGGAAGGGGTACGGGCCGGTCGTCGCGGCGCGGATCATGCAGGCGGTGCACTCCGGGGACGTACCGGGCGCGCTCGCCCTCGTGGACGCCGCACACGCGGGGCTGCACCAGGAGCGCACCGCGCTGCGGGCGACCGGCGACGCCCTGCGGACCCTCACCGGGCGGCCGTTGGACGCCGTGCCGCAGGCCGGACTACGGATCGGGGAGGTGGCCGCGCTGCTCGGCGTCCGGACGTCCGCACTGCGGGTGTGGGAGGCGGCCGGGCTGCTGACGCCCGGGCGGGAGCAGGGCACCGGGTACCGGACGTACGGCCCGGCGGACGTGCGCGACGCCCGGATCATCCACACGCTGCGCCTCAGCCACCACGTGTTCGACCAGATCCGCCCGGTCGTGGACGGCCTGCGCCGCGAGGGCAGCACGGAGGCGCTGCGGGCGGCGGTGACGGCCCGGGGGGAGGCGCTGACGGCGCGGACGCGGGCGATGCTGGAGGGGGCGGGCCGGCTTGACGACTACCTCGGCAGTGCCGCTGATCTCCCGCTCAGCGCAGCCGGGACGACGACAGGATCGACAGCAGGTGGGCCGGGACCATCACCCGGGTGATCGCGGCGAGGGCGACGAGCACCCACCGGGTCACCTCGGCCCCTCCCGGGTTCCGCGGCCCTTTCCCGGTCCGCCCTCCGGGACGGCGGGCCCGTGCCGTTGCCCCGGCGCTCCGGCACCCGCAGAGTGAGGACATGCACCGGGTACAGGCGCGGGCGTGGCTCGCCCCGGCCCTCGCCGAGGCCCGCGCGGGTCCGGCCGAGGGCGGCATCCCCGTCGGCGCGGCGCTCCACGGCGCCGAAGGCACGCTGCTCGGCCGCGGCCGCACCCGCCGCGCGCAGGACGGCGACCCGTCGACGCGGGTCGTGCTCCTGGACGACCCCGAGTGTGCCGGGCTGATGCGCGGCTTCGTCAGGGACCATCCGGATCTGTGGAACGAGGACATCGGTGAGTAGCACCAGCGCCCCGCGCATCCCGACCATCGACCTGCGCCCCTGGCTCTCCGGCGCCGCCGGGGCCTGCGGCGGGATCGCCCGCACCGTCGACCGGGCCCTGCAGAGCGCCGGGTTCCTCCTGGTCACCGGGCATGGTGTGGATCCGGGGCTGCGGTCCCGGATCCGGCAGGTGGCACGGGCGTTCTTCACCCTGCCCGCGCCGGTCAAGGAGCGCTACGCGGCGAAGGTCGGCGGGCGCGGCTGGCTGGGGCCCGGCGCGGAGGCGAACGGGTACGCGGAGGGGACCGAAACACCGCCGGACCTGAAGGAGTCGCTGACCTTCGCGACCCAGGAGCCGTTCGACGACCCGGCCGTCAACGCCCAGTGGTACGCGCCCAACGTGTGGCCCGCCGAGGTGCCGGAGCTGAGGCCGCTGTGCGAGGAGTACCTGGCGCGGATGGCCGAGTTGGAGAACCTGCTGCTCCGGCTGCTGGGCGCGGCCCTCGGGCTCCGGGCGGACTTCTTCACCCGGCACATGGCGCACCCGACGTACGGCTTCAACATCAACTGGTACCCGGGGACCGCGGTGACCGGCGCACCGGAACCGGGGCAGTTCCGGATCGGGCCGCACACCGACTTCGGGACGGTGACGATCCTGGACCGGCAGGCCGGGAAGGGCGGACTGCAGGTCTTCACCGACGAAGCCGGCTGGGAGGACGCCCCGTACGACCCCGAGGCGTTCACCGTCAACATCGGTGATCTGCTGGCCCGGTGGACCGGTGACCGGTGGCGGCCGGGGCGGCACCGGGTACTGCCTCCGCCCGCGGACGAGCCGGCCGAGGAGCTGATGTCGCTGGTGTACTTCGGGGAGTGCACCCCGGGCACGCTCGTGGAGTCGGTCCCGGCGCCGGTGGGGCGGGTGGCGTACGAACCGGTCGACTCGCATGTGTACCTGCGGCAGAAGCTGGACTCGATCACCGTCGGGTGAGCGGGTCAGTACACCTGGGCCCTGTCGCGGGGCGGCCGCGAGAACGACACCCCCTGGGCCGGGACAGCACACCTAGGTCCCCCGAACCTTGTCGATCAGCCGTTCGAAGCGGGCCCGCCAGCGGGGCTCGGACTCCGCCTCGCCCTGGAACTCGTGGGTGAAGCGGAGCGCGCAGC
This sequence comes from Streptomyces sp. NPDC046197, assembly GCF_040646295.1. Taxonomy (NCBI): domain Bacteria; kingdom Bacillati; phylum Actinomycetota; class Actinomycetes; order Kitasatosporales; family Streptomycetaceae; genus Streptomyces; species Streptomyces sp. NPDC046197. Next base: position 77,504 of record NZ_JBEYZY010000002.1, on the reverse strand, counting down.
CGTCCTCCCCGTCGCGTTCCAGATGGAAGCGGATGCGGCCGCCGCCCTCCACCGTGTACTCGGCGACCCGGTCCACGTCCCAGGCGGTGATCCGTCCGCTGCCGAGGCCACGCAGGGTGACCGCGCCGCCGAGCCGGGGCTCCAGTTCATCGACGGCGGTGAACCAGTCCCCGAGTCCCTCCGGGGTGGCCAGCGCCGGCCAGACCTTCTCCATGGGCCGCGGGAACCGCATCAAGAAGTGGATGATGTGCGTGTTCCCGTGGGTCTGGCTGCTGCCCTGTGCTATGGATCCGGTCATGACACCAGCCTGACTCGTGGCGCGGGCTTCCGCACGTGATTGCGTGCGCCGCCGGTACGCCGGAGGCCGGCCCCCCTGACCTGCGTCACGGGGAACCGGCCTCGGCTCCGGGGCTCAGACGCCCGCGTAGGAGTGCTTGCCGCCCACGAAGATGTTGACGCCGTAGTAGTTGAACAGCCAGCAGCCGAAGGCGATGAGCGCGATGTAGGCCGCCTTGCGGCCCTTCCAGCCGGCGGTGGAACGGGCGTGCAGGTAGCAGGCGTAGGCGACCCAGGTGATGAAGGCCCAGGTCTCCTTGGGGTCCCAGCCCCAGTAGCGGCCCCAGGCGGACTCGGCCCAGATGGAGCCCGCGATGATCGTGAAGGTCCACAGCGGGAAGACGGCTGCGTTCACGCGGTAGGCGAACTTGTCGAGGGTCGCGGCGGCGGGCAGCCGCTCCAGGACGGAGGTGGCGAAGGTCCCGGGCCGGCCACCGGAGGCGAGCTTGTTCTCGTAGGAGTCCTTGAAGAGGTACAGCAGCGTGCCGACCGCTCCGACGTAGAGGACCGCGCCGCAGAAGATCGCCGTGGAGACGTGGATGTACAGCCAGTACGAGTGCAGCGCGGGGACGAGCTGGTCGCTGGCGGTGTACAGGACGGTGACGGCCAGGCCCAGGTCGAGCAGGACCGTGGTGGTGAGGAACAGACCGAGCCAGCGCACGTTCTTCCTCAGCGCCAGCAGCCCGAGGTACACGCCGACGGCGACCGTGGAGAACGTGATGTTGAACTCGTACATGTTGCCCCACGGCGCCCGCTCCACCGAGGCCGCGCGGGCGACGACGCCGCCGAGCTCGACCAGGAACGCGAGCACGGTGAGGGACACCGCGATCCGGCCGTACAGGTCGCCCTGCTCGTCGCCGCCGTGCGCACCCGGCCCGTCGGGCACGTCACGCGCGCCGGCCGCGGAACGCACCACGACCTTGGGGCGCTCCATGACGGCCGTGCCCCCGGCCGACTTCACCGTGACCGCGGGGCCCTGCGTCCGGGCCTCCTCCGTCCGGGCGGTCAGCGCGGCCGCCGTGCGGGCGACCTTGCTGCGGCTGCCGAACAGCCATTCGGCGATGTACGCGAAGAAGGCCAGGGTGTAGACGGCCATCGCGGAGTAGACCAGCGTGTTGCTGATGTTCGCGAGATGTTCGTTGGTCGCCGTGGCGAGCTCGGTTGCGGCGGCGAGAGTCACTTCTTCTCAGCCCCTTCGGCGGGTACGGAGGTGTCGGCGCCCGGCTCCTTGGCGGTGTCGGGGTCGGGGTCGGAATAGGTGTCGGAATAGGTGTCGGGGTCGGGATCGAGGTCGTCGGTCCTGCTGGGCGCCTCGTCGTGCACGAGGGCGGCCAGGTCGCCGATCTCCTCGGGGAGTTTCGCGGACTCGCTGCGGCCCAGACCCGCGACCTCGACGACCGTCACTCCGTCCGGCCCCTCGACGGCGCGCACCCAGACGCGGCGGCGCTGGATGAACAGGGAGCCCGCCAGACCGAAGATGGCTGCGACCGCACCGCCCAGCGCCCAGCCGGTGCCGGGCTGCTGGACGATCTGGAAGCCGGCCCACTCCTTGATGTCCTTGTCGAAGGTGATGGAGCCGGCGCCGTTCGGCAGTGTCATGGTCTCGCCGGGCAGCAGACGGGCCTTGACGACGTTGCCCTTGGCGTCCTTGAACTGCTTCAGGTTCTTGGTGTTCAGCTGGTAGACGTTCTGCGGGACGCCCGCGTCGACACCCAGGTCGCCGTGGTACCCCGACAGGGCCAGTACGGGGTAGTCCAGCGCCGGGAACTGGGAGAACATCGTGCCCTTGCCGGCCCCGGCGAAGGTCGGCACGAAGAACGCGGCGAAGCCGAGCTGTTCGGACCGGCCCTGGGCGTTCCGGTAGCCGTCGAGGACCTTGATGGCGCCCTGCGAGGTCTCGTTGGAGTCGATCGGCAGCAGCGGCACCGCCTGGTGCAGGACGACGTCGCCCTTGCCGTCCCGGACGGTGACCGTGGGGGCGTAGCCGTGGCTGACCAGGTAGACCTTGGCGTCGCCGATCTCCAGCGGCTCGTTGACCTTGATGGTGGTCTTCGTGTCCTTGCCCTCGGCGCCCCGGCTGTAGGAGAGGTCGGCCTGGAAGGTGCGCGGGGTTCCCTTGTTCGGCCCGTTCCGCTCGTAGGTGGCGGTGAACTTCTCCAGGTCGAAGCTGAACGGCACCAGGTCGTCGTCGTTGAAGAGGTTGCCGGACTTGAAGTCGTCGTACTGGATGAGGGTGTTGGCGAAGCCGTCGCCCTCGACGATCAGCTTGTTGCCCTCGGTCTTGTACAGCTGGCCCCAGGCGAAGGCGACCAGCAGCACGATCAGGGCGATGTGGAAGACCAGGTTGCCCGCCTCGCGCAGATAGCCCTTCTCGGCGGCGACGGCGTCACCGGCGAGGTGGGCGCGGAAGCGGCGCTGCTTGAGGACCTGCAGAGCGCTGTCGCGGACCTCCTGCGGGGAGGCCGCGGTGCGCCAGGTGGCGTACGCGGGCAGCCTGGTCAGCCGCTTGGGGGCACCCGGCGGGCGGGCGCGCAGCTGGCCGACGAACTGCCAGGTGCGCGGCACGATGCAGCCGATCAGCGAGACGAACAGCAGGATGTAGATCGCGGAGAACCACGCCGAGCTGTAGACGTGGAAGAGGCCGAGCTTGTCGTAGATCGGCGCCAGCGTCGTGTGGGAGTCCCTGAAGGCCTGCACCTTCATCGCGTCGCTGCCGGTCTGCGGGATGAGCGAGCCGGGGACCGCGCCGAGGGAGAGCAGGAACAGCAGCAGCAGCGCGACCCGCATGGAGGTCAGCTGCCGCCAGAACCAGCGGGCCCAGCCGAGGATCTCGCGCCCCGTCCAGGCGAACCAGCCGCTCGGGCCGGGTGCGCGGCTGCCGCCGAAGGAGCCGGGGATGGCCGTCTCGACAGGGGCGGTGGACAGCTGGGAGCCGGCGGCGCCCAGCTCGTCGTCGCCGGGGGGCGGGGCTGCCGGGGTCTGCTCGTTCGTCGTGGTCTTGCTCATCGATCAGATCCCCACAGTGAAGCCGTCGGACCAGGTCTGCATCTCCTGCACCAGGCGGTCCCAGGCACCGGTCAGCAGCAGCGCACCGGTCACGATCATCATCGTGCCGCCGATGCGCATCACCCAGACATAGTGGCGCTTGACCCAGCCGAAGGCACCGAGGGCCTTGCGGAAGGCGACCGCGGTGAGCACGAACGGGATGCCGAGACCGGCGCAGTAGGCGACCATGAGCAGGGCCCCGCGTCCGGCGCTCCCCTGGTCGGAGGAGAGCGCCATCACCGAGGCGAGGGTCGGGCCGATGCACGGTGTCCAGCCGATCCCGAACAGCGCCCCCAGGACGGGTGCGCCCACCAGTCCGGTGGTCGGCCGCTTGTGGAAGCGGAACTCGCGCTGGGTGAGCCAGGGCATCAGCCCCATGAAGAGGACACCCAGCAAGATCATGAGGACGCCCAGCACCTTGCTCAGGGTTTCCTTGTATTCCTGCAGGGTGTGCCCGAAGGACCCGAACAGTGCCCCGCCGGAGACGAACACGGCCGTGAAGCCGAGCACGAACAGCGCGGCTCCCGCGGCCATCCGGCCCCGGCGGGCGTCACCGAGGTCGGTGCCGGTGACCCCGGTCACATAGGAGAGGTAGCCGGGGACGAGCGGCAGGACACACGGGGAGAAGAAGGAGACGAGCCCGCCGAGCAGCGCGACGGGCAGCGCGAGCAGCAGGGCTCCGCTGAACACCGTCTGGTTGGGCGCGGGGACATCGTTGATGGCGGCCAGTAGCACGACGGCTCACTTCTCCGCGGCGACGGGGTCGAGCATCTCACGCAGCTTGTCCTCGCTGAGCGCCTGCAGCGCACGCGCCGCGATGTTGCCGTCCCGGTCGATGACGATGGTGGTCGGGATGGCCTGCGGGTTGAGGGTGCCCGCCTTGAAGCGCAGCAGCAGCTTGCCGGTCGGGTCGTACAGGCTCGGGTACGGAACCCCGTACTGCTTCTCGAAGGCGACGGCGGGCTGGGTGCTGGTGTCGCGGGTGTTGATGCCGACGAACTGCACACCCTTGGCGGCGCTGTCCTTGGCCACCTTGACCAGGTTGGGCGCCTCCGCCCGGCAGGGGGCGCACCAGGAGCCCCACACGTTGAGGACGACGACCTTGCCCTTGAAGCCGGCGACGTCGACCTGCTTGCCGTCCACGGTCTTGCCCGACAGGTCGGGCGCGGGCTTGCGCTCGCCCTTCTTGACGGTCGCGATGCCGTCGGAGCCGGTGATGAAGTTGGTGTTGCCGGAGCCGCCGGAGGTGCCGCCCGCACCGCAGGCGGACAGCGTCAGCGCCAGCGCGGCGGCGGCCCCGGCGGAGAGCAGGGCCGCGCGGCTACGGGCGCGGGGCGTGCGGCGGGTGCGGTTCGAACCCAGGGGGGCGCGGCTGACGGCACTCATGTGAAAAGTTTCGCATGTCCGTTCCGGGGATCTTGCGCACCCCCCTCTCGGGCGGAAAAGCGCATTTCAGGCCGCGCTCGGCGTGCCCTTCGTGCTCTGCGTGCCGACGTCCTGGAGGAACGTCTTCCAACCGCCGCTGGGCTGCTGCCCGACCCCCAGGGTGCGCAGCTTGGCGAGCACCTCCGGCTTCTGGACGTCGATCCAGTCGACGAACTGCCGGAAGGAGACCAGGCGCACGTCCGCGCCCTTCTCCTTCTCCCGCGCGATGTGCTTGAAGGCCTCCTCGACGGCGTCCATGTAGATACCGCCGTTCCACTTCTCGAAGTGGTTGCCTATGAAGAAGGGCGCCCGGTTTGTCTCGTATGCCCGCTTGAAGCCCTGGATGTACGCCTGGGCGGACTGCTGGCGCCAGCCCGGGTAGTTGTAGGCCGGGGCCTTGGTGGTGTTCACGGACTGGTTGGCCAGCATGTTGTAGTCCATCGACAGGACCTGGAAGCGGCGTCCAGGGAAAGGTATCTGCTGCAACGGCAGGTCCCAGATCCCGTGCTTCTTCACCGGCCACACCTGGAGGCCGCCGGGCGAGGAGGCGTCGTAGCGCCAGCCGAGCTCACGGGCGGTGGGCAGCAGGTTGCCCTGGCCGAGCAGGCAGGGGGTGCGGCCGCCGACGAGTTCCTTGTCGTAGTCGAAGGGCAGCGAAGGCAGGTCGTGCCAGCCGGTGTTGGTCTTCCACTGCTTCACGAAGGACCTGGCCTGGTCGATCTCGCTGCGCCACTGCTGGGGCGTCCAGTGCTTGACCGAGCCGTGGACCTCACCGCAGAAGTGACCGTTGAAGTGGGTGCCGATCTCGTGGCCCTCGAGCCAGGCGCGGCGGACGTTGGCCAGCGTCGACTTGATGTGGTCGTCGGCGAGGTAGCCGATGGCGGAGGCGCCGCGCGGGTTGTTCGGCGGGTCGTACATGCGCTTCTTGCCCTCCGGCAGCAGGTACAGCCCGGAGAGGAAGAAGGTCATGTGCGCGCCGTGCTGCTTGGCGAGGTCCAGGAAGCGCGGGAACAGGCCGTTGCCGACCTCGCCGGCTCCGTCCCAGGAGAAGATGACGAACTGCGGCGGGGTCTGGCCCGGTTCCAGCGGCACCGGCTTGGCCGGCTGGAACGGCTGCTTGCCGGTGAACGACGTCGACCCGTCACCGATGGGGCGGGCGGGGGTGGTCGAACCGCGCGAACTCCCGTCCCCGGAACCGCCGGCGTGGCCCGAGCCGTCCGAAGAGTTGAGGCTGCCGCAGCCCGCAAGCCCGACGGCGGCAGCGGTGCCCGCGCCAAGGCCGAGCATTCCCCTTCGGGAGAAGGTGCGCATGAGATCCCCGATTCTTCACGTCCTCTGGTGTCACTCAGTCAGAGGGCATGACGATCGGGGAGGTTCCGCAGCCCGATACGTTTTTCGTAATAAATGTAACGAATGTTTTAGTGCGTACTCGAGGCTTGTCCCGTACGTATCCGGTGCGTTGCCCGGTCTTTACGCGCCGGACGCCGCACCCGGGCGCCGTGACCGGACGCGGCGCCCGGGCGCCGTGCCCGGGGACCGCGGGTCCGTCCCTACGCGCCGAACGCCTTGCCCTGGCCCTTCACCGGCTTGGCGCCCGCGAGGAGATGAGCCGGCACCAGATCGCGGGCCGGCTCGGTGTAGCCGACGGAGACGATCCGGTCGCCCCGGTACGTGAACGTGGTGAGCGACGCGAGTGTGCACTGCCGCTTGCGCGGGTCGTGCCACAGCCGCCGCCGCTCGACGTAGGAGCGCACGATCCAGATCGGCAGCTGATGACTGACGAGCACCGCCTCGTGCCCGCGCGCCGCGTCCTTCGCCGAGTTGAGCGCACCCGTCATGCGCACCACCTGGTCGACGTACGGCTCGCCCCACGACGGCTTGAACGGGTTGATCACGTGCTTCCAGTTGCCGGGCCGGCGCAGCGCACCGTCGCCGACACCGAAGGTCTTGCCCTGGAAGACGTTCTCGGCCTCGATCAGCCGCTCGTCGGTGGCCAGGTCCAGCCCGTGCGCCTTGGCGATCGGCGTCGCCGTCTCCTGCGCCCGCTCCAGCGGGGACGCGACGACGTGGGTGATGTCGCGGGAGGCGAGGTGCTCGGCGACCCGCTCGGCCATCTGCCGGCCGAGCTCTGAGAGGTGGTAGCCGGGCAGCCGGCCGTAGAGGATGCCGTCCGGGTTCTCGACCTCGCCGTGCCGCATGAGGTGCACGACGGTGATGTCGTCGCTTTTCCCGGTGTTGCTGTTTCCGGTGCCGCTGTTTCCGGTGCCGTTGGTGCTCTGGTTCTCGCTCATGCCGCCGTCGCCTCCGCAGCCGCCCGGGCCGCCGCCGGAAGGGCGTCGGCGATCCGCTGAAGGGCGCGCTCGTCGTGCGCGGTGGAGACGAACCACGATTCGAAGGAGGACGGCGGCAGGTAGACGCCGTTGGCCAGCATCGCGTGGAAGAAGGCGGTGAAGCGGTACGACTCCTGCGCCTTGGCGTCGTCGTAGTTGCGCACCGGGCGGTCCGTGAAGAACACGGAGAACATGTTGGAGGCGTTCTGCAGGGTGTGCGCCACACCCTCCTTGGTGAGTGCCTCGGAGACGAGCACCTGGATCTGGTGCGACACGGCGTTGACCTTGCCGTACGCGGCCTCGTCGAGCAGACGCAGCTGGGCGAGGCCGGCGGCGGTGGCGACCGGGTTCCCGGACAGGGTGCCGGCCTGGTAGACGGGCCCGGCCGGGGCCAGGTGCGCCATGACGTCGGCGCGACCGCCGAAGGCCGCGGCCGGGAAGCCGCCGCCCATCACCTTGCCGAAGGTCATCAGGTCGGGCCGGACCCCGTCGACCCCGAACCAGCCGGCCCGGCTGGTGCGGAAGCCGGTCATGACCTCGTCGGAGATGTACAGGGCGCCGTGCTCGGCGCAGACGTCCTTGAGCCCCTGGTTGAAACCGGGCAGCGGCGGTACGACACCCATGTTGCCGGGCGAGGCCTCGGTGATCACGCAGGCGATCTCGCCGGGGTGCGCGGCGAAGGCGGCACGCACGGCGTCGAGGTCGTTGTACGGCAGGACGATCGTGTCGCCGGCCTGGGCGCCGGTGACGCCGGGGGTGTCGGGCAGCGCGAAGGTGGCCACGCCGGAGCCGGCGGCGGCGAGCAGCGCGTCGACGTGCCCGTGGTAGCAGCCGGCGAACTTGATCACCTTGGTACGACCGGTGTATCCGCGTGCCAGCCGGATCGCCGACATGGTGGCCTCGGTCCCACTGGAGACGAGCCGCACCTGCTGGAGGGGCTCGACCCGGCCGACCATCTCCTCGGCGAGTGCGACCTCGCCCTCACCGGGCGTACCGAAGGACGTACCGTGCGCCACCGCCTCCTGGACGGCGGCGAGCACCTCGGGGTGTGCGTGCCCGAGGATCATGGGCCCCCAGGAACACACGAGGTCGACGTACTCCCGTCCGTCGGCGTCCTTCAGGTACGGGCCGCTGCCGGACACCATGAACCGGGGCGTACCGCCCACGGCACGGAAGGCACGCACCGGCGAGTTCACGCCGCCGGGCGTGACGGCCGCCGCACGGTCGAACAGCGCCTGCGAGGCAGGGGCTTCGTAGGGATAGGGCAGTTCGCTCATGACCTGCGACTTCTCCGATTTCTCGGGGGTTCTCGGAAATCCGGTGGGCAGTGACCTCCTCAGGGTAGGCCAGCCGGGACGGTGCACCGGGGGCGGCGGTCCGGCCGCGCAACCCGGGAGACGCGCCGCGACCGGACCGCGACGCGCAGCGACCACTTGACCACTGACCCGCGCAACGAGCGGCTTTGTCCCCGCCCATCTGCGAAACTGGGCTCCGCGTACGTATAGACATGGCGAAGGGTCGTGTCGAGGGCCGCGAAGATCCTGCGGACAGAATGGTTCAGCGCACGTTTCGGCGGGCGGCCGTGGGGGAGGTCACTGACACGATGATCGGGTTGCGCGGCGGGGGCCACGCGTCCTAGAAAAGCAGTCGGGTGGAGATATGCATCGCGGTGGCGGACTGGGCGAGGGGACTGATGACCTGGGTCCTCGACGTGCCCGGCGGGGAAGGCACCGACGCGAGGCGGAGGAAGCAGCCGAAACACGTCAGGCGCACGGTGTACCGGGTGAGCCCGAGTGGGTCGACCGGCGGATCGACCGCCGGGTGGACCGCCTCCGGGCGGGGAGCAGGAATGGTGGTCGAGTGGGGGTGACGTACAAATACTTCGGCGCGCCCGACGGCGCGACCGCGGCCCGGGTCCCGATCTCGATGCGCCCCGAGGAACTCGGCGGCGACGAGCTCGGCATGAACGGCATGTTCACCAAGATCAAGCCGGAGACGATGGCCGCCATGGTGCTGACCGGCATCGAGGGCGTACCCCTGCACAAGGTGCCGCCCCTGGAGCTGGTCGTCCTGCACCCGGACTACGCCGTCGTCAAGCTCCCGATGACCGTGGTCGACCCCCTCCGCGACATCGGCGAGGAGGCGGTCGGCGCGGCCGCCTTCATCTGGTCCACGGTCCCCGACCGCGGCGGCCCCCGCGACGCCTTCAACGTGTACCAGCTGCTGCACGAGTGGCAGGACTTCTCACACCGGCTGCATGAGGCGGGGCATCAGCCTTATTGCCTTGTGTGGCCCTGACCTGGGGTATCAGGGGTTTCGGGCGGGGTTTCTGACCCCGCCCTCGTCATGTGCGGAGAGAGGCCGTCAGGCGGCCAGGGCACATTGAGGGCACATGGGTTTTGCTGGGGGCGCTGATGTGCCCTGGGTGTCGGGCCGGTCGTCCTCGTCTTCTGCGTCGGCTTCTGCCTCGGCTTCTCCCTCGGCTTCTGTGAAGGCGTCGTCGATCGCCTTGCGGGTGCGGGTCTCGCTGGACGGCAGCAGGTGCGTGTACGTCCGCAGCGTGAAGCCCGGGTCCGAGTGTCCGAGGTACTCGGAGAGCGCCTTGATGCTCTCTCCCGCGTCCAGGAGCACGGAGGCATACGCGTGCCGGAGGGCGTGCATGCCGTCTTCCGGAGCCGCTTGGAGGTAGCGCGCTCCGCGCTCGCGGGGAGGGATCACGCCGGCGGCGGCCAGGGCGCGCTTCCAGTCGCCCATGTTGAAGACGCTGCGGTTGTAGGCCCGCCCCTTCTTGTCGACGAAGAGGAGGCGGAAGGTCTTCGGCTCGCCGTCCGGCTTGGTCCACGGCAGGGTGACCTCGACCGGCGGGAACTCCTTCATGTGGGCCTTGAGGGCGGCGGCGAGCTGAGCCGACAGCGGCACTGACCGGATCCTGTTGCCCTTGGGCAGGGCGAAGACGGGCTTCGTACCGACCAGCCGCACCTGGCGGTTGACGTGGATCCAGCCGCCCTTGAAGTCGATGTCCTCGACGGCGAAGCCGAACAACTCGCCCTGCCGCAGACCGCAGCCGAAGGCGAGCTTGCCGCCGGCCTGGAAGCGCTTCGGCAGTCCGGTGATGACCCCGCGGACGCGCTCCAGTGGCCAAGGGATGATCTTCTTCTTGGTCGCGGTCGGGAGCTTGACCGACTTCGCCTTGCACGGGTTCTTCGGCAGCAGCCCGTCCTCCACGGCCGCGCCGAGGATGCTGGAGAGGATGTCGAAGATGCCCTCGATCGTCGACACCTCCAGGCCGCCGTCCTGGAGTGTGCGGATCCAACCCTGGATGACCGAGGGCTGGTTGAGGGATCGCAGCTCGCGTCGGCCGAGGTGCTCGGTGATGTGGTTGCGGACCGTCGCCTCATAGCGGAGCGCAGTCGTCGGGCCGACGGAGTTCGCGTCGAGCCACTTCTGCGCGTAGGCGACGAGCGTCTGCTTCGTCTCAGCGGGGACGACGTAGGAGCCCTGCCGGATCTCGACGTCGACCTCGGCGGCGCGGTTGTCCGCCTCGGCCTTCGTGTGGAAGTTCTCCTTGCGCTGGCGGTCGTCCAGGTCGCGGTAACGGACCTGCCAACGCTTACCGATGCCGTGGTCGGCAGTCGGGACCATCCGCTTCGTACGGCTCTTGTGCTCGCCGCACTCGACCTCGGTGGGCTTGGGGTGGGACTTGTGCCAGCGGTCGTACACGTCAGCCAAGAAGGGCCTCCTGGGTGGGGATGAGGAAGTGGGAGGTGGCGTGCGACACCGGGGAGTGCGTCGGCCACGGGAGCAGCAAGGCTGCGGGAGGGGCGCCGAGCGCGGTGGCGATCGTGACGAGGTCGTCTACGTCGCAGCGGCGGCGGGCGCGTTCGGTGCGGCTGAGGGCGGTGTTGGCCATCGGACGGCCCAGCTGGGTGCAGCGGGCGGCGAGCTGGTGCTGGGTCAGGCCGCGCACGAGACGTAGGTGCTCGATGGCGCGGGCGGCGTGGAGGCCGGCGGGGCCTATTTCGACAGGTCGGTTGGGCATGACAGATAGCTGTAACTTGCAGCCGGCCGCCATGGCAAGAGTTAGCTCTTAAACTCTCCAATAGTCGCTCGGGGGCGAAGTGGCGTTCGTCTCGTCGAATTCCGGTACCTCGCGAGGCGTTTCGGCCGAGGCATCGTGTTACCTTCCCTCGCCGTTTTCGATATGGGTGATTTGAGCACACATCAGCCATGATGCCCGGCGGGTCAGTCACGTCATCCCTGACCGCCATGTGTCACCTCTGAGCTGCAGAGGTACCGGATTCCGGCACCTCGGCGGGTTGCTTCGCCGCTAGAAAATTTCGGGCCCGGCGGGAGCGATTTCGGCAACCGGGGATCCACCCTTACTGTTTCCCTCTCCCCGGCCACACCGAAAGAAGTAGTGAGGAGTTTCAGAACCAACTCTGGACTTTTCTCCGGGTGGTGTGGCTGTGTTGTCCAGCCCATTGTTCAAGACCGAAAAGGAGCCCTGTGCCGAAGACCCCTCCCCGCAGCACCAACGCCCCTGCCACCGCTGCGGCTGCCCAGCGTGGCCCGCTTGCCACCCCTGCGGAGGTCGCCGCCTATCTCGGAGTGCCGGTGAAGACGCTCTACCAGTGGAAGTACCGGGGCATCGGCCCCAGCGTCCACAAGGTCGGCCGTCACCTGCGCTACCGCTGGCCGGAGGTGGACGCGTGGCTGGACGCCCAGACGTCGTACGACCTCACGGCCTGATCCCGCATCTGACGCGGACAACGAAGCGGCCCCCGGCGCGCCAACGCCGAGGGCCGAAGACTCCCCTGCCGATCGCCCATCCCTGAACGAACGAGCTGGTGAGGGGCGGGACCTTGCCCGTCCTGCCCCTCACCGGAGAGGAACGCCTATGGAGGACTCTACGTCCCCCAGCACCACGAACACCTCCCCCACCGTCTGGCCGACTCCCGCGGTCCCCGGCGAGGGCATCCCCTGGCGCCGCAGCGATCAGCAGGACACACAGTCCCCCGCGTCGGGGACCGCCGAACACCCAGCAGAAGCGGAAGCAGACGGGGACCGTCCCCAGACGTCTGCCGATGCTGCAGTTGGGGACCGTCCCCGCGACGTGCCCGGCACTCGGTCCCCGCACGTCCCGGTCCCCGAATCGACATCCGGTGCAAACCCGCAGGCCAGCGGCGGGAAATCGGGGACCGGTCCCCAAGAGGCGGTAGTTGCACCAGGGGACCGCAGTGGGGACGGTGAGCACGGTCCCCGCCAGTCGGTGGGGACCGACACCCTCGTGGCGGGAACCGCCCAGCAGGAGGGGACCGGTCCCGTCGACGCACGGGGACCGGATCAGGAGGCCGGTCCCCGACCTCCTCGGGGACCGGCAGCCCCCTCGGAACAGGGTTCCGGTGAGGGTGCGGAACTGCTGGATGAGCTGCGGGCGGCGATCGGCAAGTACGTCGTGCTGCCCAGTGACGAGGCGCTGACCGCGGTCACCCTGTGGGTGGCGGCCACGCACATCCAGAGCGTTCTGCAGCACGCACCGCGCCTGGCGGTCGTCGGCCCGACGAAGGGCTGCGGCAAGTCCCGGGTGCTGGACGTGCTCCACGAGACCGTGCACCAGCCGATCATGACGGTGAACATGTCCACGGCCGTGCTCTTCCGTGTCATCGGCAAGAACCCGCGCACGATCCTGGTGGACGAGGCCGACACCATCTTCAGCAAGGCGGGCGAGAACGAGGAACTGCGCGGCCTGCTGAACGCCGGACACCAGCGCAACCGGCCCGCCTGGCGCATCTCCGGTCCGGAGCACAAGCCGACCCCGTATCCGACCTTCGCCATGGCCGCACTGGCCTCGATCGGCGACCTGCCCGACACGATCACGGACCGGGCGGTCGTGCTCCGCATGCAAAAGCGCAAGCCCGGCGAGAAGGTGACCCCGTTCCGCTCGCGCTACGCCACACCGGAACTGAACGCGCTGCGGGACAAGCTGGCCGCCTGGCTGGGACCGCTGCGCGGCACGGCTGGCCGCATGGTGCCGACCATGCCGGTGGAGGACCGGGCGGCGGACACCTGGGAACCGCTGGTCATCATCGCCGACCTGGCCTGCGGCCACTGGCCCGCCCGTGCCCGTGCGGCCTGTGTCGCGATGACCCGCTACGAGGCCGTCCAGGACGAGCAGACCAACCTGAAGACAAGGCTGCTGCGCGACATCCACCGCATCTTCCAGGCACACGGCAACCCCGAAGCCATGTCCTCCCTGGATCTGGTCACCACCCTGCTCCAGGACGCCGACGCCCCCTGGGCGGAACACGGCACCAAGGGACTCAACGCCCACCACCTGGGCAACATGCTGAGGGACTTCGGCATCAGCCCGGCCAACTACCGCTTCGACAAGGGCAGGCAGGCCAAGGGGTACGCCCGGAACCGGTTCCTCGACAGCTGGGCCCGGCACTGCCCCGACCTCACCGAGACGGCGCCCGCCCCCGCGCACGACGCCACACCTGCGCACCGGGCCCAGGGCAAGCCGCCCGCCGCCCCGGCGGGCCAGCTGCCCGTCGGCCCGCCCGACGGCCCCACCGGCCCCACGCCCGCCCGCTGACCCGCCTCCCTCAGGGTCCGTATCAATGCGTCGCATCCGTCCCCGCGCAGGTCAGCGCGGGGACGGATGTCCTCGCCGGGACGGACTTCTCCGTACCTGCCCGAGTGTCCGTACCTGTGCTGACCAGGCATGGGACGGATGCGACGCACGTGACACACCTGCCGCCCCGTAACAACGGAGTACTCCGATGCGCGACCTGCACCCCGAACACCGCATGCCCCAGGAACAGATGGCCACCACCCCCGTCACACGCGCAGCAAGTTGTCGGGTAAGGAGTCCTTACCCGGCTCCCGCCCTGGAGGGGGCGGAGGCATCCGGCGCAGGGGCACCGGAGTCGGTCGGCCCGGGGGAGCCGACCGGGAGTGGGGGCAGCGAGTCGTCGTCGAATGTGCCACAGCAGTTTGCGCCGCGTCGCCGTCTGCGTGACAAACAGCTGCGCGAGCACCGCGTCCACCCCCGTTACAACGACGACGAGTTCGCCCTCGTCCAGAAGGCCGCCGCCCTGAGCCGCATGCAGCCCGGCGGCTACGTCGCCGAGTGCGCGCTCGCCGCCGCCCGCGCCGACGACCCCACCGCCACCGTCGCCGACTACCGCGCCATGGTGCAGACGCTGATGGCCGCCAACCGGCAGCTCGGCGGCATCGGCAACAACCTCAACCAGCTCACCTGGCACCTCAACAAGGACGGCGCCTGGCCCCACCCCGACACCGTCCAACGGCTCCTGGAGCGTGTCGAGGCGTCCATCGCCGAGGTGGACACCGCGGTCGCCCAGATCACCGAGGGGCGGTGAGCCCTTGATCCCGAAGATCATCCTCGGCAAGGGGCCAGAGGCCACGCGCCGCACGATCGGCTACCTCTTCGGCAAGGGCCGGGCCAACGAGCACATCGACCCGCACCTGGTGGCCTCCTGGAACAACTTCGCCCCCGACCCCGGCCGCAGCCCCCACCGCGACCCCAAGGAAGTAGAGGCCCAGCTCGCCGCGCAGCTCGACCAGCCCGTGAAGATGCTCGGCGACAAGGCACCCAAGTACACCGTGTGGCACTGCCCCGTCCGTGCCGCACCCGAAGACCCGATCCTCACCGACGCCCAGTGGGCCGACATCGCCCGCCGGATCGTGGCCGCCGCCGGCATCGCCCCCGCAGGCGACGACGAAGCCTGCCGCTGGGTGGCCGTCCGCCACGCCTACGACCACATCCACATCGCCGCCACCCTCGTACGGCAAGACGGCAGGCGCCCCCAGCGCGATTACGACCAGCGCGCCGTCCAACGCGAAGCCCGAAAGATCGAAATCGACTACGGGCTGAGGCGGTTGAAGCCGGGCGACGGCACCGCCGCCAAACGCCCCACCAGCAAGGAACACTTCAAGGCCAAGCGCCTGGGCCAGGACGCCACCTCCCGCGACGTCCTGCGCCTGCGGGTCCGCCGAGCCGTCGCCGCCGCAGCGGACGAGGCCGAGTTCTTCGCCCTGCTGGAGGCCACCGGCGTGAACGTGCGCCTCAAGCACGGCCCGTCCGGCGACGCACTCGGCTGCAACTTCGCCCTGCCCGGCGACACCAACGACAAGGGCCAGCCGGTCTTCTACTCCGGCTCCACCCTCGCCCCCGACCTCTCCCTCCCCCAGATCCGCCGGCGTCTCGCCACCACCAGCCCCGAACGGGCCACCGTCCGGCCGGGCAACCCGTGGCACCAGGCGACCAACGCCACCGAACGCATCCCCCACCACCTCACCCACGGCGACGACCCGACGGGGCAGGGACAGCTGGTCGCGCTCGGGGCGGCACTGGACCTCCTGCCGGTCACCGCACCGTCGACGCTGAAGGCCGAACTCGAACAGGCCGCGGCCGTCTTCGAGCGCGCCACCCGCTCCCGCATCGCCGCCGACCTCGACAGCACCCGCGCTCTGCGTCGCAGCGTCCAGGCGATCTGGAAGGACCCCACACAGCACGGGGACGGTGCCGGGCTGGCGATGCTGCTGGACGTCGCGCTCACCGCGGTCGCCTACGCGATCCACTGGCACCGCACCCGCCAGCACGCCCAACAGGAGGCAGCAGCGGAACAAGCCCTCGTCCATCTGCAGGTCGCGTACGCGCCGGTCGCCGGCCCGGCCCTAACGGACCTCGCACGCCGCTCCCCTAGCCTGCAGACCAAGCGCCGCTACGCCCACCACCTCCAGGAGGCAGTACCGCAACACGCCGAGCGCATCCTGGCCGATCCCGCCTGGGGTGCACTCGCCACCGTGCTCGCCGAGGCAGAAGCAGCAGGACACAACGCAGCCACCGTCCTCGACCAGGCCCTCGGCCAGCGCACCCTGGACGACGCCCACAGTCCCGCCCGCGCCCTGACCTGGCGCATCCGCCGCCTCGGCGAACGCCACGCACCCAGTCCCCAAGCCCAAGCAGCGAAGCTCAGCGGCACGCAGCGCCCAACCCCACCCGTCCAATCTCCGCCGCATTCGACACGACAGCGCTGATCAGGCTTGGGCGGACAGCTTGGGGGTGAGCAATTCCACCGCTTCCTCCCAGCGGAAGCGGTCCGCCCCGCCCCCGGCCTTCGGACGATGCGGCTCGTACGAACCGATCAGCACACCCATCTCCCGCAGCCAGTCCAGACTGCGGCGATAGGCGGGGTGGGCGGCCTGCGCCGAGTTCAGATACGGCAGGACGGCGGTCGGGATGCCCATGCCGTACGCCTCGCACAGGATGCCCAGTGCCAGGGTGTCGGAGATCCCTGCCGCCCACTTGTTGACCGTGTTGAAGGTGGCCGGCGCGACCGCGATGGCATCGGCGGGCGGCAGTGGGCGGGCCTCGCCGGGCGTTCGCCAGGCGGAGCGGATGGGGTAGCCGGTCTGCGCCTCGATCGCCTCGGTGTCGAGAAAGCCCAGTGCCTGCGGCGTGGCGACGACGCCGACGTCCCAGTGCTGCCCCTGCGCAGCGGTGATCAGTTTGCCGACGTCGTCGGCGATGCCGCAGGCGCAGACGACGACGTACAGGAAGGGCTTCTTCTCCGGGTCGGTCGGCTCACTCACGCAGGGACTCCCAGTTGGCGGCTGAAGTGGTGCAGTTCCGGCAGAGTACGGCGGCGGTCGCGGGCGGCCATGTCGGCGACCAGGTCGCGGACGGCGGGTCGGCGGACGTCCTGGGCGGCGCAGGTCTCGGCGATGCGCAGGGCTTGGTAGCCGTCGGAGAGGCGGCCCTGCTGGCTGTAGGCGCGGGCTGTCTCCACCCACAGGGCCGCCCGCCGCTCGGGGACCGGGATGTGCCGACGCATGAGCGGGCGGGCGGCCTGGAGTGCGAGGCCGGAGTCGCCGAAGGCCACCAGGGCGCTGAGCTCGTGCAGGGCGACGTTGGTCGGGCTGAAGTTGGCCCAGGCATCGGGCTGGTCGAGGGATACGTACCGGGCCACCTCTTTGGCCTCGGCGAGGAATTCCTCAGTGGCCGCGCGATCGCCACCGCCGCTGGCTGCGGTCACACCGCGGAGCAGCAACAGCCCAACGGCTGCGAGATGCTTCGGAGAGCGGCGGTCGTACGAGCCGGTGAGCTGATCGGCCGTGTGGCGAACGAGGGTGACGGCCTGGGCGGTGTGCTTCTCGCGGGCCAGGACGTGGGCCTGTACGCGGACGCTGGAGGCCAACACTATGGGGTCGCCTGAGCGTTCGGCCTCGGCCATCGCACGGCCGACCGCGAGCCAGGCGTTGCCCTGGTCGTGCTGCTTGAGTAGCAGGCTGGTGGAAGTCTGGTACGTCGTGGCCAGCAGCGCGGACAGCACATCGCTGTCCGTCGTGCTGCTGGATGCCAGTCTGAGGTCGGCGATCAGGCCGGGCAGGGTGCGCTCCAGCTCTGCGTAGTCGCAGGTGTAGAAGAGCTTGCGGGCAGTCCCGACCCGCTCTCGGAGCGCGATCGTGTCCAAGGGGGCGTCGGTACCTGCCGCGCTCAGTCCCGGGAGGAGGGCCTGGACGAGATCGTCGTGGGCGGCGGCCGAGGCGGCAGGGGGCGCGAGCGCGGCGATGCTCGCGGCGAGGAAGGTACGGCGGTGCATGTCGTCTGCTTCGGGATCGGTGGCGGAGGCGTCGGGAACAGCAGTGGCAAGACCCAACTGTTGGGCAGGGATCTTGAGTTCCTGCGCGACGGCACGCAGGACACGGATGTCCTCCGTGCCACGGCCGCCCTCCAGACGACTCACCTTGGACTGGTGGTAGCCGAGCGCGGCGGCGACGTCCTTCTGCGAGCGCCGCTGTAACACTCGTGCCTGACGGATCACTTCGCCGATCCGTCTCGCTTCCCTGTGTGCTTCGGCCATCTGCCACGGCCCCTTCTGCCGTCGCCGATCCTGCCTGCTCAACCGAGCGTAGGTCAGCCGTACTTCGCCGTGATGCAGCTCCTGCATAACCGATGCACCGCCGGCACCTGGACTAACCACCCACTGCTACGAGCTGGTTGCGTGAAGTGGCCGCACCAACGTCGGGAGGCCGCTCATGGCAGCGCACCAGCTCACCCTGTCCGTACCTGCTACCCCCACCGCGGTCGCCTCCGTCCGGCACCAGGCCGTGGAGGCGATACAGGGCTGGGAGGTGGATCTGGACGACGAGGTGGTGCACACGGCCGAGCTGGTGATCAGCGAGCTGGTCACCAACGCCGTCCGGTACGCCGGCAGAGGTCAGGTCTCGCTGGAAGTGCAGCTGCTCGCAGCCGTCCTGCGCGTTGAGGTGCGCGACTCCAGTCCGGTGCTGCCTCGGCCCGGCCTCCCGGACGAGCACGGCGAGAACGGTCGCGGCCTGTTCCTCGTCGCCGCTCTTGCCGACCGGTACGCCGCCGAACTGACGCCGACGGGCAAGCGGTGCTGGGCCGAGATCGCCCTGCCCGTCCGCCCGGCGACGAAGACGACCGTTTCCCTTCCCCTACAAAGGAGTTGACCGTGCCCACCAGCACCTCTACTCGGGCCGCCGAGGTGATCGCCGTACGCCCCGGCCCGCCACTCACCGGCACCGTCACCGTGGATGGCTCGAAGAACGCCGCTCTGCCGCTGCTGGCCGCGGCAGGGGCTCTTGGCCGCCCTGTGCGGCTGGGCAACATCCCTGCGAACACGGACGTCAAGATCTTGCTGGCCCTGTTGGAGCAGGCGGGCTGGCACGTTGCCCGTCCCGTCGGCGAGCAGACAACCGCAGTACTCATGCCGACCGAGAGCCGACACACGCATCCCGAGCTGCCGCAGGCCGCCCACATCCGCGCCTCGTACTACCTGGTCCCCGCCCTGCTCGCCCGGCACGGCGAGGCCCGACTTCCCTGGCCGGGTGGCTGCCGGATCGGCGCTCGCGGCATGGATCTGCACTTCAAGGTGTACGAGGCGTTCGGCGACCGGAGCGCACAGGACGACTCCGGCTACCGCATCGAGGCCGTCACACCCCGCACCGGCACCGTGTCCCTGGTGCTGCCGTTCCGCTCCCGTGGGGCGACCGTGGCCGCAGTGCTGCGCGCCGTGACAACCGGTCGCCCCCTGCAGCTGGGCGAACCCAACCTCTCACCAGAAGTCCTGTCCGTGCTCGACGCCCTCCGCTCGGTGGGCTGGGAGACCCAGATCAGCGCGCACCTCCTCACGCTCTCCCCGCCCTCTGTCGGCCAGAAGGACGCCGTCGTCTGGCAGGTGCCCGGCGACAAGATCGAGGCCGGCACACTGGCCTGCGCAATCGCCGCGACCAGAGGTACCGCTCGTGTCAACGGCGTGCACGGCAAGGACGTAACCCCACTCGTAACTGCCCTCCGCCGCCTCGGAATCCCGGCCAGCGCAGAGGACAACGCCCTCCGCGTCCACGCCCAGGACACACGGCCGACGAGCCGCCCCCTGCGAGCTATCGCCACCCTCAGCCCCGGCGGACTGGACGCTGACTTCGAACCGCCCCTGATGGCACTCGCCCTCGGCCTGCCCGGCACGCATCTGTTCGCCGACGCGATCAATCCCGGCCGCCACGGCAACCTGCTGCCCCAACTGGCCCGCCTGGGGGCCGAGATCGAGGAGATCGCCCCCACTGAGTGCCGCCTGACCGGGCCTCAGCAACTGACCGGAGCGGGCGTGGAGGCAACCGACATCCGCACCGGCTCCGCCCTCATGGTCGCCGGCCTCACCGCGCGAGGCGTCACCACCGTCGGCGGCCTCGACCAACTCCGCCGCGGCCACGCCGATCTGCCCGGCAAGCTTCGCGCTCTTGGCGCCGACGTCTGCGAGGTCACCCCATGACCGCCGCCCGCGCCTTGCGACAGATCGTGGCCACCACCGACGTCCACTCCGCCCTCGACAACGCCGCCCCGTTCCTGGCCCACCTCCACGCTCTCCGTCCGACCTCGCTCATCGTGGACTGCGGCGACTTCTTCGAAGGCTCCGGCTACTACCGCCTCGCCCACGGCGCCATCGAGCGCAAGATCCTGCTCAAGCTGTACGACATCCTGGCGCCCGGCAACCACGGCTGGCCGCACCATTTCGAACCGGATCTCCACCGGCTCACCGTCTGCGCCAACGCCGTTCACGCCGACACCGGCGACGCGCTCTTCCGCCGCATGCGGATCGTCGAGATCGACGGCCGACGCGTGGGCATCGCGGCGGTGATCGGTCAGCAGGCTTTCCACTCGATTCCCGTCGGCGAGCGCGCCGAACACCGCGTCATCAATCCAGTCCAGGCGCTGCGCGAGCTGTTGCTCGCCCACCACCACGAGGTGGATAGCTGGATCCTGCTCAGCCACTCCGGATTCGACGAAGACCTCAAACTGGCAGCTGATTGCCCCTTCCTTGATGTGATCTTCGCCGGGCACTGCCACACCGAGCAGTACGGCCCGGCGCGCGTGGGCGACACGCTCATCGTCAAAGGACAGGAACTCGCCGACGGGTACGCGGTCGCCACACCGGTCGGGCCGGGCTGGGGTGCCGGCTCCACGAGCTTCCCGGACCGGACGCCAGCTGCTCTCGCCGCCGAGCTGTCGGAGGCGATCGAGGAGATCGGCCGGGCCAGGAAGGAGTTGGCGATGGCTATCGGGCCGATCGCCCGGACGTATCAACACCAGACACTCGATCGCCGCGGCCTGCTCGTCGACCTGGCCGCCCGCCTGAGGAGCGGGCTCGGTGCCGACGCGATCATCCTCAACGACACCGCGCTGCGGACCGTCCCACTCGGCGACATCCTCACGCTGGGCGATCTGCTGGCCATCGAGCCCTTCGACAACCAGCTCGTCCACGCCCGCGTCCCAGTGGACTTCTGGCAGGACCTGCCCGGCCTGTTGGCCTTCCTCACAGAACAGGCCGGTCCTCTCGTCGTGTTTCCGGACCCCTTGCCGGACGGCGTCACCACGGTGCTGACCACCGACTACCTCGCGGACAACTACCTCGCGGGCCGCTCCCACGCCGCAGGACTACTCCTCAGCCAGGCCCTCAAACACGTCCTCACCACGCCCGCTCAAGGAGGCACACGGTGATCCTCACCGGCCCCGAGATCACCGCCGCCGCCCAGGACGGCCGCCTACGGATCACGCCCTTCGCCCCCGACCAGGTCAACCCCAACAGCTACAACGTCAGGCTCGGCCCCACCCTGCTCGCCTACGCCGAAGGCGTCCTGGACGCCCACCAACCAAACCCGACCACCGAGTTCGCGATCGGACCGGACGGATACGTGCTCCAACCCGGCGAGCTCTACCTGGGCCACACCCTCGAAGAGGTCGGCTCCGACGTGTTCGTCCCGCTGCTGTTCGGCCGGTCCTCCGTCGGCCGGCTCGGGCTGTTCGTCGAGATCACCGCCCCGATCGGGGACATCGGCTTCCACGGCCAGTGGACCCTGATGCTCACGCCGATCCGCCCCCTGCGCGTCTACGCGGGCATGCGGATCGGACAGATCATGTTCTTCGCCTCCGCCGGCCCCATCTCGCCATACGAAGGCAAGTACCAGGCAGCGACCGGCCCGCAGCCCTCCGCCTACTGGCGCGACGTGACCAAGCTCCGGGCGGTGGCCTCGTGATCCTCACCGGACCCGCGATCGCCGCCGCCCAAACCGCAGGCGAGATCGTGATCGACCCGTACGATCCGGCCCGCCTCTCCCCCAACGCCTACGACTGGCGCCTCGGCGACACCCTGCGCATCTGCGACACCGATCTGGACGCGGCCTCTCCAACGCCGTACGCCGAGACCGCCATCCCGGACTCCGGATATGTCCTGCACCCCGGCGTGCTCTACCTCGGCATCACCCACGAGAGGACCGGATCGGAGGCGTACGCCCAGTTCCTCAACGGCAATCGCACCACCGGCGCGCTCGGCATCTGGGTCCACGTCTCCGCGCCCCTCGGCCACCAAGGCCACGCCATCCACTGGACCCTGGAGATCCGCGCCGCCAGACCCGTCCGCGTCTATCCCCGGATGACCTTCGGCAAGCTCGTCTTCCTCCGCTGCCTCGGAACCCCCGCCAGCTACCAACAGCACGGCCTCAAGTACGCGGCGACCGCAGGCATCGACATCTCGCGGCTCTATGAAGAGCTCGCCGGAGGTGCCACATGAGTCCTCGGGTAGCGACCGTCCTCGACCTGCCCTTCGGCAGCGCCGGCGGCAGCGTCGAGCTCTTTCTCGACCTCTACACCGGCGAGGACCCGCTGGTGCCGGCCCGCGCCTTCATGCTCGCCCCGCAGGCGCCTCCACCCCACGTACCTTCGGGGCTGGAGTTGCTGACCGTGCCCGGCAAATGCCTCGCTGGGCCGCCTTTCACGGCGTACGTCAACGCGTTGCGTCGGGCCCTGACGCAGGGCATCAACCCGGCCAGCATCGATGTCCTTCACCTCCAGCATCTCGCCTTCGGCGGTACCCCCGCCCTGATCCGCGCCCTACCCGCACGCCCCCGGATCGCGCTCGTCCACGGCACCGACCTGCTGTTCGCCGAGGCCCATCGCGACCAGATGCGTGTCCTGCGGGAAACCGCGCGTCTCGCGGACGCCATCGTCGTCCCGACGGGCGCCATGGCGGATCGGCTCCTTCAGCTCGCGCCCACAATGGAGCGTAGGAAGATCGAGAAGATTCCCTGGGGTGTGCCCGATCACCTGCTCACCACCCCACCGCCGCGCCCTGCCCGCCGACCGACCGGACACCTCCGTCTGCTCTACGCAGGACGCCTCACCGCCGAGAAGGGCATCGAGGCGCTCCTGCGCGCGATGCCCGTAGCCCAGGCCGTCGAACTGAGCATCGCGGCGCCGCGTCACCAGTTCCATGGGTTGACCCCGCTCCTACGCCTGCTCAAGGTCCACGCCCGCTACCTCGGCTGGCTCAGCCGTCCACAGCTGTGGAAAGCCTTCGCCGACCACGACGCCCTCGTCATGCCCTCGACCACCCTCGAAGCCATGGGCCTGGTCGCTCTCGAAGCCCAAGCCTGCGGACTACCAGTCGTCTACCAGCCCGTTCCAGGGCTGAGCGACACCCTCGCCGCAACGGGTCTTGCCACCGACTTCACCAACCCGGCCGCCCTCGCCCAGGACCTCAAACGACTCCGCTCCACCCCCGGCCTGCTCCCGGCTCTCCAAGTCGCTGGCCGCGCCAACGCCACTCGCTATCCCCTCACAGCCACCGCCGCTGCCCTGGCCGACCTCGGCAAACAGCTCATCTGACCTGCCCGCGCCGCAACCAGTTTCGTACCAGCCCCCTCACTACGCTGACCATCGGGACATCTCACGGCCCACGATCGATCGGGAGACCATGGCGCTCGACCTCGACACCGACCGCATCCACCAACTCCTCCACGACGGTGCACGCGACAAGATCTACCCCGGCGCCGTCTGGGCCGTCGGTGACAGCCGAGGAACCCAGGCCAGCGGCAGCACAGGCGTCCTAGATCCCGAACGGCCCGACGAGCCGATGCAGTGCGACACCGTCTTCGACGTCGCCAGCCTCACCAAGATCCTTGCGGTGTGGTCGACCATCGGCAGCCTCGTCGAGGACGGGAAACTCCAACTCGACGCACCACTAGGCGACTTGTGGTGCGAAGTGAGCGAACACCCACTGGCGCAGGTAACCGCACGCCGCCTGCTCACCCACACCGCCGGCGTCCCGCTCCGGGCCAACCTCAAGAACCTGTACGGCACGGACCCGCAGGACGTCCGCGACGGCGTCCTGCGAGAAGCCCTGCACCGGCCGCCCGGTGAGGCCGTGGAATACACCGACCGCGCCGCCCTCATCCTCGGCTACCTCGCCGAACACCTCTCCGGCCAGCGGCTCGATGCGCTCGCGGCCGACCGCGTCTGGGGACCGCTGGGCATGACACAGACCTGCTTCGGGCCGTTGAGTCCCGAAGCGGCGGCCCGCTGCGCACCGACCGAACTCGACGACAGCACGGGAACCCATCTCAAGGGAATCGCCCACGACTTCTCCGCCCGCCTGCTCGGCGGCGTGTGCGGCATCGCGGGCGCTTTCTCCGTCCTCGACGACGTCGCCACGTTCCTGCGCTATGTCCTCGATCCGAACCAGCTGAGCGCATCACCCGGATTCGGCACTAACTGGATCAAGGAATCTCTCCAGATCCACACCGGGGATCTGACGCCGCCCCGGGGCCTGTTCTGGCACCCAGCACCTGGCACGACGCCGGAAGCCGACGACGTCTGGGTGCACTACGGCTTCACAGGCACCGGCATGTGGCTCGCCCCCAGGAAGGACCGCTGGGCAACTCTGCTCACCAACAAGCTCTACTACAGCCGCGAGCGGGAACCGCTCACCCGCGTCCGCGACGAGTTCCGTTCTCAAGTCTTCGCCTGAACAGTGCAGGTTTCGGGCACCTACCAGGCGTACCGTCGCACTTCAGTCCAAGGCGGAGTCCGCGAGGCAACTCCGAAGGATCACGCAAAAGTAGCAGCGCTCCGGCCTCTGCTGCCTCACAATGGGCTCCTGTCCCACCCGGCGCACAGAATGTCCATGTGCCCCGTCGAGAGCGGTGATGAAGGCGTCCCGTTGGTACAAGTGTGACCTCCAAGTGGCCACACCAGCATGGAAGTTCAACCTGCCACCAGGTAGCTCATACGACTTCTCCCTGGAGGCGGACAGGGCCCGCTTCGCGGACGCTTACATGGAGAGGCTCCGCGAATCCGGCATCGAGGTGATCGCGCTGGCGGACCACAACACCGGTGCGTGGCTGCCTGTCATGCAGGCCGCGGGACGGAGGCACGACATCGTCGTCTTCCCCGGCGTCGAGGTGACGACGGCCTCTGGGTCGGACGGGGCTCACCTGGTACTGATCGGCGACCTGGACCGTACGGAGCAGGACATCAATGTGCTGCTTGCTCGCACTTGCGGCTTCGACGACGATCACCCGAGGTTGAACCCGAGGACAAATGACCCCGCACCAGCTCCCCGGACGGTCAATCAGATCTTGGATGATCTTCCTGAGCAGTGGCTGGCGATTGCTCCGCACGTGCTCACCGACAATGGTCTTGCCTCGGGGAACACCGTGCGCGGGGATCTGCGTTGGAAGGCGCTCCATCACGACCGGCTCAGCGCGGTGGACCCCGGAGAGGTAACAGAGGAACGGCGCGCCGGGAAGAGTTTCGTGGCCCGGTTCCTCAACCGGGCTCTTGGCGAATTCCCATGTCTTGCGCGCATGCCGTTTCTCGCGACGTCAGACGCCTACAGCCTGGAGGGTTTAGGGTCGCGTTACACATGGATCCGAATGGATACGCCATCGAAGGAGTCACTGCGGCAGGCATTTCTTGACCACGACGCCCGCATCATGCCGAGCTGGGACCCACGGCTGATCGCGAACCCAGACCCCAATGTCGTCGACCACGCCTGGGTAAGGAATATCGAACTCGGCGGCACGTTGGGCAACTCCACAGAGCCGCTACGGGTCTCCTTCGACCCACGGCTGAACGTGATTATCGGAGGCCGCGGCGCCGGCAAATCAACCGTGGTCTCCGCATTGCGGCAACTATACGGCAGCACCCAGAGTCTGCCGGACTCCATCGAGCACGAAGCGACCGCATTCGTCGATGGCGTCTTCAGCGAAGCACGATTGACCGCACAGCACAGACTCGCCATCTCCCGGGAGCAGCAGACTGCTCTGTGGAGCTCCGCGCTGGGCTCACGCACAGAGCGCAACGGCGTGCAGTTGCCAACACACTTCCCGATGCGTGTCTTCAGCCAGAAGGAGCTGTTCGAACGGACCGCACATGACCGTTCGGACCGTTTTGCCGCATCCAAGCACCTGTTGAGCCTCGTTGACGCGGCCCTTGAGGCTGATGCAGCCGCTCCGGGCGGATTCGCGATCGAGTTGGATGCAGCACGGACCCAGTGCCTGACGAGAGTCGCCAAGCGGATCAGCGTCGAAGCGCGGCTCGCTCAGCGCCCCTCGCAGATGGCCCGGCACGGCGAACTTCTCCATCAGATCGAAGCATTCGGGGATGCTGAGAGCCAGAGCTCCCGTTTGGAGAGCGAGCGGATTAGACGCGACCACGCCAGACTCGGCGCCGACGCCGCGCGGTTCGAGGCCGCAGTGGACGAACTTGGCGCGGCAACGATCAAGCGTCTGCAAGCAGCACTGCCAAAGGCTCCAGCAGGGCTGGACGAGGAGCCTCAGCAGTTGTATGCGGAACTTGCCCAGATCCGTGACGAGCTCAACCGGACTGTCCGAGCCAGTGTCATAGCGGCGAAGGAAGCACTTGAGCAGAACCGCCAGCGGCAGCAGACGGGGGTCTGGGCCGATCGGGTGCAGCGTGCGGACAGGGAGATCATCGAGTTCCAGCAACGGTTGAGCTTGCTCGGAGTGGAGCCCACGGCCTACCTCGCGCTTACCGAGGCACTGAACTCCGTGCAGGGAGTCCTGCGGGAGCTTGAGGATGACGAAGCCGCTGCCCCTGGGCTACGCAGCGCGGAGGAAGCGGCATGGTCCGACCTGAAGCGCACCTACGAACGCCGGCGTCGACGTCGCGAGACGCTGTTTGCAGAAGTAGCCAAGCGCAGCGGATCACTGCGTTTCGAGGTGGTCCCGCACGGTAACTGCACCAGCTGGGTACAGGACGTGCGTGGTCAACTCGGAGTCCGATCCGGCGGGTTCGTCGACGACATCCCCGCCCTAGCTGAGTGGCTTTGGAGCGCGCCACTCAATGACGGACAGCGCCGTCAGGAACTCTGGCGCCGCTCCCTGCTGACGTGCGACTTCACGCAACTACGTCAAGAGGCCGGCGGTAAAGCCACCTGGTGGAGCAAGCTGGCGAAGCTGGAGTCGACACAACGCATCCGTCTCGCAATGAATTTCCCGGACGACGCCGTGGTGATGTTCTTCCTGCGGGACGGCGGCAAGGCCGAGAACGACGCCGACTGGCAGTCGGTCACCACCGGTTCGCCAGGCCAGCGCAGCGCGGCAATGCTCAGCTTCGTCCTACACCATGGGACGGAACCGCTCGTGCTGGACCAGCCCGAGGACGACCTGGATACTGCGTGGATCTCTCAGCTCATTGTGCCGGAGATCAGGAAGAGCCGGTGGCACCGGCAGGTCATCGTGATCACGCACAATGCCAACATTCCTGTGAATGCTGACGCGGAGCGGGTGATCGTCCTCGAGAACGACGGCTCTCGGATCCGAATCAAGACCAGCGCTGCGGTGGCAGGTGCTGAGGGGTACCACGATCAGGAGCACGTGGGCCCCATCGAAGTGACGAAGGTCCGTCATGACATCCAGGACATCCTGGAGGGTGGAACCGCAGCGTTCATGTCTCGGGAGCGCCGCTACAACAACGAACTCAGCACCTACCGAGCCGCTCTACACGGCTGACAGTTCGGCTGGCAGTGCGATGTTCACGGCACCGAGTTCCGCGTGCCCCCATCACGTAGACGTGCGCACTTGCGTGCGCCCCGTACGGGGCACATAGCTTCCGTCTTGACGTGTACAGATCGCATGGATACTGGGGGCGTGCAGGTTGAAGGCGAAACCAAGGGTGACGAAAGGCGTGTTACGGGACCTCGCGCGTCCGTCGAACGTAGCCGTTCAGTCGGATTCGGCGCTGGTCGGCAGCGTCGAGGTGGCCGTGGCCAAGGATGACAAGAAGCGTGCGGAGAAAGGTACTTCGCTCCGACGGAAGAGCGGCCTGGAGGCTCTCCCGAGGGCGGAACTCGGACAGTCGGTAGAGCTGGCTCCGTGGCATGTACTGCACGACCTCGCGCAGGCTCTTTCCCTCTCTCGACAAGGCGCTGGGCGTGGTCTCGCCGAGCATTGGGGAAGCCTCAAGTACAGCCAGGCGCTCGATGCGGTAGCGGACAGCTACATACAGTTGTCCGCCGAAGCCAAAGGGATAGCCCGGGACTACAAGCGTCTGCAGTCGCGGGAGTTGGGGCAGGGTTTCGCCCTTGCCCTGGCACGGCAGGCCCTCCTACGTCGATATCCAGACCGCTTCGTATCCTTCGTCAGCGCCGATGTAGTCATACGGGCTGGATGGTCCAAGGGATCGGTCGGTTACGCCTACCGGCCCGACTTTTTCGCCGAAGTCTGGAAGCCGGGCGAGCCGTCACGTGTCTTCCCGATTGCGACCACGGGGAACCATGGAGGCCCCAAACCCTCCTATTCCCAACTCGCCGCATGCTCAGCCCATGTCGAGGCCATGCACATCGGCGCGTGGAACGAAACACCATGCCTTGTCTTCAGTACGGAGTTCCCTTCGGAGGGACCCGTTACAGTCCATGTCCTGCACGCACGAGGAGAGGACGGCTGGTTATACGGCTCGCCCGAGCATCCGCTGCGAAGCGTGAACAGTCCCGCCGAAAAAGGGAACATCGTGCCGGGCATCCAGCCTCCCACGCGCGGTGACCGGGTTCCCCAGTCCGAGCCCGGTTTCCATGTCCAGTCCGAGGACTCAGCATGGTTCCAGCACGTCGTGGCACGAACAGCGACAGCCGGAACAACTGCCTTCGCAGGCGATGGCGCCACAACCGCTCGCTACCTCACCACCGACCAGGGGAGTCGACGCTACGACGCCGGTGTCGCGCATGCGGCATCAGGAAGCGTCCAAGACGCGACGTACAGGCTTCTCGGCATCCCCTTCGTCGGCACGGATCACGTCTTCCGGCTGAACAACAAGCGTGTAGAGGCGTTCTCCGGCGTCGCAGCCGATCTCTTCGCCCTCCTCTCAGCTGGGAAGGCCGAGGAGTACCGCAGTGAAATTTACGCAAGACGCGGCACCTGGCCAGGACAGACGTGGGATCCGAACTGGGGAGGCCCTGTCTCGATCCAAGAAGACGGAACAGTCCTGGCCATGTGCCTACTGCGTTTAAGGAAGAGCACGAGCACTGAGGACGCCTCGACGTAACCCCCCTTCAGTCTCAGTGTTCTATGTTCTGCGCAGGCGGAGGAGACGCCATCAGAAACTCTGCGCTTTCTCCGCCCACGTTGGATCGAGTGCACCCCGGTTCATGTACCCGCCGTTGTTCCACCGCCCGGACGGCGGCGAGCAACAGAGGCCGGCGTTGGGCGTTGTGCGGAGGCATTGGGATTACGACCACGACCTCGTTCTGTGGGCGCACGCGGAGTGGGCGGTACAGGAGGCGCTGCCGCCGTCGCCGCGAGATCGTTCAGCGTGGCATTCACCACCGGCCAGCACATGTCGAGGGTGTCGCGGTTCGGGCTGTGTCCCTTCTGTTTCTCTGCCAGGGGATGGACGAGATTCCTGTACTGCCGGATAAGCTCCGAGGTCAGCTTGGCGTCGTACTCGATCCATTTGTTCTCGTACGCGAAGTTCAAGAAGTCATTCAGCCCCATGTTCCGCAACGGCTTCGGCATGGGTACGCCTGCGGCACGGACCTGCGCAGCATGCGCGAGCACACCCTCTAGGAGGCTGCCCAGCATGATGACCGCCGACGTGTAGGCGCCGTGCTCGTAGCAGGTGCGTGCCTCGTCCAGCCGGAGTTGCACGGTGGCGGCGAGTTCCGGGTCGCTCACCACCTCCGTCACAGAGACCTTCAGCTCGACACGCGGCAGCTGCCGTACTTCGTCCTCGAATCCGGCCTCACAGCGGACGAGGGCCAGTTGGCCTCCGTCCTCGCCGATGCGGCGTCCGCCGAGCACGAGTATCTCGTTGAGCTGCTTTAGTGTGGCGCGGTACTCGTGCTGCTGGTTGTAGTACTCAAGGCGGTTCGCCAGGCGCAGTATTGCGCGCTCGGCGTCATCCGTGCCTTCCTCCTGCCGTTCCTTGAGGAGTTCCCGGGCCCACTTGTGCCTGGGTGTGCTGCCGTCGTACTCCGGAACGTTGTCCCAACCCGCCCGTTGGAAGAACGCGGCGATCTCGTACCCCTTGCGGTAGAGCAGCGGCGGCTCGTCCCCGCAGATCAGGTGGGCGATCTCCGTCAGCGTGCTGTCGTCGAAGACTTCGCTCATGTCAGGCTCCTTCGGGAGAGACGGACGCATCCTCATCGAGCATTGCGTCGAGTTCGTCGGCGGTGAGGTCGGTGTCATCGGCGTCGTCGATGTCGACCGGAGTCCATGTGCTCCCCGCGTCACCATGCGCCTCCTCGGTGACTCCGGGGCTGATGCCCAGAGCGTCCAGCCGCTGCCACAACGGGGCCAGCGAATCCTCCGGGGACAAGGCGAACTCGCTGCTGCGCACGCGCCAGAACTGCCAGCCCGCTCGGCGCAGTTCGCGCTCCCGCTCGTAGTCCTCACGGATGTCGTCAAGATTGGAGTGATATGGGCTGCCGTCGCACTCCACGGCGAGACGGCCCGCCTCTCCGACGACGACGAGGTCGATGCGTTTGCCGCTGACCTTCCACTGCGGAACGACGTGGTAGCCGCGTTCCTTGATCCTTCGGAAGACCTGCTGCTCGAAGAGGGACTCGAACGGCTTGCACGGCTCGTCGGGCGAGACGGCGGACAGGCTGGGAGAGGCGCCCTGGAGTTCCGGCGGCGCCTGCATATAGGTGAGCAGGGAGTGGCGCAGGTCCCTGCTGCGCAGCTGGTCCGGTGTGACGGAGGTGAACAGCCACATCTGGTCGCGCGCCCGGCTGGCGGCCACGTTGAACCGCCTTCCGTCCCCCTGGCCGGTCAGGGCCCGGGTGTGGCCGGCGTCGATGACCAGCGAGAGCAGGATGACGTCCCGTTCGTCCCCCTGGAACTGTTCGGCCGTGCCGACACGTATGTTGTGTCGCTCGCGGATCGCGGGGTCGATCCGCGTATCGATGAGATTTTCCAACAGCCTTGTCTGGTGTCCGGAACGAAGCACGATGACTCCGAAACTCCGTTTCGCGTACGCGTCGTCCTCCGCGAGTTTCTGCAACGTGGCGACGATGCGTTCTGCCTCGGGCCTGTTGACCAGGGTGTCTCCCCGTCCCTCGCAGTGGCCCTCATGGACATGGACGACTTCGAGGGGCCGCAGCCGATCCGCTCCGTACTGTCGCAACGGCACGAGTTCGTTGTCGGGATAGAACTGGGTGGAGGACCATTTGATGATCTCCGGCATGCACCGGAAGTGCTCGGTAAGCCGGATCGTCTCGGGAAAACGGGCGGACAACAGGGCATACAGGTTGGACTTTGGACTGAGCCCGTCCCGCTGCCAGTCGATGAGATGGGGCAGGAGTGAGTCGAGGAGTTCGTCGAACCGCTCGTGCTTACCACCCGTGTAGAACGGGACACACTGCTTGTCGTCACCCACGACGATGACTCTCGGAGCGAGCCACAGCAGCATCAGCCCGTCCAGACCGACCTGGCTCGCCTCGTCCACGATGACGACGTCGAAGGCATCCGGCTCGGGATCAATCATTTCGGCGACCTGCTTGATCGGCATGACCCAGGCCGGAACCGCGGCACGCGCCTCACGCATCGCGGAACGGGCGTTCTTCAGATGCCGCTTGCCGAGTTTCGTCATTCCCTTGCCTGCGTTCGCCATGGCCGACGCATAGGCGCTCAGTGCCTGTTTCTGGCCGACCGTCATCCGGTCCAGGCAGTGATACAGCGCTCTGCTAGCGGCCAGTTGAGTCACCGTGTTCCTCAACTGTGTCTCGACCGCGCCCAGTTCACCTTCCAGTCGAGCTTCCCTCCCAGGCGTCAGCATCGTGTCCTGGAAGGTGCGTGCTCGCCGCCATGCCCAGGCTCCGTCCAGGTTCGCGAGGCGGGCCTCCCAGGCCGCCTCGGTTGGGGACTCGGCGAAGCGCCGCGCCAGTTCGGGGTGGTCCTCGGACAGTCGATCCAGGAGTTTGCGGGCCTCCCGACGATCGGCCTCACGGTGGAACGCCTCGGTCAGCGAGTCGATCGCGGACGTGTACGCCCGCGGATTACGGGCGGTGACAGCCCGGTGGACCTCTGCCAGTTCGGTCACTCCGCGGGCATCGGGTCGCGGCAGCTGCTCGGAGATGGATCGCAGCCTCTCCTCCGCTTCACGGGCACGGAGCAGCCGTTCCGCGGCGTTCGCCGACGTACGGACGTCATCCCACTGCTGTGCCGTCCGCACCGTGGCCTTGATCCGGGCCTTGAGCAGGACATCGTGCAGCGTACGTACGGAGTGGGTGAATCCGTCCACCGCGCGGAGCGTCGGCACCCGGTCCAGCAGCTCCGACAGAGCCACCTGTGTGGAGCCCTCGGCCTCGGGCGCGTCGACGCTCTTCCAGCGCTCGTTCAGCTGCCGAACGCACTGGCGTGCCGCCAGATGAGCCACCAAGGCGGAGATCTCGTCCGGTGTGCTGGGCAGCCGCCCATCCACCCGGCAGTCTCGCAGAAGGACTTGGGCCTCCTTCTGGACCGACCTCGGGGCGAACTTGCGCAGCTTGCCACCTGCACGCAAGTACTGTTCGAGGTCCTTCCCGGCGGCGATGAGACGTGATTCCTCAGCAAGCGCCACGTCGGGTACGTCGAGCACGGCGAAGGGCGTGTGCTGAAGGACGCTCTGAACGTCTTCGGCACGGGCGGACGCCTGCCGCACTCCCTCCCACAGCTGCTGCCGTCGGCCCGCCATTCCGTCCTGCAAGGCACGCGTGGTCCACTCCTCGGGCGGCCAGGCAGCAGGATCGCCCGGCAGTCCCTCGCTCTGCAGCGCGTGTTCCGCCGCGTCCAGCAGACCGACCAGTGTCGCGATCAACTCATTTCCGCAATCTGCGAGTTCGAGGGCGAGTGTGTCAGACGCCGGCGCAGCACAGGCACGTACAGCGGCGTCTAGGGCATTGACCGCCTCTTCGAACAGCACGGGTGGGACGAAGTCTGCGGGGTCCGGGCAGCGGGCGGCATGCTCGTCCAGCACTCCGGCCCCGTGCCGGGATACCAGACCCAGCAGGCGCTGGGCCTCGTCCTGGCTCAGCGAAGGTTGTCGCGGTGCCGAGGCGGGCAGGTCGGGCATCCAGTCGTACTTCGATGCACCGGCTGCGACGGTCTCCACGATCTCCACGAGCCGCCCCTTGTATCCGGGTGCCACGTCGAGGTGTTCGTACCACTCCGCCTCACGTATGGCGCGCAGATCGTCACGGAGCCGCGCGCGGGTGTCCGACAGTTCAGAGCGCAGCGCCTCATAGCCCTTGATCCTTACGTTGAGCCGCTCCGTCGACTGGGTGGCACTGAGCTGGGAGAGCGCGCGCACGGACTGTTCCAGGTCGTCGCTGCCGTCCTGGCGTCGGTCGCCCTGGAGGACGCACAGGCTGCGCAGCTCAGGAGGCAGTTGCTGCCGCAGGACCTTCAGCGCCTGGCCCTTCTCACTCGTCACGAGCACTCGCTTGCCGTCCGCCAGCAAGGCACACACGAGGTTGGCGATGGTGTGCGTCTTTCCCGTGCCAGGCGGTCCCTGAACGACAACGCCGGTATCGGTCTGTAGGCGCCTCAGTACCTCCCGCTGGGCTTCGTTCGACAGCAGCGGAAACAGCGGGTCGGGGCCGAGGGCGGGCGGCACGTCACGGCCCCCCGCCGCCGTACCCCACACCCTGCGGTCTTCCGCTTCGAGCCGGTACAGCAACTGAGCCAGGCCCAGTGGCGCGATTGCACCGGGCTGGGCGAGGCGGTTCGCGATGCCGTCATAGAAGTTCACGAGGGCGCCCTGGCCTCGCTGACGGAGAATGATCGCCGGCGCGAATCCGAGCGTGGGCACCGGCAGCGCCAGGTCGGCGGGCGGGCGGCCCCAGCCGCGGTGGAACGCCACCGCGCGATCGGTGCCGAACGCCCTCTCCGACCAGTCACCGAGCATGTCCTGGGAGTCCGGGGACAGCGGATGGAATCCTTCCGCATCGACACGTTCCCGCAGCGGGCCCAGCAGACGGGTGCTGTAGCCCTCGTCCGCGTCGAGGAACTCTCTGTCCTCCAGTCGCGCCGGGTCGCCGGGTGCGAGGGCCACGGTGATGGACATGTTCGTGGAATTCACGGTGAGTATCAGCGGCGCCGTCAGAATGTGCCGGGCGATGCGCGCCGACGGACGTGCGGCTCCGACGGTCAGCAATCCGGTGCCTAGTACCGCCTCATATTCCTCGCCGTCCTGCTGAATCCTGGTCGCCATTCGGTACAGCTGCTGATAGAGCTCCCGGTAAGGCCGGTCGACGCGCTCTTTCTCCGACCACTTGCGCCACGCGTCGAGCCATCGCGTGTAGGCGCGCAGCACGTCGTGCGCTTCCTCCCGGCGGATTTCGGAAACCTCGAACAGGTTTCCGTTCTCATCCTCCTGCCAGCCCTGACCCGGCCCCGACTCGGCCAGCGGCGGCGCTTCGGGCGTCGCGGTGGCGGCGGCCTCAGGGTCGATCCAGCCCGCCAGCACCTCGGGTATGACAGGAGCCGGGCGAGGCGGGCGGTGTGCCACCTTGAGAAGCGTCCGGTCGCCGTCCGGGTTCCGCCGGAGCCTGTCGTCCGGCAGGCCGGAGAGCCAGAGGACCTCCGGATATTTCTGCCAGTCCCGCACCGGCTTGTACGACCCGCGAACGAATTCGCGGATATATTCGATTAGTTGGCGCGTACGGTGGACCGCCTCCGGATTGTTCGCACGGAGTGCAGA
The DNA here is from genome assembly GCF_040646295.1 of Streptomyces sp. NPDC046197. NCBI lineage: Bacteria > Bacillati > Actinomycetota > Actinomycetes > Kitasatosporales > Streptomycetaceae > Streptomyces > Streptomyces sp. NPDC046197. The sequence continues at coordinate 42,842 of NZ_JBEYZY010000002.1, read as the reverse complement.
GTGAAGAGACACTTATCCCCCAGGTCATGGCTCGATGGAAAGCCTTCCAGGATGTGGGAGAGAAGGGCCGCCATCAACAGAGACCGGCGAGTAATGACGTGAACAAGCCACATTTCGCGAAAGTTGGCTGTAACCCAGCCAACCGTTAGGAGCGAACCCACGTGCGGCGATCACGTGCCGCCGTGTACACCAACTCGACCTTGTCCGGTCGCAAGCCAGACTTGAGGTGCTTGAACGCCGAGATGTCGTGCTCCTGAAGGACTCGCACGTCCCGGAGTGACGGCACGACCTGCAGCTCTGCCACCGCAACGAAGGCGAGCACCGGCTGAACCTCGACGGGAAAGCCGCATGCACTCGTCAGCGCAGCTGAGGCCCGCCGCGCCTCTGCTCGGCTCTTTCGCACGTAGGGGTACGACTGGCCGCCTATGCGAACAGAGTCATCACCCACCCAAACGCGCGCTCCGCGGTGGCGCTTCGTGTTGAAGCAGAAGGCGCCGCCCGGACCAATCAGGACGTGGTCGATGTCAACTTCACCGGGCAGGGGTATGGAGTGCAGAACTCGCCAGCCTCGCCGCGCCAGCCTCTCCAGCTCCGCTCCCACCCGGCGCTCGCCGGCCAGTCCTGCGCGCCAATTGTCCGCCTCCAGACGCCGACCGGACAGCCTGGCCAACGCCCACTGCCAGAAGCCGGGCGTCAGCTCGTCCACCTTCATCTGCAGCGCGTCTCCCGGACGGTTCCCGGCAAGATCGTCCTCAGAATGCAGTGCCTTGTGCGCTACGGGCGAAGATGAAGCAGTGAGATAGGGCGCAAGGACATCAAGTACCGCGTCCCGCTGTTCCTCAACAAGGAGCTCCAGATACCCCGTGCGGCGGTCGAACCATGCGACCTTCTTGCCGTCCGACTGATTCACGTAGAGACGGTCATGTCCGTAACGCTTCCATGCGGAGACCTGTAAGCCGCTCACGCGCCCCCCGTTTCACATCCCGTCAAAGGCCAATGACCATGTGACCAGGATCAGAAACAGCGAGCAAGACAGCCTCATGTCTGCGCCGAGCAGGCTGGTGGTCGAGATCGGGCGCTCCCCAGCTGGTTCTGCAGACACGGCGAGGGCACATCCAGGGCACATGAGCCCGGGAAACGGCGTTGCCCCGTGAGAACTACCGAGAGGAGTTTTCCCAGGTCAACGCACATCCCCCCGCGAAACCCCAGGTCAGCCCCCTCCTGCCCCCAATCGCTGCACGAGTGGCAGGACTTCTCACACCGGCTGCATGAGGCGGGGCATCAGCCTTATTGCCTTGTGTGGCCCTGAGCTGGAGTTCGGTGGTTCGGGAGTTTGGGAGAGGCACTGGTGATGTGCCCTCGGCTTCCAGCCCGGGATCCTCGGTGACGGCGTCATCGATCGCATTGCGGGTGCCAGTCTCGCTGGGCGGCAGCGCAAAACGCTGGGACTGAAAGCACTCGTCCTCGGCCGGGATCCTTCAATTCTCAGTGGTGACGGCCAGGTCGGGGACGGACCGGTTTCCGGAGTCGGTGTCCCGCACCGGTTCCGGGCGGTGTTGGGCTCATGGCTGGTGTGGTGGTGGCGCTTGCTCAGGAGGCCGTCGGGGGAATGAGGTTGTCGAGTGCCTCGGCGCAGTCCTGGGCGGCCTGGGCCGAGCGCGGCAGCATGAGGTTCTCGTAGGCGCGGACGGCGTCGTCGATGCTGGATTCGGTGATGAGGGCGTGGGCGAGGTCGGTGCCGTCGAGCATGGCGAGGTTGGCACCGAGCCCGACGGGGGGCATCAGGTGCGCGGCGTCGCCCAGCAGGGTGATGCCCGGGACGTGTTCCCAGGTGTGCGGGGCGGGCAGCACGAACACGGGCCGGTTGACGAACCCGCCGTCGTGGTGCCGCAGGAGGTAGAGCAGGTTCTCGTCCCAGCCGTCGAACATCTTCAGCAGATGTGCGCGCACGGCCGCGGTACCGACCGGCTCGGCACAGGGGCCGAAGAGCCCTGGCACCGCCCACAGGTCCGGAGGGACAGTACGAAGAGGAAGCCTCCCAGGGAGGTGAGCACAGTGTGGTACTGGAATGGCGGTGGCTCGGTCTGGATGGTCTTCATGCCCCTGGTGTGGATCGTGCTGCTCGGCCTCTTCGTGTGGGTCGTGGTCCGTCTCACGCAGCACCCCATGGATCGCGGCAGCGGGCAAGGCCCCCGGCAGTCACCACGAGAGACACCCGAGGAGATCCTCGACCGCCGCTTCGCCTCCGGTGAAATCAACGCGGACACCTACGCCGAGGCCCGCGAACGCCTCGCCGCCCACCGGCCAAGGCCCAGATGACCGCCGCACGGCCGCCCACCGGCCAAGGCCCAGACGCCGCGGCACTTCGCCCTCCGGACCCCGACTGGGGCCGAGGGATCGGATGGGTCAGTGGCCGCAACCGCTGCGTCGCGGCCACCGGACCGTCCGCCTCACCGCGACTGGCATCGCACCTGCCGGAGGCGCCCGGCGGCCGGTGCCCGTTCAGCCTCCCGAGCGCCAGTGGGCAAGCGCGATCACCGCGCCCAGCCCGATCAGCACGGCGAGTGCCCCGAAGCCGTAGGTGAGCGTGGTGAGCGAGGCGACGGCCGCGACCAGGAGGGGCCCGCCCGCGTCGCCGAGTTCGCGGCCGAGTTCGGCCGCGCCCATGGTCTGGCCGAGGCGCTCCGCAGGGGTGTTCGCGGCCAGCGCGGCGAAGCCGAGCGGGGTGATCAGCCCCGTGCCGACGCCGATGACGGCGGCTGCGACGAGAATGCCGGTCAGACCCGGTAGCATCGCGCAGGCCAGACCCGCGGCTGTGACCAAGAGCCCCACGGCCAGGCCGGAACGAGTGGTGAGGCGCCCCTCGTCCAGAGCGCGCCCGGCCCGGGGCTGGACCACCGCGGCACAGCCGGCGAGCACCGACACCGCCGCCCCGGTCGCGACGGTGCCCAGTCCGGAGGCGCGGCCGGAGACCGGCAGGAAACCGACCCCCACCGACAGAGCCGCGGTCGCCGCCGCGAGCGCGGCCGTCGGCGCGAGGAAGACCGGGTCGGCCAGCCGCCGGGCCAGATCCAGGACCGTCTGCCGGGCCCTGGGCAACGGGGCTACGGCGGGAACGGCGAGCGCGGCCCAGACGGCGACCGCCACGCCGAGCACCGCGAGCACGGTGAACAGCAGCCGCAGACCGCCGACCCAGACCAGGACGCCGCCGAGCAGCGGACCAAGGGTGTAGCCGATGGACTTGTAGAAGCCGTAACTGCCGAAGGCCCGCCCGAGCTTCGCCGCCGGATTGAGCCGGGCGACCAGCGCGGAGGCGGACGGCGAGAAGGCGGAGGCCGCGGCGCCCTGTCCGAACCGGGCGGCCCAGAGCCAACCAGGGCTGTCCGCGACGACGTACAGCGCGGACGCGGCCGCGAAGGCGGCGAGCCCGCCGAGCAGCACCGGGCGGGCGCCGATGCGGTCGGCGAGCGTGCCGAAGACCGGCTTGAGCAGCACTTCCGCGCCGTCGTACAGCGCGAGCAGCCCGCCCAGCACCAGCAAAGAGGTGACCGCGCCCTTGGTGTGAGCGCCGAGGTTGGCGGCGATCCCGTGCGCGCCGAAGGCGGTGGTGAACCCTGCCGCGTACAGCGGCCACATCTGCCGGGCCGGGGCCGCCTGCGTGGTCACTGCTCCTCCTCCGGTGTCGTCAGCTCGTCTTCGCCGTCGGACTCGGACCGCCCAGAGCCGACCCGGAAAGCAGCCGACACCACACCTACCGATCGTCAGGCGCTCAGCACTCCGGTGGCCAGGAGTCCCAACAGTGCCACCCCGGCGACGATCCGGTAGGCCACGAACGCGTTGAAGGTGTGCCTGGCGACGAACTTCAGCAGCCAGGCGATGGAGGCGTAGGCGACCACGAAGGAGACGGCGGTGCCCACGGCGAGCGGTACGGCGCCGACTCCGGCACCCACGGCGTCCTTCAGTTCGTACAGGTCCCGGTGCCCCGCCGTGTCGCCGCGCTCCTCGCCCCGCCACTGGGGCGTCATCCGGTTTTCCTCACGGCAACCACAGCCGTCCTGGCCGCCGCAACGCTCGCCACCGCGGAGGCCACCCACGACCTCCACCTCCTGCTGCGGTCGGTCGGCGCCTGGTAGCGGCCACGGCGAGACGCTCCGCCACGCTCAGAGGAACCGCCCCAGCCACTGCACACACGCAAGGGCGTCCGCGAGGAACCGGTCTGCCTCCGGGGACCCGGCCTCGGGTGGCGGCCGGTGTTCGCGGCCGACGGCGAAGGCTTGTGCAATGGCCTCGGCGTGCGGCACTTCGCGGTCGGCGGCCAGTCTCAGGACCTGGCGTGCCGCGGTGGTGCGCAGGCCGTCGAGGAGGAAGGCGTAGCGCAGGGCGTCGAGGCAGTAGCGGGAGGCCAGCCAGGCGTCGCGCAGCGGGTCCGTGCGGCTTCGGTCGGCCGACGTCAGCCGGGTCCACAGGACGCTCTCGGCGTTCTGCGCCCAGAACCGCGCCTCACCCACGAGGGCGTGCCGGGCCGGCCACCGCACTCCTGCCTCCTCCAGCGAACCGACCACCGGATGCCGTTCCGCGAGGAGGCGGCAGGCGACGAGCGGTGCTTGGGCCACCTTCGCGGCCTGGGTGACGTTCACTCTCAAAGTGGCCACATGACGGTTCATGGCCGTCGCCAGGGAGCGCCAGTTCTCGTCGTACGGATCTCCGTCCACGACCACGGTCATGTCGATGTCGCTGAAGCGGCTGGTCGCGGCGGCGTCGAGCGCCGAGCCCGTGAGCACCGCCGACACGACGCGCTCCTCCGGTGCGAGCATCTCGCGGGCCCAGTGCGCCACCTCCTGCGGATCCGGGAGGGAGGGCAGCCCCGGCCCGGGACGTGCCGCCGGCCGGCCACCGGTCGCAGCGTGTGCCACCTGCCGCATCCGCACCGTCAGCTCGATCCCGAGCAGGCTTCTGAGTGCGGCGGCGATCACCGTGCGCTGCACGGTCGTGGCGGGCCGCTCGTCCTGGTACTCCACGGTGACCTCGGCGGCGTCACCCACCACGCGCGTGACGCCGAGGTCGAGGTGCCTGCTGAGTTTGGCCAGGTCGATCATCCGCAGGTCTCGTCCCCGGGCCCCGGTCACCACCACGTGCTCGGAGCGGGCGGCCAGGAGCTTGAGACGAGGTTGCGAACCTCCGCAGCCACAGCTCCCGTCGACCCAGACGCCGGTGTCTCCGGTGCGGTATCGCAGGAGCGGCATGGCGTGGTTGGCGAGCGGGGTCACGACGACCTCGCCGGGGCCGCGGGCGGGCAGCGGCTCGCCCCCGTCGCCGGTCACCTCGGTGAAGGCGTCGTCGTCGACGTGGTACGTGCCCGTCTCGCCGCACTCGTACCCGACGATGCCTGCTTCGGCGAGCGTGTACAGCGTGGTGACCGGGCAGTGGAAGGTCCGCGCGATGCGCTCACGCAGTCCGGCGGTGACCTGTTCGCCGGAGAGGACGACCAGCCGTGGCGGCACGGGCACACCGCCGTGGTGGAGCAGGCGGTCGCACAACGCGGCCATCACGCTGGGCATCGCGGTGATCACCTGTCCGCCCAGCCTCTCCAGGGCGGGCCGGAACTCGGCGTCGGGAAGCTGCCACGCCCGGCTCAGGTTCCACTTCGTCAGCCGAATGCCCAGCGGCTCGGTCGGGGCCGACGTCCGGGACACCGACGCGAGGTGCAGCGTCAGATGGAACACGGCGTAGCCGGACCGGGCCCCGGTGACCCGTTCCACGTGCCGGAACAGTGACGCGGCCTCCGCCTGCTGCGCGGCGTCGTCCACGACGATCTCGAGCGGTGGTCCGGTGGTCCCCGTCGTGTGGACGGTACGCCAACGACGTGGGTCGCCCTCGGCGGACCACAGGCGCGGCCGCTGCCGCCTGACCTCTTCCCTGCCCAGCAGGGGCAGCCGGCGCAGGGTGGCGATCGCGTCGGCGCCCGTGACCGGCCCCGGGGGGATCGACGCCTGGTAGTGCGGGACGTGCGAGCGGGCGTGGCCGAGCAGTCGGGCGAGGGCTTCGGTTGTGCTCGCCCTCATTGCGGGAGCCAATCCGCGGCCTCCTGATCGACTTCGGACAGAAACGTGGACAGTTCCTCGATGTCATGGCCGCTGGAGGCCCAGAAACGCGAGAACTCCTCGGTGTTCGCCTCCGCGGCCTGCCGGTCACCGAACGACGGCCTGAGTGCCCGGACACGGAACTGCGACATCTTGAGCAGTTTGCGCAGCGCCGTGACGTCTCCGCCCTCGGCGGACCACCGTTCCAGCAGTTCGGCCGGCACGGACTCGCCGTCCGCGGCCACTGCTGACCGCCGGGCCGAGGGGGCCCGCAGCAGACGGTTGCCGAGCAGCGCCCCGGTCTCCTTGCTCAGCCGGGGCGGGGTCGCCCGGAGGAACTGCTGGCCGAGGTACCCGGGAATTCCGGCCCGGTGGATCACCGACTTCATGATCCGTGTCCGCGCGAGGCGCTTTCTGCGTACCGCCCACATCACAGGTCCCCCTGGTCCGTCCGGCCACCGGGTCCGGCGCCCAGGTTCTCCAGCCGCCACAGCAGCCGGTCCACCGCGGCCCGTACGGCCGGGTCGCGCGGCCGTGCCGCCGCGGCCTGTCTGGCCCACTGCAACGCCTTCACCGACAGGCCCTGGCTGTCGTACACCAGCGCGAGTGCATGCAGTGCCCGCGGCAGTTCGCTGTGCAGCGACAGTGCACGCATGTCGCGCACCGCGCGTTCGAGGCGTTCCACCGCCGCCTGTTGAAGCCCCTGTCGTAGTTCGCACATCGCCAGGCTTGTCTCCGCGTCGATCCGGTGCCGCGCGTCGGCCTTCTCCCCACCGGCCTCCAGGGCGGCACGGTAGGCGGCCGCGGCTTTCTTGTACTTCCCCCGTCGCAGGTGGAGGTTGCCCCGCAGTTTGTGCGCGATCAACAGGCCGCCGCCGTCCCCGTCACGCGACCGCAGGTCGATGCAGACCTTCAACTCGGCCAGCGCCGAGGTGTCCTCGCCCTCGATGTAGAAGAGGAAGGCCCGCAGACCCGCCAGGTCGGCACGCGCCCACGACGAGCCGAGCCACCGCGCGGCTTCCTCCGCCTCGTGTGCGAGGTCCCAGGCGCTGCGCGTGTCGCCGAGTTGTGCGACCTTGCGGGACACGCGGATGCGCAGGCGTACCCGCTCGTCGTCGTCCCGCAGGTGGTCCGCGGCTGCGATCAGTGCCTTGGCGAGGAGCACGTACTCCTTCCAGAAGCCGCGGGAATTGAGCCGGTCGAGGAAGCCGGCCGGAAAGGTCTCGCGGAGCGCCTGCCACTCGCCGACGGCGATCGTCGAGAGGGCCACCGGCGGCGTCACCCGGGCCAGCAGGGGCAGGGCGCTGTCCTCCATCTGCCGCACGGCCACGGCGAGTTGGGAAGCGATGTCACGCACCGCGGCCGGCCGTGCCGACGGGGCGACGTCGTCGAGTGCCTGGACGACCAGTCCGGGCACCTCGAGGCCTTGGGCGGTGTGCCCGACCAGGCACCGGCCGGCCAGGTCCGGCAGGGCACCGCGAAAGCCCGGAGGCAACGGCAGGCGTTCGTCGTGGAAGTCCGCCGACGGCACTCCGTCCAGCACGGCGGCGTAGGCCAGTGCGGTCCGGTGTGCGGCCGGCAGTTGCGCGACGACCGCGGCCACCGCGGCGCGGGCGGACAGCACGTCGGAGGGCAGCTCGGGACGCACGAGCAGGGCCGCGGGCAGGAGTTGGGTGTGCGCGAGGAAGGCGCGCAGGGCCAGCGGATGCGACAGGACGTCGGGCGGAAGCTGATCGGCCATCTCTTCCGGATCGACCGGCAGGCGCATGGTCCGCGCCAGATGCGCGATGAACCGGACGCTCTCCTCCCGCGACATCGGCGGGACGAACACGTGGTTGACGTCCCGGCCCGGGTCGAGGCGGCTACGGGCGGTGGACAGCACCAGGCATTCGGGGAGTGCCGAGAACGCCTTCAGCACCGCGCGTGCGAAGGGTCCGGTACCCAGGTCGTCGAGCAGCACCAGCAGCCGCTCGTGCGCCACCTGCCCGAGGAGCGCGGCAAGGGCGTCCGCCCAGTCGAGCGCGTACAGCTCCTCCGCGGCGAGCCCCCGGCCGAAAGTCCGGCCCAGCCAGGCGTTGACCTCCTCCACCAGGTAGCGCGGTTCGACGGCTGCCGTCCGGCCGGCGGTGAGGGCGAGCACGGTCCGGTCGGAGCGGCACCCGTCGGCCACGTCGCACAGCACGGTGGTCTTGCCCATTCCGGGCAGTCCGTACAGGACGACCGGCGCCGCACCGGGTACGGCCGCCCGCAGCGCGGTGTCCACGACGGAGTGACGCTGCCAGTTGCCCGCCCGGACGTCGAAACGTAACCGGTATTCGGCCTGCGCCGGTTCTCTCGCCGTGCTCGACGGGGACCGGGCCGGCGGCCCCGGGGGCTCTCCCCGGATGCCGGCACACAGACGCTCGAAGGCGCCGGTGTGTTCCAGCCCCTGGCGGAAGTCGCAGTGGGCGTGGCCGCCGAGAAAGCGATGGGACTTCAGGAACGTGTCCGAAGCGCCGGGCAACAGGACCGGGATGACGCGCATGGTGTCATCGACCCGTTTGCGTACGGCGGCTTCGACCTCCTCGCTCTGCCATGGTCCGAGCCCCGTCGGACCGCACATGACGAGGCAGCACGGGCTGCCGTCCACCGCCCGTTCCAGGCCCTTGTACCAGATATCTCCGGGAACGAGGCTCCAGATGTCCAGGAACACCCGGAAGCCGGCCTCCCGCACCTTCTCGGCGAGCCGCTGCACGACCTCGCGGTCGGCGGAGTTGTAGCTGATGAAGGCGTCGTACGTCGACGTGCGCTCGCGGCCCTCGTCGCTCACCGCTGCGGGTCCCCCTCCCGGACGGCCGTACCCGGCGCCGCCCCTGCGCTGCCGGGCTCCGGATTATGCCCTCGTCCGGCGCCGGTCGCCCTGGTAACGGGGCCCGCGCACCCATCCCTTTAGTGTGACCCGGGGCACATCAACATGCCCACGGGACATGGAATTCGGCTCCTGGGGAACCCAGGGGGTCCGGGCCGGCGATCCGTCGCCGGTTTTCCCTCGCGCACGCCCCTACGTACTGTAGGGTCCGGCTGCCATTCAACTGTCCATCGGGGGACCCATGCAGGAAGTGCGTTGTCCGGGGCCCGGCGCCCCACCCGGCGAGGCCGCTCAGAGCGGCCTCGGGCGGACGGTCGCGGTGCTCGTCGTCAGTCTCACGATCGCCGCCGTCGGGGTGTACGAGCTGTGCGGCTTCGGGCTGCACAGCCTCGACCGGCGGCCTCACCTGTTCGGGGACGGGTTCGCCACCGCGGGCGTGATCGTCGCCACGGTGGCGGCCGGCGCGGCCCTCGGGAATCTCGCCTGGCTGCTGACCGCCTCCCGCCGGCCCCCGGCCCCGGCAGACACCCGCCGCAGACCCGCGACCACCGGCGAAGGCGCCCCCTCCGGCGGTACCGGCGAGCCCGCGCCCGCACCCGTCGAGTAAGACCCGCACAAACCCCGCTCTCAGGTTTCTTACCCTTTCCCGGAGTACGCTGGCGGACACCCCGTCCCGCCTCCGTTACCCTACAAAACGTAGGGTCGTACGAGGGCGTGCGGCGGAGGCGCGCCCGGTCGCCCGCTCCGCCCCCATCCGTCCCCGCCCGCGCCGGTGCCGCCGGCCCGCTCACCCCCAAGGTGACGTCTAACCCATGCCTGCACAGCAGTCGGTTGTCATCCCCCCACAGCGTTCTCCTCGCGATCCCGCGCATCCCTCCCCCGGGCCCCGTCTGCGCGCCCGGGCCGCGGCGGCCACCGTCTGGTATCTGCGGCTGCTCGCGGTGCTCAACATCGTGGCGGTCCTCTCGCTGCCGTTCCGCGAGGAGGTCCACGAACACAACGCGGGCGAGTTCTTCACCCCGTACCTGGCCACCGCGGGCCTGGTCTCGGCGGTGCTCGCGCTGTTCCTCGCCGCCGTGATGCGACGCAGGAAACGCGCCGCCTGGGTGTTCAACCTGCTGCTCGCCGGCCCCCTCTTCGCGCTCTACGTCCTCGCGCTGACCCAGGACGGCTTCCAGGACCACCTCTTCAACTGGCTCTCCGCCGGGCTCACCGGACTGTTCGTGGCCGCGCTGCTCATCGGCCGGCGCGAGTTCAACGCCATCGGTGACCGTTCCAACCCCAAGCTGGCCCTGGCCGCCGGCGCCGGCGGCGTCCTCCTCACCGGCGGCATCGGCACCTGGCTGGTCGACGCCACCAACAAGGCCCACGGCGCCGCCTCCCTCGGCGACAAGATCGTCTACGCGCTGCTGCGCGGCGTCAGCGTCGGCCCGTTCGCCGACCACATCCCGCACGTGCACGCGCCCCGCTGGGTGGACATCACGATCAACATCCTGATGGGTGCCACCTCCCTCCTCGTTCTGTACGCCTGCTTCCGCTCCCCGCGCGGCCGCGCCCTGCTCACCGACGAGGACGAGAAGCGGCTGCGCGAGCTGCTCGACCGGCACGGCGAGCGCGACTCCCTCGGCTACTTCGCGCTGCGCCGCGACAAGGCCGCCATCTTCTCCCCGACCGGCAAGGCCGCCGTCACCTACCGCGTCGTCGGCGGCGTCAGCCTGGCCTCCGGCGATCCGATCGGCGATCCCGAGGCCTGGCCCGGCGCCATCGACGCCTGGCTCGCCGAGGCCCGCCGGCACGCCTGGACGCCCGCCGTCATGGGCGCGAGCGAGGAGGCCGGCACCATCTACGCCCGGCACGGCCTGGACGCGCTGGAACTGGGTGACGAGGCGATCGTCGAGGTCGCCGACTTCAGCCTGGAGGGCCGGGCCATGCGCGTCGTGCGCCAGGCGCACAACCGCGTCCGCCGTGCCGGGTACACGGTACGGATCCGCCGGCACGAGGACATTCCCGACGACGAGATGGCGCTGCTGGTCGAGCGTGCCGACCAGTGGCGCGACGGCGCGACCGAGCGCGGCTTCTCCATGGCGCTCGGGCGGCTCGGTGACCCGGCGGACGGCCGGTGCGTGATGCTGGAGTGCCGGGACGGCGAAGGGGTGCCGCGGGCGCTGCTGAGCTTCGTGCCCTGGGGCGAGAACGGGCTGTCGCTGGACCTGATGCGCCGCGACCGCTCCAGCGAGAACGGCCTGATGGAGTTCATGGTGGTCGAACTGCTGCTGCGGGCCGAGGAGGTGGGGGTCGGGCGGGTCTCGCTGAACTTCGCGATGTTCCGGTCGGTCTTCGAGCGCGGGGCGCGGCTGGGCGCGGGGCCGGTGCTGCGGCTGTGGCGCTCGGTGCTCACCTTCTTCTCCCGCTGGTGGCAGATCGAGTCCCTCTACCGCGCCAACGCCAAGTACCGGCCCGTGTGGGAGCCTCGGTTCCTGCTCTTCGACAAGAGCAGCGACATCCCGCGCATCGGCATCGCCAGTGCCCGCGCCGAGGGCTTCCTCACGCCGCCGGCCCTGCCGTCCTTCAGCCGCCGCAAGGAGCAGACCCCGGCACAGCAGCCCACCGGCCCCGCCCGCTGACCGCGACACCGGTCACCTCGCACCGGCGCCCGGCGCCTCTCCCCCGCCCCCTGGCCCGGGAAGGGGCGCCCCCGCCGGGGCGCGCGCACCAACCGGCCCCGTCAGGTCCCTGCGTGTGACGGCCCCGTCAGGTCCCTGCGTGTGACGTCCCCGTCAGGTCCCTGCGTGTGACGTCCCCGTCAGGTCCCTGCGTGTGACGTCCCCGTCAGGTCCCTGCGCGTGACGTCCCCGTCGTGCCCCCGTCGTGGTGACGTCGGCTGCCGCCCACCGTGAACCCGATGACGGAGCCGCCGCCGTCCCGCCGGAAGGCGAACGGGGCTCCTCCGTGGGCCAGAGCCACCTCACGCACGATGGACAGGCCGAGGCCGGAGCCAGGCAGCGAGCGGGCGTCGGCGGCGCGGTAGAAGCGGTCGAAGATGCGGATCAGGTCGCCGTCGGCGATGCCGGGCCCGCGGTCGAGTACCTCGACGCGGACCGGGCCGACGGGAGTGCCCCATGTTCGAGCGGAGCCGGGAGTGCGCGGGTGGGCGGGCCCGGCGACGGCGATCTCGATGGGCGCCTTGCCCTCGCGGTCGAACTTCGCGGCGTTCTCCACGAGGTTGGACAGGGCGCGCTGGAGCAGGCCCGAGCGGCCCTCGGTCGTCGTGTCGCCACTGACGCGGACCACGATCTCGCGCCCGGTACGGCGTCGGGCCACGCCCGCGACGTCCTCGGCGATGTCGGCGAGGTCGACCTGCTGCGGCGGCTCGGTGTCGGACTGGCCGGCCGCCAGGTCGACCAGCTCGTTGACCAGGTCGGTCAGCTCGCGGGCCTCCTGGGTGAGGTCGGCGACCAGCTCCTCGCGGGTGGTGGGCGGCAGTTCGTCGATGCGGCGCAGCAGGGAGATGTTCGTACGCAGCGAGGTCAGCGGCGTGCGCAGTTCGTGACCGGCGTCCTGGACCAGGCGGCGCTGGTCCTCCTCGGACTGGGCGAGCCGGCCCAGCATGCGGTCGAAGGAGCGGCCGAGGCGGCCCACCTCGTCGTATCCGGTGACGGGGACCTCGATACCGAGCTGCCGGGTGCGGGCGACGTCCTCCGCGGCGGAGGTGAGGACCACCAGCCGGCGCGTGATGCGGCGCGCCAGCCACCAGCCGAACAGGCCCGCGGCGATCACCACGACGCCCATCAGGACCAGCGTTCGCTGCTGGAGCTCCCGCAGCAGGTCCTCCGTGTCGCTGAACTGCTGCGCCACCTGCACGGCACCGCGCCCGTCGCCGAGCGCGACGGTCGCGATCCGGTAGACGTCGTCGGCCACCGCGACGTCCCGGTACTCGACCGTCTTCCCGGCCCGGCCGGCGACTGCGATCCCCCGGTCCTTCGCGGTGACCGGCAGCACCGGGCTGCCGCGGTCGACGATCTGTCCCTGGTCGCCGAGCACCTGGACGTCGGTGCGGCTGGGCCGTACCACCTCGTGTCCGGGCCGGGAGGAGGAGAAGTCGGCGGGCATCCGGTCGTAGCGCCGTACCTCGTCCTGTACGTCCTGCACGACCTGGGTGAACACCGACTGCTGGTCCACGCGCACCAGCCGGGCCGCGGAGTTGTACGACACGATGCCGACCAGGATGGTGACGGCGGCGGTCACCACGGCGAACGAGACGGCGAAGGTGGTCCGCAGCGACGACAACCGGGGCCGCGGTCTGTCCAGCAGCCGCGCGAGGCGGCCCACTCAGTCCTCCCGCAGCACGTAACCCACACCGCGGACCGTGTGGATCAGCTGCGGGGCGTCCGGCTCGTCGAGCTTGCGGCGCAGATAGCCGACGTACACGGCGAGGTTCTTGGAGCCGGGGCCGAAGTCGTAGCCCCAGATGCGGTCGTAGATCGTGGAGTGGTCGAGGACGATCCCGGCGTTGCGGACCAGCAGTTCGAGGAGCTCGAACTCGGTGCGGGTCAGCTCCAGCTCGCGCTTGCCGCGCCACACCCGGCGGGCCTGGAGGTCCATGCGGATGCCGGCCGCCTCGATCTGCCGCTCGGGCAGCTGCGGCTCCCTCGCGGGTGCCTCGCCGGTGGCAGCGCTGCCGCCGACGGCGACCGGGCTGGTGCGGCGCAGCAGGGCGCGCAGGCGGGCGAAGACCTCCTCCACGTCGAACGGCTTGACGACGTAGTCGTCGGCGCCCGCGTCCAGGCCCGCGATGCGGTCCGCGGTCTCGACCAGGGCGGTGAGCATGAGGATGGGGGTGCGGTCGCCCTCGGCACGCAGGACCCGGCAGACCTGGAGGCCGTCGATGCCCGGCATCATGACGTCCAGGACGAGGACGTCCGGCGGGGTCTTGTGGGCCTGTGCGAGCGCCTCGACGCCGTCGGCGACCGCCGTCACCTCGTAGCCCTCCAGTGTCAGGGCCCGCTCCAGGGCATGGCGGATGGCGCGGTCGTCTTCGGCGAGCAGCACAGTCTGAGGCACGCGTCCAGTCTGCCAAGGTCTGTGACCCTCTGGCCGGGGCAAGCGGGTCTACCATCACCCTTTTTACCCGCCTCTCACCGGCACGGACGCAACCCTGAACGGCCGCCCACCGTCCTCTCACCATTCGCGGCGCCTGCGCGAGGCGCACCGCCGGCGCCGGGCAGCGCGCCCCCGAGCTGCGGCCACTCGTATCCGGCACCCGCACCGGGCACCCGCACCGGGCACCCGCACCGCTCACGCCCGCAGCGCGGCCAGCCGCTCCTCGAACGGCACCACCTCGAACGCGCCGATCCTCGCCTCCGGCGCCGGCTCGGAGCCGTCGCCCGCCCGCGCGGGGCGCCCCGCCGACGGCCCCGCCATCAGCGCGGCCAGCTCGCCCGCCGCCCGTTCGATCCGCTCCGGCAGGCCTTCCGCGCCCCAGTCCTCCGAGGCGGCGTACACCGCGGTCGGGACGACCACGGCCCGCAGGTAGGCGAAGAGCGGCCGCAGCGCGTGCTCCAGCACCATGGAGTGGCGGGGGGTGCCGCCGGTGGCGGCGATCAGCACCGGCTTGCCGGCCGGCGCGTCCTTGTCCAGCACGTCGAAGAACGACTTGAACAGCCCGCTGTACGAGGCCGAGAACACCGGCGTGACGACGATCAGCCCGTCCGCCTCGGTGACGGCGTCCAGCGCGGCCGCCAGCCCGCGCCCCGGGAACCCGTTGGTGAAGTTGTGCGCGATCTCCACGGCGAGCTCGCGCAGCTCGACGACCTGGATGTCCACCGGGGTCGTGCGGTCCACGGCGGCGGCCAGCCGGTCGGCGAGCAGCCGGGTGGAGGACGGGACGCTCAGTCCCGCCGAGACGACGACGAGCTTCATGCGACGGTCACCTCCTTGCCCTCAGTGGTCTCACTGTTCTCGGTGTTCTCAGTGTTCTCGGTGTTCTCGGTGTTCTCGGTGTTCTCGGTGTTCTCGGCGTTCTCGGCGTTCTCGGTGTTCCTCTTCTCGAGGAGGGAACCGTGGGTCGGCGCCTCCGGCGCATCCGCCGGACGGCCCTTGGCGAACTCCTTCCGGAGCACCGGCACGACCTCCTCGCCCAGCATGTCGAGCTGCTCGAGGACGGTCTTCAGCGGCAGTCCCGCGTGGTCCATCAGGAACAGCTGGCGCTGGTAGTCACCGGCGTACTCGCGGAAGCTCAGGGTCTTCTCGATCACCTGCTGCGGGGAGCCGACGGTCAGCGGGGTCTGCTCGGTGAACTCCTCCAGGGACGGCCCGTGCCCGTAGACCGGCGCGTTGTCGAAGTACGGCCGGAACTCACGGACGGCGTCCTGGGAGTTCTTCCGCATGAACACCTGGCCGCCGAGCCCGACGATCGCCTGCTCGGGCGTGCCGTGCCCGTAGTGCGCGAACCGCTTCCGGTAGAACTCGACCATCCGCTTGGTGTGGTCGGCCGGCCAGAAGATGTTGTTGTGGAAGAAGCCGTCACCGTAGTACGCGGCCTGCTCGGCGATCTCCGGCGACCGGATCGAGCCGTGCCAGACGAACGGCGGGACCCCGTCCAGCGGGCGCGGGGTGGAGGTGAAGCCCTGCAGAGGGGTGCGGAACTTGCCCTCCCAGTTCACCACGTCCTCGCGCCACAGCCGGTGCAGCAGGGCGTAGTTCTCGATGGCGAGGTTGATGCCCTGACGGATGTCCTGGCCGAACCAGGGGTAGACCGGCCCGGTGTTGCCGCGGCCCATCATCAGGTCGACCCGGCCGTCCGCGAGGTGCTGGAGCATCGCGTAGTCCTCGGCGATCTTCACCGGGTCGTTGGTGGTGATGAGGGTGGTGGAGGTGGAGAGGATCAGCTTCTCCGTCCGCGCGGCTATGTAGCCGAGCATCGTGGTCGGGGACGACGGCACGAACGGCGGGTTGTGGTGCTCGCCGGTCGCGAAGACGTCGAGGCCGACCTCCTCGGCCTTCAGCGCGATGGCGACCATGGCCTTGATGCGCTCGCGCTCGGCCGGCGTACGGCCGGTGGTGGGGTCCGGCGTGACGTCGCCGACGCTGAAGATCCCGAACTGCATGGCCGCTCACCCTCCAATTGGTTGACCGTTAAACTAACAGCCCCGTCAACGGTCACACCACCGCCGCTATTCCAGCGACCGGCGATCCCGATCGCCGTCGGGGGCCGGTGTGGCCCCCGCACCCCAAAACCGGTCGGGCCCTCCGCCCCTACCGCCCCGACCGCCCCGACCGCGCCGACCGCGGCACCCCGCGCCGCCCGCCCGATTTCCCCGCGTGCGAAGCTGCCGCCATGCTCATCCTCCGCTCCGCCGCCCTCTTCGTCGTCGCCGCGCTGTTCGAGATCGGCGGCGCCTGGCTGGTGTGGCAGGGCGTGCGTGAGCACCGCGGCTGGCTGTGGGTGGCCGGGGGCGTGCTCTCGCTCGGCGCGTACGGCTTCGTCGCCACCTTCCAGCCGGACGTGCACTTCGGCCGCATCCTCGCCGCGTACGGCGGGATCTTCGTCGCCGGCTCGATTCTGTGGGGCGTGGTCGCGGACGGCTACCGGCCCGACCGCTGGGACGTGACCGGCGCCCTGGTCTGCCTCGCCGGCATGGCCCTGATCATGTGGGCCCCGCGCAACGGCGGCTGAGCACCGGCGGCCGGACGGCCCGGCCGCGCGCCGCCCAGGTCACCTACCCTGGGCACAGACCGATCGCCGTACGCCCGAGGAGCAGCCCCATGGCCACCGCCGCACCGTCCGCCGCCTCCCGCATCGCCGTCGTCACCGGTGCGAGCAGCGGCATCGGCGCCGCCACGGCCCGGCAGCTCGCCGCGGCCGGCTACCGCGTCGTGCTGACCGCGCGCCGCAAGGACCGCATCGAGGCGCTCGCCGAGGAGATCAACGCGGCAGGTCACTCCGCGACGGCGTACCAGCTGGACGTCACCGACCGGGCCGCCGTCGACGAGTTCGCCACCGCCTTCAAGACCATCGGTGTGCTCGTGAACAACGCCGGCGGCGCACTGGGCGCCGACCCGGTCGCCACCGGTGACCCGGCCGACTGGCGCACGATGTACGAGACCAACGTCATCGGCACGCTGAACCTCACCCAGGCGCTGCTGCCCAAGCTGGTGGCGAGCGGCGACGGCACGGTCGTGGTGGTGTCCTCCACGGCCGGTCACGGCACGTACGAGGGCGGCGCGGGCTACGTCGCCGCCAAGCACGGTACGCACGTCCTCGCGGAGACCCTGCGCCTGGAGATCGTCGGACAGCCGGTCCGCGTCATCGAGATCGCGCCCGGCATGGTCAGGACGGACGAGTTCGCGCTGACCCGCTTCGGCGGCGACCACGAGAAGGCGGCCAAGGTCTACGAGGGCGTCGCCGAACCGCTCACCGCCGACGACGTCGCCGACACCGTCACCTGGGCGGTCACCCGCCCCAGCCACGTCAACATCGACCTCCTGATCGTGCGCCCGCGCGCCCAGGCCTCGAACACCAAGGTCCACCGGGAGTAGCCGTGACCACCGGGCCCGAACAGGCCGGCACGGCCGGACGCGAGGCCGAGCGACGGGCCGAACAGGAACGCCTGTCCCTGGAGAAGAAGCGCGAGCGCTACGTCTGGTACTACCTCGGCTACTTCCTGTTCGGCATCCACATCGTCGCGTTCGTGATGATCTACGCGGTACGACACGCGAAGTAACCGGGCACGAGGGCCGCCGCCTAGTGTCATTGACCGTGGACAGACACATACCCTTCGACCGCCTGCACAACCTCCGCGACCTGGGCGGCTACCGCACCGCGGACGGCCGGCGGGTCCGCCCTCGCCGCCTGTTCCGCTCGGACGGCCTCGGCAAGCTGCACCCGGACACCCCGGACTGGGACCGCTTCCTCGCCCTCGGCGTCGGCACGGTGATCGACCTGAGGCACGGCTGGGAGGTCGAGCGCCAGGGCCGCGTCCCCGAGCACCCGTCCTTCACGTACCACAACCTCAGCATCGAGCACCGCCCCTACGACCAGCCGGCACTGGGCCCCGAGGTGGAACCGGGCCCCTACCTGGCGGAGCGCTACATGGAGGTGGCGCAGGACGGCACCAAGGAGATCCGCCGGGCGCTGCAACTGATCTCCGACGCGGCCGCCTCCGACACCCCCCTGGTCTTCCACTGTGCGTCCGGCAAGGACCGCACCGGCCAGCTGGCCTCCCTGGTACTGGCCCTCCTCGGCGTCCCCGAGCCCACGATCATCGAGGATTTCAGCCTCACCGAACTGGCCACAAAGGCCCTGCTGGCCGACTGGCGGGCAAGAAACGGCGGCCGCACACCCGCCTGGCCGGGTTACGGCCGCGCCCCGGAGTCGGTGATGCGCCTCTTCCTCGCCGCCCTGAAGACGCGCTACGGCTCGGTCGAGTCGTACGTGACCGAGGCCCTGGACCTGGACGCCGAAGCCCTGTCCCGGACCCTGCGCACCCACCTCCTGGAGCCCACGCCCACGACCTGGCCCCCGCTCACCCACCGCAGGGCGACCCCCGCCGACGCCCCCGCCCTGGTCCGCCTGCGCGACTCGGCCGCGCTGTGGCAACTGGCCCGCGGGATCGACCAGTGGAAGCCGGGGGAAAAGGGCGAGACCCACTTCCTCGCCCGGATGCGGGAGGGCGAGGTCTGGCTGGCCCACTGCGGCGGCCACCTGGCCGGTGCCTGGGAACTGTGGTGGGACGACCCGGCCGCCTGGGGCCCCCGCCCGGCCGACGCGGGCTACATCCACCGCCTGATGACCACCCCGCACACCGCCCCGCGGGGAGCGGGCCGCGAGATGCTCGCACGGGCGGAGTCCCGCATCGCGGCCGAGGGCCGCGCCTTCGCCCGCCTCGACTGCCTCGCCTCCAACCCCCGCCTGCGCGGCTACTACGAGTCGGCGGGCTACCGGGTGGCCGGCGAACAACCGGCCAAGACGGACGGCACGGGAAGCCCGTACGCGGTGACCCTGCTGGAGAAACGGCTCGGATGACGGCGGAAGGGGCCCGGACCGCCTGGGCGGTCCGGGCCCCTTCCTGGTCGCGGGCGTGTCAACCCTTCACGCACACGACCTGCTTGAGCTGTGCCACGACCTCGACGAGGTCGCGCTGCTGGTCGATGACCTGCTCGATCGGCTTGTAGGCGCCGGGGATCTCGTCGACCACGCCGGAGTCCTTGCGGCACTCCACGCCCTTGGTCTGCTCCTCCAGGTCCTTCGTGGAGAAGCGGCGCTTGGCGGCGTTGCGGCTCATGCGGCGGCCGGCGCCGTGCGACGCGGAGTTGAAGGACTTCTCGTTACCGAGACCCCGCACGATGTACGAGCCCGTGCCCATGGAGCCGGGGATGATTCCGTACTCGCCGGAGCCCGCACGGATCGCGCCCTTGCGGGTGACGAGGAGGTCCATGCCCTCGTACTGCTCCTCGGCCACGTAGTTGTGGTGGCAGGAGATCTCCGGCTCGAAGGTCGGCTTCGCCTTCTTGAACTCCTTGCGGATCACGTCCTTCAGGAGCGCCATCATGATCGTGCGGTTGTACTTCGCGTACTCCTGCGCCCAGAACAGGTCGTTGCGGTACGCCGCCATCTGCGGAGTGTCCGCCACGAAGACGGCGAGGTCGCGGTCGACCAGGCCCTGGTTGTGCGGGAGCTGCTGGGCGATGCCGATGTGGTGCTCGGCCAGTTCCTTGCCGATGTTGCGGGATCCGGAGTGGAGCATGAGCCACACGGAACCGGACACATCTACGCATACCTCTACGAAGTGGTTCCCGGAGCCGAGCGTCCCCATCTGCTTGGCGGCCCGCTCCGCACGGAACTTGACCGCTTGCGCCACCCCGTCGAAACGCCCCCAGAAGTCGCCCCACCCGGAGGTCGCGAAGCCGTGCAGGCGCCCCGGATCGACCGGATCGTCATGCATCCCCCGGCCCACCGGAATCACCTGCTCGATCTTCGACCGCAGCCGCGACAGATCCCCCGGCAGGTCGTTCGCCGTCAGCGACGTCTTCACCGCGGACATTCCGCAGCCGATGTCGACACCGACCGCCGCCGGGCACACCGCGCCCCGCATCGCGATGACCGAGCCGACCGTCGCGCCCTTCCCGTAGTGCACGTCCGGCATGACGGCGAGGCCCTTGATCCAGGGCAGGGTCGCGACGTTCTGGAGCTGCTGCATCGCGGCGCCCTCGATCGTCGCGGGGTCGGCCCACATGCGGATCGGCACCTTCGCGCCCGGCATCTCCACGTACGACATAAAGTCCTCATTCCCCCGAAAACGTACAGAAGTCTCTCTTCGCAATACCGGCGCCAAGGTCGACGAAAGGGACAACGGACCGGCGTCCACGGCATTGCGTGCGATACACATTGTCTCCAGGGGGCGCCCCCGCCCGGCAACCGATTAACCAGCGGGGACCACCGACCACCACCGAACGGACATCGTCGAGAGGAGCCTGCCCGTGCAGCGGAAGGCATACGTACCCGGCCTGGCCGCGCTCCTCGTGGCCCTGCTGGCCGGCTGCACCGGCGGTTCATCGGGCGGCACCCGGGCGGACAACGCCAACCCCGACGGCGGGGGGACGACGACGCCCGCGGCGCAGCCGGGCAAGTACCGCACCCTCCCGGAGCCCTGCGGCGCGATCGGCCACGGCACCCTGGACTCGCTGCTGCCCGGCATCAGGCAGATCACGGACGTGGACCAGCGCGACAAGGCGTACCAGGGCGAGGCAGCGCTCACCTACGACACCGACCGCCGGGTCGGCTGCCGTTGGAAGGTGGAGTCGACGGACGCCACCGACCACCTCTCCGTCGACTTCGAGCGGGTCGTCTCCTACGACAACGCCGTGAGCGACGACAGCCAGGCGCAGTCCGTCTTCGCGACCAAGCAGGCGGCCGCCGACCTCCCCGAACCCACCACCACCGGCTCCGGCCCGGCGTCCGCGTCCGGCGCGCAGACCGGCGCCGCCGGCGGGCCCCCGTCCTCCTCCGCCTCGCCCTCCGCCGCCTCGCCCTCCCCCTCCCCCTCGTCGGCGTCCGCCTCGGCGCCCACGTCCGCACCCGATACGTCCACTTCGCCGTCCACGGACGGCACCCCGGCCGACCTCCAGCCACGCACACTGGACAATCTGGGCGACGAGGCGTTCCTCGACGACACGCTCAGCAGCTCCGGTTCGACGGCCAAGCAGCGGACGGTGACTGTGGCGTTCCGCACGTCCAACGTCATTGTGACCATCGAGTACGAGGAGCAGTCCGCCGCCGTCGGCGTCGTCCCGGACAGCAGGGAAATGCAGGACAAGGCCCGGAAACTGGCGGCCAAGCTGGCCGATTCGCTGGGCGGCTGACCTCCGTTGCCCGGCGCTCGGCGCCCCGGCGCAAAGCGCGCGAAGCGGAACCACGCCGCTGTGTCACCGCGTACCGTGGCCCCTCGGACCCGATCCGACCGCAGGAACCACGAGCGTCTTGAGTGAAGGAACCATGCAGCGAGCAGCCCAGCGAGACCAGCGTGACCGTGACCCGCGAGCGAAGCGTCTGAACCGTGTCCTTGTCTGTGCGGCCGCCGTCCCCGTGATGTTCTTCGCCGCGGCCTGTTCCTCGGACTCCGGTTCCTCCGACAGCGGCAAGCAGACCCCGTCGGGCAGCGCGAAGGGCTCCGCGGGCGGGAGCGGGAGTGCCTCGCCCACGGTGCAGGCGGCCGCCTACGGAAAGCTTCCGGAGGCGTGCAAGGTGCTGTCCGACAAGACGCTGGGCGACCTGGTCCCGAACGGTGTGAAGTCCGCCAAGGACGGCACCTCCAGCGATGACTCCACCCGCGGCAGCTGCTCCTGGAACAGCCTCGCCAACAACGGTGTGAAGGGTTCGCAGTTCCGCTGGCTGAACGTCGCCCTGCTGCGCTTCGAGTCCGACGCCACGCGCGGCGAGGGCAACAAGCAGGCCCAGGCGTACTACCAGAAGCAGGTGCAGGACGCCCGGTCGACGGCCGGTGCGAAGAACACCGAGTCGCAGGCCGTCTCGGGTACGGGCGACGAGGCCATGCTGGTGCGCTACGACCTGCAGAAGAAGGAGGGCGACTTCAAGCAGCAGACGGTCGTCGCCCGGGTGGAGAACGTCGTCGTCACCCTCGACTACAACGGCGCCGGCCTGGCCGGTGAGGCCACCCCGAGCGCCGACGACCTGGCCAAGGCCGCGGAGCAGGCCGCCAAGGAGGCGTTGGCCGCCGTGGCGGCGGCCAACGGGGGCGCGACCGGCAAGGCCCCGGCCTCGAAGGCCCCCGGGAAGCCGGCCTCCCCTTCGGCGTCGGCGTCCAAGTCGCCCTCGTCCGCGAGCGCTTCGCCGTCGGGTTCGGCGTCCAAGGCGGCCGGCCAGGGCTGAGCGGCCCCAGCCGTTACAGCTGAGCAACCGGACCGGCCACCCGTTCCCCGTACGGATGTGCCACCCTGTTGCGCGCAACAACACGCAATGGGAGGGGAGTACGGGTGGCCGCGCCACTGCAGCTGACTCGGATGCACCGCGTTCTCATCGGCGTGGTCGTGTCGGGCGCCGTGATCATCGCCGGTATCGGCTTCGCGGGCTCGTACACGGCCGTCCGCGAGCTCGCCATCAAGAAGGGTTTCGGGAACTTCAGTTATGTGTTCCCGGTCGGCATCGACGCGGGCATCTGTGTGCTGCTCGCCCTCGACCTGCTGCTGACCTGGATCCGCATTCCCTTCCCGCTGCTGCGCCAGACGGCCTGGGTGCTGACGGCGGCGACGATCGCGTTCAACGGCGCGGCGGCCTGGCCCGACCCGCTCGGTGTCGGCATGCACGCGGTGATCCCGATTCTGTTCGTGGTCGCCGTCGAGGCGGCCCGGCACGCCATCGGCCGCATCGCCGACATCACGGCCGACAAGCACATGGAGGGCGTCCGCCTGACCCGGTGGCTGCTCTCCCCCGTCCCGACCTTCCTGCTGTGGCGCCGGATGAAGCTGTGGGAGCTGCGCTCCTACGACCAGGTGATCAAGCTGGAGCAGGAACGTCTCGTCTACCAGGCCCGCCTGCGCTCCCGCTTCGGCAGGGCGTGGCGGAGGAAGGCCCCGGTGGAGTCCCTGATGCCGCTGCGGCTGGCGAGGTACGGCGTGCCCCTGGCCGAGACCGCCGCGTCGGGACTGGCGGCGGCGGGGATAGAACCGGCCCTCATACCCGCGGCACCGCGGGCCGAGGTGACCGCCGCGGCCGCGGGTGCTCGTGCCGCCCAGATGGCGCCCGTCCCGCGGCAGGCGGCGCCGCACAGCGGGCAGTTCCCGGGACTGGCCGGCCCCCCCGGCACCGGGCGACCGGAATACCCGCAGCAGGTCACCGAGGACCAGAGCCCTTGGTTCCAGGCCCCTCATCACGTCGACTACCACGGCGGCTACGACCCGACCTACGAACCGGAACCCCCGTACGAGGAGTGGTACGAGGAGCAGCAGCCGGATCAGTTCGAGCAGCCGTCCCCCGAGGACACCGGCAGCTTCCCGATCCCGGTGGGCCCGAACCGCACCCGTGAACTGGGCGAGGGCGGCGGCACCCCGGAGCCGGACGAGGAGGCCTACTACACGGTCTTCAAGCAGTCGATCAACGGCAGCTACCCGACTCCGCGCGAGTTCAGCGACAACGTCGACGCCGAGTTCCGCATCACCCTCCCCGTGGAAGAGGCCAAGCGCATGGTCAACCGCTTCACCAACCGCCACACCGCGCAGCTGGAAGAGGACCACATCGCGTAACAGCACGCGCAGACGACGAGCAACAGGACGCGCAGACGACGACGGGGCGCCCGGCGAAGGCCGGGCGCCCCGTCGTCGTAGAACCGCTCCTACTCCCCGAGCAGGGTCCGCACCCGGTCCTGCCCGACCGCGAGCAGCAGCGTGGGCAGACGCGGACCGGTGTCACGTCCCACCAGCAGGTGGTAGAGCAGGGCGAAGAAGGTCCGCTGGGCGGTCTTGATCTCCGGCGGCAGCTCCTTCGGCGTGGCGTCGGCGGGGAACCCGGCCTGGACCTTGGGCACGCCGTACACGAGGTGGGTGAGCCCGTCCAGGGACCAGTGCTCCTGCAGCCCGTCGAGCAGCAGCCGGATCGACTGCTGGGAGGCCTCGTCGAGGGACTTCAGCAGCTCCACGTCCGGCTCCTCGCGGACGATGGTCCGCTGGTCGGCGGGGACGTGCGTGTTGATCCACGCCTCGGCCTTGTCGTACCGCGGCCGGGCCTCGTCCAGGGAGCCGAGCGGGTTGGCCGGGTCGAGCTCGGACAGGATGCGCAGCGCCTGGTCCTGGTGGCCGGCGGTGATGTCGGCGACGGACGCCAGCGTGCGGTAGGGCAGCGGGCGGGTCGTCCTGGGCAGCTCACCGGCGGCGGTGCCGACCGCACGGGTGTACGCGGCGACGTCGGCCGGCAGGGCCGAGCCGTCGGCCACCTTGGCGGCGAGCTTGTCCCACTCGTCGTACAGCCGCTGGATCTCCTGGTCGAAGGCGATCTTGAAGGACTGGTTCGGCCTGCGCCGGGCGTACAGCCACCGCAGGAGCTGCGGCTCCATGATCTGCAGCGCGTCGGCCGGGGTCGGCACGCCACCGCGCGAGGAGGACATCTTCGCCATGCCGGAGATGCCGACGAAGGCGTACATCGGGCCGATCGGCTGCTTGCCGCCGAAGATCCCGACGATCTGGCCGCCCACCTGGAAGCTCGACCCCGGCGAGGAGTGGTCGACGCCGCTGGGCTCGAAGATCACGCCCTCGTACGCCCAGCGCATCGGCCAGTCGACCTTCCAGACCAGCTTGCCGCGGTTGAACTCGCTGAGCCGGACCGTCTCCGAGAAGCCGCACGAGGTGCAGGCGTACGTCAGCTCGGTCGAGTCGTCGTCGTAGGCGGTGACGGTGGTGAGGTCCTTCTCGCAGTTGCCGCAGTACGGCTTGTACGGGAAGTACCCGGCGGAGCCGGAGCTGCCGTCGTCCTCGGCCGCGGCGCCCGAGCCCTCCTCGGCCTCCAGCTCGGCCTCGTCGACGGCCTTCTGCTGCTGCTTCTTGCCCGCCTTCGGCTTGGTCCGGTACTGGGCGAGGATCGCGTCGATGTCGCCGCGGTGCCGCATCGCGTGCAGGATCTGGTCCCGGTACGCGCCGGAGGTGTACTGCTCGGTCTGGCTGATGCCGTCGAACTCCACGCCCAGCTCGGCGAGCGAGGCGATC
Organism: Streptomyces sp. NPDC046197; assembly: GCF_040646295.1. Classification (NCBI taxonomy): domain Bacteria; kingdom Bacillati; phylum Actinomycetota; class Actinomycetes; order Kitasatosporales; family Streptomycetaceae; genus Streptomyces; species Streptomyces sp. NPDC046197. The sequence continues at coordinate 17,705 of NZ_JBEYZY010000002.1, read as the reverse complement.
ATGGCGGCCTTGAAGTGCTCGGCCCAGTTCGGGTACGCGGAGCCCTTCGGGGCCGGCACGGCGGTGAGCGGCTTGCCGATGTGCTCCGCCCACGACTCGTCGATGCCCGTGACACCGGCCGGCACCTTCCGGTACCGGTCGTAGTCGTCCCAGGAGATCAGGTGCCGGACCTCGTACCCCCGACGGCGGACCTCGTCGGCGACCAGGTGCGGGGTCATGACCTCGCGCAGGTTCCCCAGGTGGATGGGGCCGGACGGCGAGAGGCCGGACGCGACCACGACCGGTTTGCCCGGGGCCCGACGCTCCGACTCCTCGATGACCTCATCCGCGAAACGGGAGACCCAGTCGGTGGTCTCGGTGCTCTGAGCCACGATCGGCACGTCCTTCTTTCGTCAGGGGCAGCCGCTACGGTCACACGGCTGACCGCTCCATTCTCCCAGGTCGGTCCACAACCACGAAAACGCCTTTTCAAGGACCTACCCCACCCTCACCTGGGGACGAGTGACGGCGGCCCGGCGTTCACTCGGCGACCGGAAAATTCGCTTTACCCGCATGGGATACTGGCCGTGCATATCCATCCCCACGAGGAGAACGGCACCCACACCTATGGCCTCGGTCACGTCCCTCAGCGACTCCGTCCAGCAGCATCTCGCGTCCGCCCTCTCGGCCACCCTGCCCGAGGCCGCCGGCGCGGACCCGCTGCTGCGACGAAGCGACCGGGCCGACTACCAGGCCAACGGCATCCTGGCGCTGGCCAAGAAGGCGAAGGCGAACCCGCGCGAGCTGGCGACACAGGTCGTCTCCCGGGTCGTCACCGGTGAGGTGATCGAGGACGTCGAGGTCTCCGGCCCCGGCTTCCTGAACATCACCATCGCCGACCGGGCGATCACGGAGAACCTGGCCGCGCGCTACGCGGACGACACCGGCCGGCTCGGTGTGCCCCACGCCGAGCACCCGGGCACCACGGTGATCGACTTCGCCCAGCCGAACGTGGCGAAGGAGATGCACGTCGGCCATCTGCGCTCGGCGGTGATCGGCGACTCGGTCGCGAAGCTGATGGAGTTCACCGGCGAGAACGTGGTCCGCCGGCACCACATCGGCGACTGGGGCACGCAGTTCGGCATGCTCATCCAGTACCTGGACGAGCACCCGCACGAGCTGGACCACAAGGCGGCCCAGGTGACCGGCGAGGAGGCGATGTCGAACCTCGACCGCCTCTACAAGGCGGCGCGCAAGCTCTTCGACTCCGACGAGGAGTTCAAGACGCGCTCGCGGCGCCGGGTGGTGGACCTCCAGGCCGGGGAGCCGCACACGCTCGCCATGTGGCAGAAGTTCGTGGACGAGTCGAAGATCTACTTCTTCTCCGTCTTCGACAAGCTGGACATGGAGATCCACGACCCGGACATCGTCGGCGAGTCGGGCTACAACGACATGCTGGCCGAGACCTGCCGCCTGCTCGAGGAGTCCGGCGTCGCGGTGCGCTCCGAGGGCGCCCTGTGCGTCTTCTTCGACGACGTCAAGGGCCCGGACGGCAATCCGGTCCCGCTGATCGTGCAGAAGTCCGACGGCGGGTACGGCTACGCGGCGACGGACCTGTCCGCGATCAGGGACCGGGTGTTCAACCTCAAGGCCGACACGCTGCTGTACGTGGTGGACGCCCGCCAGGCCCTGCACTTCCGGATGGTCTTCGAGACGGCCCGCAGGGCGGGCTGGCTGGGCGACGGCGTGCAGGCGCAGCACCTGGCCTTCGGCACGGTCCTGGGCAAGGACGGCAAGCCGTTCAAGACCCGTGAGGGCGAGACGGTGAAGCTGGAGGACCTCCTCGACGAGGCGGTCGAACGCGCCACGGCCGTCGTCCGCGAGAAGGCCGAGAAGGTCGGCCTGACCGAGCAGGAGATCGTCGAGAACGGCCGGTACGTCGGCATCGGCGCCGTGAAGTACGCCGACCTGTCGACGTCCGCGGTGCGGGACTACAAGTTCGACCTGGACGAGATGGTCTCGCTGAACGGCGACACGTCCGTCTACCTCCAGTACGCGTACGCCCGTATCCGGTCGATCCTACGCAAGGCCGGCGAGGCCCGCCCCGCTCCCCACCCGGAGGTGGCGCTGGTCCCGGCGGAGCGCGCGCTCGGCCTGCACCTGGACCAGTTCGGCGAGACGGTCCTGGAGGTCGCGGCGGCGCACGAGCCGCACAAGCTGGCCGCGTACCTGTACCAGCTGGCGACGCTGCTCACGTCGTTCTACGACCAGTGCCCGGTGCTGAAGGCCGAGACGCCGGAGCAGGTGGAGAACCGCCTGTTCCTGGTCGACCTCACGGCCCGCACCCTGCACCAGGGCATGGCCCTGCTGGGCATCAGGACGCCCGAGCGGCTCTGAGACGACGGACCGCGGCCCGTTCTCCCTTCCGGGAGGGCGGGCCGCGGTTGTTTCAGAAACAGCCTGCGAATTCGCACCACACCACCTTGCCGGGATCCCGCTCCCCCACCCCCCACCTGTCGGCGAGCGCCGCCACCAGCAGCAGTCCCCGCCCGCCCTCGTCGGCCCCGTCGGGGATGCGCGGCACGCCCGCGCCACTGTCGTGAACCTCCACCCGCAGGACGTCGCCGTCGTAGCGCAGGAACAGCCGGAAGCCCCTTCCCGGCGGCACCCCGTGCAGCAACGCGTTCGTGGCGAGCTCACTCACGCACAGCGACACGTCGTCGGCGCGCTCGCCCCCGGCCAGTCCCCATCCGGCCAGCGCCTGGTACGTGAACTTCCTGGCCGCGGGCACGGATCTGCGGTCGCGAGGGAAGAACCGGTCACGCAGGCAAGGCAGTTGGATTGCGTGGTTCATGGGACGAGAGTTGCGGAGAGTCACTACGTTGGATCACCGAGTGAACCCGTACGGATTTTTTGTACGGGTTCGTACGGGGTCGCGTACGGGACGCACGGGGAGTTGGACCAGCATGAACTCCAGGAAGCCTCCGCGGAAGAAGAACCTCTCGGCCATGAAGATGCTGGGCGTCCAGCTCGCCACGGCCCGCCGCGCGGCCGGTTTCACCCAACGGGCGCTCGCGGAACGGGTGATGGTCGACGAGGAGACGATCGCGAGCATCGAGCAGGGGCGGCGTCCACTGAAGCCTGATCTGGCGGAGTTGCTGGATCAACTTCTGGGGACGAAGGGGTTGTTGTCGGCCGGGGTGGCGCATCTGCCGGAGATCGATCAGTTTCCGATGTGGGCGGAGCTGTACGTCCAGCATGAGCGGGAAGCCATCGCTCTGTCTTGGTACGACGCGCTGGTCGTCCCTGGTCTGCTCCAGACGGAGGCGTACGCCCGTGCAGTACTCGGCAGCCACCTACCTCCGTTCGACGAGGAGGAGCTGGAGACGAAGATCGTCGCGCGGATGAGCCGCCAGGAGATCCTGCAACGCAAGGTACCGCCAACCATGAGCTTCGTGGTCTGGGAGCCGGCGCTACGTATGCCCATCGGTGGGCGCGATACACACCGCGTGCAGCTGCTACGAATGCGCGAGTTCGCCGAACTCCCCGGCCTGTCCCTCCAGATCCTGCCGCTGAGCCGTGCCTCACACGTCGGTACAGCGGGTCCGTTCACCCTCCTGGAGACACCGGACCACCAGCATCTCGCCTACACCGAATCCCAACGAGGCAGCCAGTGGGTTTCCGACCCGAACGAGGTGTCCATCCTGGCGCGCAAGTATGCGATGCTGCGGACGCAGGCCCTCACCATTGAGGATTCCAGAAGCCTGTTGGACCGTCTGCTAGGAGACCGATGAGCGCCGCCACACGTCAGTGGTTCAAGTCGACCTACAGCAGCGACCAAGGCGGCCAGTGCCTCGAAGTCGCTTACGCGTGGCGCAAGTCGACGTACAGCGGCAGTGAAGGCGGCCAATGCATAGAGGTCGCCGCCTGCCCCCACACCATCCACATCCGCGACTCCAAGAACCCAGAGGACGGCGGCCCCACGCTCCAGGTCGGCCGAGAGGCCTGGGCCGCCTTCGTCGCCGTCAGATAACTACCCCGGCGCCACGACCCCATTGTCAGTGGCTGCGCCTACAGTCACCGGCATGGCGACTCTTCCGAACCCCCTGCCGAAGCTGGCTGCCGACCCGAGTGGGCGTTCGCTCGGGCTGCAACTGCCGCCCGGAGTACTGCTCGACGCGACGGACGAGGGGCCGTGGCACGAACCGCTGCTGTGGTACGCCGGGCGGGCCGCGTCCCCGGGCAACTGGGCGGCACTGGGTGCGCGCGGCACGCGCGTGGGACTGCTCCCGCTCCTCGTCGAACTGGGCGGCAGCCAAGGCGGGCCGGAGGAGTGGGAGTTGCTGCCCGGAGAGATGTCGTACCCCGGGGACCACGACGCCGAGGACGTGCTGGCGGCCTTCTGGGAGGAGTACGCGGCGGAGGGCGAGCAGTGGCCCGGTCTCGCGCAGCGGCAGTCGCCGACCATCGACCCGGACGTGCGGGCCGCCGAGGTCGCCGACCTGCTGGCCGAGGGCCCGCCGTGGTTCAAGGAACCGCACCTCGCCCTGGTGCCCGCGCGCCGCAGCGCGGACATCCCCGCGGCCATCGGCTGGACCGGCCCCCTGAACCACGAGAACGACGTGGCCCGCCTCTGCGCGGTACTCCGCTCCTGGGAGGACCGCTTCGGCATACGCGTCGTCGCGCTCGGCTTCGACATCCTGGTCGTCTCGGTGGCGGCTCCGCCGACCACCCTCTCCGCGGCCGAGGCGGTGGCGGCGGAGCACTTCGCGTTCTGCCCGGACAACATCACCCAGGGCGGACACGAGAGCCTGCGGGCCTACGCGCAGGAGCTCGTCGGCGAGCGGATGTGGTCCTTCTGGTGGGACTGACCTCCGCGCCCGCTCCCGGCGCTTTGGCACGCTGAAGGGCATGGTGAAGCGAATACTGGTGGTCGAGGACGACGCCGAGGTGCGGGCCGCGCTGGAGGACGGCCTGGCCGTCGAGGGGTACGAGGTCCGGTGCGCCGCCGACGGCCTGGCGGCCCTGTCCGAGACGGCCGCGCGGCAGCCGGACGTGATCGTCACCGACGTGATGATGCCGGTCCTGGACGGGCTCGCCCTGTGCCGACGGCTGCGGGCGTTGGGCGACCGCACGCCGATACTGGTCCTGACGGCGCTGGACGCGGTGAGCGAACGGGTCGACGGGCTGGACGCGGGTGCCGACGACTACCTGGTCAAGCCGTTCGCGCTGGACGAGCTGACCGCCAGGGTCCGGGCCCTGCTGCGCAGAACGAGCCCCGACCCGGCGGAGAGCGGCGGCCTGCTGTCCTACGCGGACCTGGTGGTGGATCCCGTCAGCCGCACCGGCCGCCGGGGAGAGCGCGCCATCGAGTTCAGCCGCACCGAGTTCGGGCTGCTGGAACAGCTGCTGCTGCATCCCGGTCAGGTCCTGCCCAAGCAGACCCTCTTCGAACGGGTCTGGGGCGGCGACTTCGGCCCCGGCTCCAACTCCCTGGCCGTCTACGTCGGTTACCTGCGGCGCAAGCTGGAGGCGGGCGGCGAGCCCCGTCTGGTGCACACGGTGCACGGGATCGGCTACCGCCTGGACACGGCATGAGCGGTGCACGGCGGTTCGGGGTCCGTGGTGCGGTGGACGCCCTCCGGGGTCCTCGCCGTCTGCGTACGCGCCTGGCCCTGGCGACCTCCGCCGCCGCGGCACTGGTCGTCGTCGGCGTCTGCGCCGCGGCGTTCTTCGTGCTGCGCTACAAGCTGTACCAGCAACTCGACCAGAACCTGACCCAGTCGGCGACGCTCGTCGCCCACCAGATGCAGGAGTCCCGGACCGCCTCCCCGGGCACGCTCAGGGCCGAGTGCCGCTACCTGGGCGCACCGGCCTGCGCGCAGATCGTCCCGCGCGACCCGGCCCACGACCCGGCCGACCGGTACGCCCTTCCGGTGTACCCGGCCACCCGCGCCGTGGCGGCCGGCCGGCAGGCCCCCTACTACCGGGACATCACGGTCGCCGGCCACCCGGCCCGCATGCTCACCACGACGTTCGGCGGCGGCACCGCCGTCCAGGTCGCCCTGCGCTCCGACATAGCGGAACGCGGGGTGCGGCAGACGGCCTGGCTGATGGTCACGATCAGCATGACGGGAGTCGTGGTCGCCGGGGCCCTGGGCCATGCGGTGTCACGCGCCGGACTCGCCCCCATCGCCCGGCTCACGGCCACCGCGGAACGGGTGGCCGCCACCCGCGATCCGCGCCACCGCATCGACACGCCGTTCGCACACCGCCATCGGGACGACGAACTGACGCGACTCGCGACGACGTTCAACACCATGCTCGACGCGCTCGACCGCTCGGTCACCGCGCAGCGCCGCCTCATCGCCGACGCCTCCCACGAGTTGCGCACACCGCTGACCGCGCTGCGCACGAACTCCGAGCTCCTGGCCCGTGCCGACCGGCTCACCGCGGAACAGCGCGAGCGTGCCGCATCCGCCCTCGGCCGTCAGGTGCACGACGTCACGGGCCTGGTCAACGACCTGATCGAGCTGGCCAGGGACGAGGAACCCCAGCCCCTCGTCGAGCAGGTCAACATCGCCGGCCTGGTACGCGACGCGGTGGCCGTCGCCAGCGAACGCTGGCCCGAGGTCACGTTCCGGGTCGAGGTCACCGAGCGGGGCGCGGACCGGCTGCATCCCGGTATCCCCGCCCGGCTGTCCCGGCTGCTGGGCAATCTGCTCGACAACGCGGCCAAGTTCAGTTCGCCCGGCGACCCGGTCGACGTCACCGTCACCGAGCGGGACGTCACCGTACGGGACCACGGGCCGGGCATAGCACCCGAGGACCTCCCCCACATCTTCGACCGCTTCTACCGGGCCCCCTCGGCCCGCCCTCTGCCCGGCTCGGGCCTGGGCCTGGCCATGGCCCGCCAGATCGCCCTCACCCACGCCGCCGACCTCGCCGCGGAACGGCCGCCGGACGGCGGAGCCCTGTTCCGCCTGACCTTCCCGCCTTAGAAGTCTCTTAGAAGCGCTGACTATCCACTTCCCATGACAGTTCTTCCTCAGAACGGCGCGCGGGGCGCCAAACGCGCCCTCACGATCGCGCTCGCACTCACCGCCGCCGCCCTCGGCACCACAGGATGCGACAGCGCCGCCGGCGCCGAGCCCGGCGGCCGGGTCGAACTCGGCGTCGCACACGGGACGGCCGTCGTCGATCCCGCCTCACTGGCCGTGACGGCGCGGACCGACGACGGGCGCCGGCTGGTGCTGTCCGCTCCGGCCGCCGGCGCTCTCGGCGAGCCGGGTCCGGTGACCCGTTCCGGCGGCCGGGCCCACTGGAACTATCCCGGCACGGGGCTGAGCGTGACGGCGGCCTCCGACCACGGCCGGCTGCGGATCAGCCTGAGCTCGGACCGCGACCAGACGGTCCGGTGGCCGGTGACCGGTACCGATCCCGCGGTCACCGGTCTCCAGCTGCCGCGCGGTGAGGGCCTGGACATCCCCGTCCGGGACGCCTTCTGGAATGCGGGGGAGGCCAAGGGGGGCCTGGCGGGATCGACCGCGGACGTGGGAGCGGACCTGTCGCTGCCGCTGTGGGGCTACTCGATGGGCGGGCACGGGGTCAGCTACCTCACCTCCACCGACATCGGCACCCGGCTGCAGTTCGCTTCCGCCGACGGCCGGCTCCGGACCACCGCCGGACACACCTTCGACGCCGGGGAGGGCACGCGGGACTACGAGATCTCCTTCTCCCTGACCGACGGCAGTCCGGTGGCCCCGGCCACCGACTTCCGCTCCTACCTCTCCCAGCACGGCCGACTCGGCAGTCTCCGCGCGAAGATCAGCCGCAACCCGGCCGTCGGCAGACTGCTGGGGGCCTTCCACGCCTACGTGTGGGGCGAGGCCCGGACGGCGGACGGCGTCGCGAAACTGAAGCGGCTGGGCGTGGACCGGATGTGGCTCGGCTACGACTCCGGCCCCGACCCGATGACCGCGCAGGCGGTGCAGGCGGCACGGCGGGCGGGTTACCTCGTCGGCCCCTACGACACGTTCGCCAACGGCCAGGACCCCAAGAGCGCGGACAGCCCCACATCGGTGTGGCCGGGCCGGGTCTACCCCGACTTCTGCGTACGCGACGCGAACGGCAACGCCCGCACGGGCTTCGGCGGTCGTGGCTGCTACCTCAGCTCCCGTGCCTTCGACCAGGCCGAGCCGACCGCGCACCACCTCGCCCGGCGCACCCGCACGATGGTCGCCAACGGAGCGGACAGCTATTTCCTCGACGTCGACGCGACCGGGGAGCTGTTCCGTGACTACGGCAAGGGCCACGAGATGACCAGGGCACAGGACCGCACGTACCGGCTCGCCCGGATGGGCGCACTGACGCGGAACCTCGTGCTCGGCTCGGAGTCGGCCCAGGCGTGGGCCAATACGGTCCTGGCCTTCGACCACGGCTCCGCGACACCGGTCTCCGACGGCCTGTGGCCGTTGGAGCGTGACAAGGAGACGTGGGGCGGCTACTACCCGGCGAACGCGCCGGGCGCCTTCTTCAAGCCGGTGCGGCTGCCCCAGGAGCTCGCCACCGCCATGTACGACCCCCGCTACCGCGTCCCGCTCTACGAGACGGCGCTGCACGGCTCCTTGGTCAACGCCGAGCGCTGGGAACTGTCGTACGACAAGCTGCCGGAGCAGAAGACGGCACGGGCACTGCTGGCGATGCTCTACAACACCCCGCTCAACTTCGCGCTCAACGGTCCGGCCCTGGAGCAGCACGGTCCTGAACTGGCGGCCCTGCAGCGCTACTTCTCCCCCCTGCACCGCGCGGCGGGCACGGAGCAGATGAGCTCCTTCCGCCTGCTGACGGCCGACCGCAGCGTCCAGCGGACCGTCTTCGGCGACGGCACGCTGACCGTCACCGCGAACTTCGGCACCACGGCGTACGGCGACCTGCCCGCCCACTGCGTCGACGCGCGGCTGCGCACCGACGCACGGCCCCGGAGGCTGTGCCCGGCGCAGCCGACGGGCTGACGGTCTGACGGGCGGCCGGCCCTCCGTCCGTCACCTCGTCGATACCGAGGTGACGGACGTCGTCGTACAACCGGCGGCGCGTCCCGGAGTGTGCTCCCACCCGCCGTCGTCTTCGCAGGTCCGGGCCGTCCCGGCGGCCAGGGCGTCCCGGATCCACGCGCAAACCTGGCCTCCGGCACCGGCGACCGGCCAAGCTGAGGCCGACCACGTACCACTGCCTCGACGAGCGAAGCGGCCGCGCCCGTCGACGGTCGTCCGTGCCCGTCCAGGGCGACCGTGTGCACCGATCCACAGGGGGGATGCCCATGCCCGCATGCCCGGCCCGAACCCGACTGCTCGCCGCCACGGCGCTCGTGCTCGCCGCGCTCACCCTCACGGGCTGCCACGACGGACAGGGCGTACGCGACGAGGGCCCGTCCTCGGTGTCGTCCTCGCAATCCCTCCCGCATCAGGGTCGGATCCCGCCCCGCGTCGTCGCCGGAGCGGTCCGCTCCTGACGGCCCCTCGGTGAGGCCCGGCTACCGCAGCTTCTGCGCGACCTCGGTGGCCCAGTAGGTCAGGATGTTGCGCGCGCCGGCCCGCTTGATGCCGGTCAGGGTCTCCAGGATCGCCCGGTCCCGATCGATCCAGCCCTTCTCGGCGGCGGCCTCGATCATCGAGTACTCGCCGGAGATCTGGTACGCGGCGACCGGCACGTCGACCGCGTCGGCGACCCGGGCCAGGACGTCCAGGTAGGGTCCGGCCGGCTTGACCATCACCATGTCGGCACCCTCCTCCAGGTCCAGGGCGAGCTCCCGCAGGGACTCGCGCAGGTTGGCGGGGTCCTGCTGGTAGGTCTTGCGGTCGCCCTTGAGCGAGGAGCCCACCGCCTCCCGGAAGGGCCCGTAGAAGGCCGAGGAGTACTTCGCGGTGTAGGCGAGGATCGCGACGTCCTCGCGCCCGATCTGGTCCAGCGCGTCACGGACGACGCCGATCTGGCCGTCCATCATCCCACTGGGGCCGACCACGTGCGCGCCGGCGTCGGCCTGCACCTGCGCCATCTCCGCGTACCGCTCCAGCGTGGCGTCGTTGTCGACCCGGCCCTCGGCGTCGAGCACACCGCAGTGCCCGTGGTCGGTGAACTCGTCCAGGCACAGGTCGGACATGACGAGCAGGTCGTCCCCGACCTCGGTCCGCACATCGCGCAGGGCGACCTGCAGGATCCCGTCCGGGTCGGTACCGGCCGTACCGAGGGCGTCCTTCTTCCCCTCCTCCGGCACACCGAAGAGCATGATCCCGGAGACCCCGGCCGCCACGGCCTCGGCCGCCGCCTTCTTCAGGCTGTCCCGCGTGTGCTGCACGACCCCGGGCATGGCCGCGATCGGCACCGGCTCGCTCACACCCTCGCGCACGAACGCGGGCAGGATCAGGTCCGCCGGATGCAGCCGCGTCTCTGCGACCATGCGCCGCATGGCAGGGGTGGTGCGCAACCGCCGGGGACGCGTACCGGGAAAGGATCCGTACTTCGTCATGGCTTCTACGCTACGCCCGCCCGAAGACCCCTTTTGCCGACGCCCTGTCGAACCGTGCCGCCGCCCCGCCGTCTTCTGTGTGAGGACGGCGGCGCGTGCGGCTCGGGGCGGCCCACTGATCGGGCCTCAGGTCGTCGACCGACGCCTGCGCGCCCCCGGCCGCCGCTCGCTCGGCCGAGTGACCGGATCCCCGGCCTCCAGGGCGGCAGCGCGCCGCTTCAGGCCGAAGTCGGCCAGGGCCTCCGCCAGCTTGTGGACCGACGGTTCGGGCGCCATGACGTCGACCCGCAGGCCGTGTTCCTCGGCGGTCTTCGCCGTGGCCGGGCCGATGCACGCGATCACCGTCACGTTGTGCGGCTTGCCGGCGATCCCCACCAGGTTGCGGACCGTGGACGAGGACGTGAAGAGCACGGCGTCGAAGCCGCCGCCCTTGATCGCCTCCCGCGTCTCGGCCGGCGGCGGCGAGGCCCGCACGGTCCGGTAGGCCGTGACGTCGTCGACCTCCCAGCCGAGCTCGATCAGACCGGCGACGAGGGTCTCCGTGGCGATGTCGGCACGCGGCAGGAAGACACGGTCGATCGGGTCGAAGACCGGGTCGTACGGCGGCCAGTCCTCCAGGAGACCGGCGGCCGACTGCTCGCCGCTCGGCACCAGGTCCGGCTTCACGCCGAAGGCGATGAGGGCCCTGGCGGTCTGCTCGCCGACCGCCGCGACCTTGATCCCGGCGAAGGCCCGCGCGTCGAGCCCGTACTCCTCGAACTTCTCGCGCACCGCCTTGACCGCGTTGACCGAGGTGAACGCGATCCACTCGTACCGGCCGGTCACCAGGCCCTTGACCGCCCGCTCCATCTGCTGGGGCGTGCGCGGCGGCTCGACGGCGATCGTCGGCACCTCGTACGGCACGGCCCCGTAGGACCGCAGCTGGTCGGAGAGCGACGCCGCCTGCTCCTTGGTACGCGGCACGAGCACCCTCCAGCCGAACAGCGGCTTGGACTCGAACCACGACAACCGGTCGCGCTGGGCGGCGGCGGAACGCTCACCGACGACGGCTATGACAGGCCGGCCGCCGTCCGGGGACGGCAGGACCTTGGCCTGCTTCAGGGTCTGCGCGATCGTGCCCAGGGTCGCCGCCCACGTCCGCTGCCGCGTGGTCGTACCGGCGATCGTCACCGTCATCGGAGTGTCCGGCTTGCGGCCGGCCGCCACCAGCTCGCCGGCCGCCGCGGCGACCGAGTCCAGCGTGGTCGACACGACGACCGTGCCGTCCGAGGCGCCGACCTCGGTCCAGCAGCGGTCCGAGGCGGTACGGGCGTCCACGAACCGCACGTCGGCGCCTTCGGCGTCCCGCAGCGGCACACCCGCGTACGCGGGCACACCGACGGCGGTCGCGATGCCGGGGACGACCTCGAAGGGAACACCCGCGGCGGCGCAGGCGAGCATTTCCTCGGCGGCGTACGTATCCAGTCCCGGGTCCCCGGACACGGCACGGACGACCCGCCTGCCGCCCCGCGCGGCCTCCATGACAAGATGTGCGGCATCCCGCACCGCGGGGACAGCAACGGTTGTTGACGTGCCGTCAACGACCGTGAGTTGGGGTGTGCCCGTGCCCGGAGTCGGGTCCGACGAGGGATCCGGGTCCGTGTGCACGACGGCGACACCCTGCCTGGCGTGCGTACGCACCACGTCGAGCACCTCGTGCTCGGCGACCAGTACGTCCGCGTTCGCCAGCGCCTCGACGGCGCGCAGTGTCAGCAGTCCCGGATCTCCGGGTCCGGCACCGAGGAAGGTGACGTGCCCGTGTTCCGGACCGGCGGGAAGGGTGGTGGGGCTCAATGTGCTCGCTCCCCCATCAGACCGGCCGCGCCCTGGGCAAGCATCTCGGTGGCGAGTTCGCGACCGAGCGCCAGCGCTTGGTCGTGCGTCTCGGGCACGGGACCGGTGGTGGACAGCTGCACCAGCGCGCTGCCGTCGGTCGTGCCGACGACGCCGCGCAGGCGCATTTCCTTGACAATCTGCCCGTCGGCCTGGGGGTCCCCCCGCTCGAGCGGAGCCGAGAGTGGGGAAAGGTCGGCCAGCGCGCCCACGGGGGCGCTGCAGCCGGCCTCCAGGGCGGCGAGCAGTGAGCGCTCGGCCGTCACGGCGGCCCGCGTGAACGGGTCGTCGAGTTCGGCGAGCGCGGCGGCGAGGTCAGCGTTGTCCGCGGCACACTCGATCGCCAGTGCCCCCTGGCCGGGGGCGGGCAAAACCGTGTCGACCGACAGGAAGTCGGTCACCTCGTCGATCCGGCCGATCCGGTTCAGGCCGGCGGCGGCCAGCACGACCGCGTCGAGTTCGCCGCCGAGGACGAAGCCGATGCGGGTGTCGACGTTGCCCCGGATCGGGACCGTCTCGATGTCCAGCCCGTGGCTGCGCGCGTACGCGTTCAGCTGCGCCATGCGGCGCGGCGAGCCGGTGCCGATGCGCGCCCCGCGGGGCAGGTCGGTGAACTTCAGGGCGTCCCGGGCGATGATCACGTCGCGCGGGTCCTCACGCTCCGGAATGGCGGCCAGGACCAGGTCGTCGGGCTGCGTGGTGGGCAGGTCCTTGAGCGAATGAACCGCGAAGTCGACCTCGCCCCGCAGCAGCGCGTCACGCAGCGCCGTGACGAACACGCCCGTGCCGCCGATCTGCGCGAGGTGCTCGCGGGACACATCGCCGTACGTGGTGATCTCCACGAGTTCGACGGGCCGTCCGGTCACCCGGCTCACGGCGTCCGCCACCTGCCCGGACTGGGCCTTGGCGAGCTTGCTCCGCCTGGTCCCCAGCCGCAGCGCCCCATGTGCTCGACTGCGGGGCCCCCCTGCCTTGCTACTCATGCCGGCCCTCGGTTCTTGCCGTTCGTGTCCATGTTCTTTTCGCCGTTCGTTTCGCCGTCCGCCTGGGAGACGGAGGCAACTGTCTCGGCGTCGAGGTCGAACAGGGTGCGCAGCGCGTCCGCGTACCCGGTGCCGCCGGGTTCGGCCGCGAGCTCCTTGACCCTGACGGTCGGCGCGTGCAGCAGCTTGTCGACGACGCGCCGCACGGTCTGCGTGATCTCCGCCCGGTGCTTGTCGTCGAGGCCGGGCAGCCGCCCCTCCAGGCGGGCGATCTCGCCCGCCACGACGTCTGCGGCCATGGTGCGCAGGGCGACGACGGTCGGTGTGATGTGTGCCGCCCGCTGAGCCGCCCCGAAAGCCGCGACCTCGTCGGAGACGATACGCCGCACCTGGTCCACGTCGGCAGCCATCGGTGCGTCCGCGGAGGCCTCGGCGAGCGACTCGATGTCCACCAGGCGGACCCCGGCCAGCCGGTGCACCGCCGAGTCGACGTCCCGCGGCATGGCGAGGTCGAGGACGAACAGCGCCGGCTCGGGCCGCGGGGCCTCGACGACCGGCTCCGGCCTGCGGCGCTCGGGGATGCGGCCGACGGTGGCCGCGGTCACGGCGAGCGCGGTGATCAGCTCGGCGTCGGCCTCGGCGCTGCGGCGGGCCGCCTCCCGGCGGTCGACGGTGCCGTTGTCGACCCAGGTGGCGTGCTGCTCCAGGGTGGCCGCGTCCATGCCGGCGACGGCGGACTCGCCCAGCAGGGAGAAGCCGGGCTCCACGGCGGTCAGGTCCAGCGGGCAGCCCTCCTCGGCGCCGACGCTGGTGGGCGGCAGCGGGGTGTCCCGCAGATCCGCCTTCGCCGTCGTACGACGGCCCCCCGCGCTCTCGGCGGCCTCGGCGTTCCCCGCGTTCTCGCGGTCCGCGCCCTCGACGTCCGCGCCGGTACGGCCCTCCACCGCGGTGGCGATGGACTCGGCCGTCAGTACGACGCCCGTCGCGCCGGTACAGGAAACGGCGACGTCGGCACGTGTCAGCTCGAGCGGCACCGCGTCCATCGGTACCGCGCGGGCCAGCACGTCCGTGTCGTCGCCCTCGGTGAGTATCCGGGCCAGCCGCTCGGCGCGCTCATAGGTGCGGTTGGCGACGACGACCTCCGCGACCCCGGCGCGGGCGAGCGTGGCCGCGGCCAGCGAGGACATCGAGCCCGCGCCGATGACCAGGGCCTTCTTGCCGCGCGCCCAGGTCTGCACGTCGGCGCCCCCGGACAGCTGCTCCAGGCCGAAGGTCACCAGGGACTGCCCGGCGCGATCGATCCCGGTCTCGGAGTGGGCGCGCTTGCCGACCCGCAGCGCCTGCTGGAACAGGTCGTTCAGGAGGCGGCCGACGGTGTGCAGCTCCTGCGCCCTGGCGAGGGAGTCCTTTATCTGGCCGAGGATCTGGCCCTCGCCGACGACCATGGAATCGAGCCCGCAGGCCACCGAGAACAGGTGGAAGACCGCCCGGTCCTCGTAGTGCACGTAGAGATAAGGGGTGAGCTCTTCCAGGCCGACCCCGCTGTGCTGGGCGAGCAGCGTGGACAGCTCGGCGACACCGGCGTGGAACTTGTCCACGTCCGCGTACAGCTCGATGCGGTTGCAGGTGGCCAGCACGGCGGCCTCGGCGGCCGGTTCGGCGGCGACGGTGTCCTGCAGCAGCTTGGTCAGGTCCTCCGCGTTCAGCGAGGCGCGCTCCAGGACGCTGACCGGGGCGCTGCGGTGACTCAGTCCGACGACGAGGAGACTCATGCCGGCATCACGGCGGGTACGTCCCCGTCGGGCCCCTGGTCGGCGGACTCCTTGCGGGTGGCGGCGGCCGGGTGGGCGCCGTCGGGCGTCGCGGCCTCCTCGCCGGCCTTGCGCTGCTCGTGGAAGGCGAGGATCTGCAGCTCGATGGACAGGTCGACCTTGCGCACGTCGACGCCGTCCGGGACGCTCAGCACGGTCGGCGCGAAGTTCAGGATGGACGTGACACCCGCGGCCACGAGGCGGTCGCAGACCTGCTGGGCGGCGCCCGCGGGGGTCGCGATCACGCCGATCGAGACGCCGTTGTCCTGGATGATCTTCTCCAGGTCGTCGGTGTGCTGGACGGGGATCCCGGCGACGGGCTTCCCGGCCATCGAGGGGTCCGCGTCGATGAGCGCGGCGACCCGGAAGCCGCGGGAGGCGAAGCCGCCGTAGTTGGCGAGCGCGGCGCCGAGATTACCGATACCGACGATCACAACCGGCCAGTCCTGGGTCAGACCCAGCTCGCGGGAGATCTGGTACACGAGATACTCGACGTCGTAGCCGACACCCCGGGTCCCGTAGGAGCCGAGGTAGGAGAAGTCCTTGCGCAGCTTGGCGGAGTTGACCCCCGCCGCGGCCGCCAGCTCCTCGGAGGAGACCGTGGGTACCGAGCGCTCCGACAGTGCGGTCAGGGCTCGGAGGTACAGCGGAAGCCTGGCGACGGTGGCCTCGGGGATCCCTCGGCTGCGGGTCGCCGGTCGGTGAGTTCGGCCAGTTGCCACGGTGCTCCTGCGGGTAGAGCGGGGCTGCAGGCGGTCATACGTTCCCGGACCGCCCCGTCGACAGCAGGCTATGTCTTTGTGAACGCGTGCACAAAGATGGTGTCCGATTTGCCCGGCCAACGTGACCGGGGTCACGCGCCCCCGGCGCAGACGTGGGGAACCGGCGCACCCGCGCCCGCGTTCCTTTCTTGTTGGGGGCAAAACCGCACACTCTCCTCTATGATCACCACCCCCGAGACCAGAACGCCGACGATCCTAAGCGACTTTCCGGCCAGTTCGGACTCGTCGGTCAGCCGGTCAGGGCCTTGCGCAGGCGCTCCTCGTCGACGCGCCAGAACGTGTGCTGCTCCCCGTCCACGAGCACCACGGGGATCTGCTCCCAGTACTGGTCGTGCAGCCGGGAATCCTGGGTGATGTCCTTCTGCTCCCACGGCACACCGAGATCGCCGCACACCTTCTCGACGACGAGCTGTGCGTCGTCGCACAGATGGCAGCCGGGCTTGCGGACGAGGGTGACCAGCCGGTCCTGGGGAGCCGGGGACCTACGGCGGAAGAGGGAACTCATGTCGGCCATTCTCGCGCGGTCACGCCCTCACGGAACCCCAGCCGCACAACACCGTGCACACAGGGCCGCCTCGGCCCGCCCGCACCGCGCCGGGCGGAGAGGGCCACCCCGTCCGGGACGTACGCGACACGCCGTCCGCGTGACTTCTTTAACGGCAGGGTCGCGCAGAGTTCACAGCCTTCAAACCTCTCGACTCCGGAACCACCGAACAAACTGGCTATGCTCACGCCATGGCCGCTCTCGGATGGCTCACTCCCCGTAGGCGCTCCGCCACGGCGCGGAGCGTGTTGGCAGGCGAGGCCTCTGCGGAGGCAGCGCGCAAGTCCTCGCAGGAAGGGGACGTCTCGGCGCCCGCGGCGCCGGAACCGGAGTTCCCGGTCCACGGGGACGAGAAGGCCGCCGCCTTCTTCGACCTGGACAACACCGTGATGCAGGGCGCCGCGCTGTTCCACTTCGGCCGGGGCCTGTACAAGCGGAAGTTCTTCGAGACGCGCGACCTGGCCAAGTTCGCCTGGCAGCAGGCCTGGTTCAGGCTGGCCGGGGTCGAGGACCCCGAGCACATGCAGGACGCGCGCGACTCGGCGCTGTCCATCGTGAAGGGCCACCGGGTCTCCGAGCTGACGTCGATCGGTGAGGAGATCTACGACGAGTACATGGCCGAGCGGATCTGGCCGGGCACGCGCGCGCTGGCCCAGGCCCACCTGGACGCGGGCCAGAAGGTGTGGCTGGTGACCGCGGCGCCGGTGGAGATCGCGCAGGTGATCGCCCGCCGACTGGGCCTGACCGGCGCCCTGGGCACGGTCGCGGAGTCGGTCGACGGCGTCTACACGGGCCGGCTGGTCGGCGAACCGCTGCACGGCCCGGCGAAGGCCGAGGCGGTGCGGGCGCTCGCCGCGGCGGAGGGCCTGGACCTCACCCGGTGCGCCGCCTACAGCGACTCCCACAACGACATTCCGATGCTGTCGCTGGTCGGCCATCCCTACGCCATCAACCCCGACGCCAAACTGCGCCGCCATGCCCGCGCCATGGACTGGCGCCTGCGCGACTACCGCACGGGCCGGAAGGCGGCCAAGGTCGGCATCCCGGCGGCGGCCGGAGTCGGCGCGGTCGCCGGCGGCACGGCAGCGGCGATCGCACTGCACCGCCGCCGTCGCTAGTGTGATGCGCCAGAAATTGCACGGTTAAGTCTGTAGCCTGTTTTCATGTCTCGGGGTCCTCGTGCCATCGAAGTTGTGCTGTCCGATGAGG